>JBCCEE010000001.1:0-82420 GCA_039030415.1 Acidobacteriota bacterium
ACCGGGGCATCCACAACCATCACCTCGAGTCGTTGGGGCCGCTACTCGAAGCGCAAGACTGGGTCGAACTGGCCAACAAAATCGATGATATGCAGCAGCGTCACAAGCAGAAGGGCATTCGAATCCGCCGCCAGCACGAGGCCGCGCTGATCCGAGCGGAGCTGGCCTGTCTTCAGGCCTGAGTCTCTCCTGCCTCTCCTTGGAGTTGACAAGTCGGCCTCGAGTGACCACACTGACCACATGAACGCATTGCCTCATGTCGGGGCTCGAGAGCTCAAAACTCGCCTGGGTACCTACCTACGCCAGGTCCGCGACGGCGCGACGCTGATCATTACCGAACGAGGACGGCCAGTCGCCGAGCTGCGGCCAATTACGCTCGACGAAGGTGGCTTGGAAGAGGCTCTCAAGAGCCTGGTCGTACGCGGCGTGCTCGGCGGTGAGGTTCGCGAGCGCCCGGCCCTAGCGGATTTCGAGCCGATCGCGATCTCCGGCCCATGCATTAGCGAGACGATTCTGGAGGATCGCGAGGACCGCTTCTGATCACCTTCTTTGACGCCAGCGCGCTGGTCAAACGCTACATTGGCGAAGTCGGTAGCGATTGGGTTCGACAGCGCCTGACGCTCGGTATCAATAGCGTGGCTCGCTTGACTGCGACCGAGGTCGCTTCGGCATTGGCTCGCCGCACGCGCGAAGGGAGCCTGACGCCACAACAACGCAATCAGATCGTCGAAAGGCTGCGGGAAGACTTCGAGCGGCTTCACGTCGTTGAGCTTACGGAACGCGTCACTCTCCGCAGCTGGGGTCTGTTGGCACGCCATCCCCTCCGTGCCAGCGATGCGCTACAGCTCGCATCGTGCCTCGAGCTAGCCGAGCAGTTGAGCTACCCGGTGACCTTCGCCGCGTTCGACCAGCGCTTGTCCGAGGCAGCAGTCTCGGAAGGCCTGAAACTCGCGGAAAGCGAATCAGTCGGACGCTAGTAGCGCACGCGCCGCAACCACTTCACGCTGCCCTTTGGGTAGGTCGACCTCGAGCGCCGCGACGGCCTGGCGCGCCAGCTCGGCGGCCTGTTCGGGCCGACCGCGGGCGAGCTCGAGCCCGGCGAGACCGCGCAGCGCGTTGCCGGCTCGGCTGTCGCGGTCTCCAAGCTCGTCGGCTTCCTCTAGGATCGCGCGGAAGATCTGTTCGGCCTCCGCGAGACGCTGGTCGTCGAGCGCGAGGAAACCGAGCTCGATCCGGGTCGTTGTGAGCCACCAGGTTGAACCGGAGCTGGCCTCGAGCATCTCCTCAGCGGCCTGCAGAGCTTGGCTCGCCTCGCCTGGACGCCCCAACATCCGCAGCACCTTGCCCAGTTGGGCCAGCGTGCTGCCGACATTGCGGTTCGATTCGCCGTAAGCGGCACGCTCGATCTCGAGGGCGCGACGCAGCACGGCCTCGGCCTCCTCGTCACGCCCCTGATCGTAGTACACCCCTCCGAGGTTGCCGAACGGGTAGGCGACCCACGCGTGATCTGGCCCGAGCGCCTGCTCCCAGATCGCCCGCGTTCGCTGCAGCAGCTCTTCGGCTTCCTGCCACTGGCCAAGGGCGCGGGCCAGGTTGCCCATGCTATTGAGGGTCACACCGAGGTGAGGATGCTCTGGACCGAGCACTTTCTCGCGGATGGTGAGTGACCGACGGTAGGCTTCCTGCGCCTCTGCAAAACGCTCCATGTCGCGATAGGTGTCGCCGAGGTTGTTGAGGGTCATCGCAACCGACGGGTGGTCGGGCTCGAGCATCTGCTCCTTGGCTGCCAAAGACTGCTGGTAGAAGCCCACCGCCTCATCGTAGCGACTCAACCGCCAGTAGATGACGCCAACGTTGTTGAGCAGGTCGACCCTGTGGAGCGAATCCTGCCAGCCGCCCGCATCGACCAGATCGAGGGCCTCCTGGTAGTGGGCCAGGGCATCTTCGTAGCGGCTCGTCTCTTCATCGATTGCCCCCATGACCTTGAGCAGGCTGATGACTGCCAGCGAGCTTCGGCCATGGGCCTTCTCCAGGACTTCCAGAGCCTCTTGCAGCAGCTCCTGGCTGCGCTCGAAGTTACCGACTTCACTCTCCAGCGTAGCCACCTGCTGCAGGCTGTCTCCGACTTCCGGATGCTCGGCACCGAGCTCACTGCGGCGGACTTCGAGCGCGTCCCGCGCCAGCTCCAGAGCGGTCTCGGGATCCCCGAGACTCCAGTGCACGTCGCCGAGGGTTACGAGCAGCCGAGACCGGACGCGCGGCGTCTCGTCAAGCTCGTTCGCCACCAGCCGCTCGGTGCCGACCTGCAGCACCTCACGCACCGTGGGCTCCTCACCCAAGGCCTGCTCTGGGCTCGCCGCGTCGAAAAGCTCGGTTAGGAAGTCGACCACGCGCTCGGTCTCTTCCCTGGCCGCCCGCGCTTCGGCGGCCTCCCGATTGGCTCGATCCGCTTCCATGCTGCGCGCTACTAGACCACCGATCAGGGACAGCAGCAGCAGCGCCGTAAACCCCACCAAACCGCGATGCCGCTGCACCAGCTTACGCAGCTGGTAGGTCGCTGTCGGCGGACCGGCCAGTACCGGCTGGTCTGCGAGGTGACGTTCGATATCAGCGGCCAGCTCCGAGACGCCCGAGTAGCGATCGACGGGCTCGCGGGCGATCGCTCGCTGCACGATCCACTCGAGATCGCCTCGAATGCGTCGACTCAGACCCTGTGGATCGGTGGCGCGGGCACCCGCCAGCAGCTCGCGATCCTCGGAATCGAGCTCCCGCCAACGACGGCTGAGGCTGGCTGGATCTTGCTCGGTCTTGCGTCGCCAGTGGGCCAGCGGCGTCTCCCCGGCTTTGTGCCGAAACGGCCGCTGCCCGATCAGCAGCTCCTGCAGCAAGACGCCGAGACTGTAGACGTCGCCACGCGTGTCGCTGACCGCACCACCGCCCTCGGGAGTGAGCGCTTCGGGGCCAATGTATGCCGGGGTTCCGATGATCCGCCCCCCGGTCACCAACGTGCTGTCCACCAGCGGCTGATCCAACGCCTTGGCGATGCCAAAGTCGATGATCTTGGCTACCGGCGTACCGTCGACCTCGGCCACCAGAACATTGGACGGCTTCAGATCGCGATGCAGGATGCCCTTCTGGTGGGCGTGCTGAACGCCGGAGCACACCCCTAGAAACAGTCGCAGGCGCGACCCGACGTCGAGCTCGTGATGGTCACAGTAGCTGGTGATCGGCACCCCTCGCACCAGCTCCATGGCGAAGTAGGGATGCCCCTCCTCGGTGCTTCCCGCCTCCAGCACCTGGGCGATATTGGGGTGCGAGAGCCGCGCCATCGCCTGACGCTCGGCAGCGAGGCGCCGCCGGCCCTCACTGCCGAGCGGCTGGTGGGCGACTTTGACGGCCACCTGGCGTTCCACCGGCGAGAACTGCTGGGCGAGATAGACCGTTCCCATGCCGCCGCGGCCGAGCTCGTGCAGCACTTCGAATGAGCCGATCTTCTGCTCCGACGACCCGCTGGCCTGCGCTGGGTCAACGTTCGCGACCGCTCCAGAGCCCGGATGAGCAGGCTGCTTCACAAACTCGGCGGTCGAGGCGCTGGATGAGGCCTTCGGCGAGTCGCCGGCAGTGTCCGACGGCGCCCAAGCCGGTGTTGCGATCGCCTCGGCCTCGGAGGTGGCCAGCAGCAGATCCAGCACCTGCTCGAGCCTGGCGGTATCGTCGCCGCACTGATCGATCAGAAACCGCGCGCGCTCTTCGCCCGGCAGACGCAAAGCCCGATCCACGAGCCCTTCGACTTCACGCCATTGATCCGGAGTCATCTCCATCTGATTCGACTCCACGAGCGCTCTACCTCGCGACACTGGTCTGGCGTCAACTCCATCGGTTCGCCTCCGACTGCCCCTCGCCGCTCGAAACCGGTACAGTAGCAGACTCGAGCGCTGACCCCGGAGCTCGTTACTGGGCCGCCCGGTGGCACGGCGCGTCGCAACCCGAAGTGGAGGACCGTGAGACCCAAAGATCACGCCTCAGCCCAACGGCCGGCAGCCGAGGGTTTGACGGCAGACCGCGACGAGACGACGATTCTGCTGCGGGCCTGGTCGTCCGGTGATCAGGACGCTGGCGAGGCGTTGTTCGCCCGCCTTTACGATGACCTGCGTGGCGTCGCCAGTCGACGGGTCGCCGTCGAGCCGCACGGTGCCATCGAGACCACGGTGCTGGTGCACGAAGCGTTCCTGCGCTTGATCGATCAACGCCAGGTTTCGTGGCAGGATCGCGGCCAATTCTTCGCTGTCGCAGCGCGGGTGATGCGCCGCATACTGGTCGACGAAGCCCGCGCTCGCGGGGCCGAGAAGCGTGGCGGCGACGTGCGGCGCGTCGAGCTCGACAAACTCGGCCAGGTGGCCTTCGGGGAGCGCGCCCACGAGGTCCTGGTGCTCGACGAATGCCTCGAAGATCTGGCCCGCCTCGACCCCGACAAAGCCCGGCTGGTCGAGCTGCGCTTCTTCGCCGGCCTGTCGCTGGAACAGACCGCTGAAGCGCTGGGTTCTTCGCGCGCCACCGTCGTCCGGCAGTGGCGACTCACCAAAGGCTGGCTGCACCGCCAACTGCAGACCCGCTGACGTCGCGCGCTCATCTACGCAAAAAATCAAAACCGTTTGATCCGGTTGGCGGCGCGATTCCGCGTCTGGTGTTCGATCACCTTCTCGTCCCCCGAGATCTCTTCGAACCCCTGGAGGAATCACCGTGCCCTCAACCCGTTCCTCGAGCCGCCCAGGGCTCGCCGATGCATTCGCTCGCCCCCTCTGTCTCGCCCTGGCCGGCCTGCTGAGTCTCGTTCCCGCGCAGCTCGACGCCAGCCAGCTCACGCCGCAGGCCGCGGCCCAGATTGCCGCTCTGGTGCAGGAGAAGCAGTCGCGCACCGCAGCCCAGCACAAGATCGACTCGCGCCTGCTGCTCGAGCTCGCACAGCAGCGCGACAGCTCCATGCTCGAACATCTGCCCAAGCTGGAGGTCGCCCGCCACGCCAACGCCGAGGGCGCCGTGCTGATCGATCTCGACGCTGGAGTTGACGCTGCCCTGCTGGCTCGCATCACCGAGCTCGGCGGTACCGTCCACAGCGCGTTCCCGCGCTGGCGGGCGGTGCGGGCGACCCTACCGCTGACCCAGATCGAGTCATTGGCCAGCCTCGCCCAGGTGCGCTCGCTGCGCCCGGCCGACGTCTACATGACCCAGATGATCAACACCACCGAGGGCGACGTCGCCCACGCCGCTGACGTCGCTCGCGCCACCTTCAGCGTCGACGGCACCGGCGTCAGCGCCGGCGCCATGTCGGACAGCGTCGATGCCCTCGCTGACCTCCAGGGCTCGGGCGATCTGCCGGCCGGAGTCACCGTGCTGCCCGGTCAGGACGGCAACCCCGGCACCAGCGAGGGTACTGCCCTGCTCGAGATCATTCACGACATGGCCCCGGGTGCTGACCTGTTCTTCGCCACCGGCCGTGGTGGCCAGGCGCAGATGGCCCAGAACATTCTCGACCTAGCGGCTGCCGGCTGCACGGTGATCGTCGACGACGTGCTCTACTTCACCGAGCCGGTGTTCCAGGACGGCATCATCGCCCAGGCGGTCGACGAGGTCGCGTCTCAGGGCGTCGCCTATTACTCCTCCGCCGGCAACTCCGGCAACCTCGCCGCCGGCACCGCTGGCGTTTGGGAAGGCGACTACGTCGGAATCGGTCTGCCGGCACCTCTCGCCGGCCTCGGCGTTTCGGCCCATGACTTCGGCGGCGGCCAGAATTCCAATGAGGTCACCCAGGACACGCCGTTCTTCTTCACCCTGCAGTGGTCCGATCCTTCCCCCGGCTCGGACAACGACTACGACCTCTACGTGCTCGACGCCGCCCTCGCCAACGTCATCGCCGCTTCGACCTCGACGCAGAACGGCACTCAGTTCCCGGTCGAGATCATAGACTCCACCACCCGCGACGATCTCGGCAATCGGATTGTGGTGGTGCAGTTTGGCGGCAGCGACCGCTTCCTGCACGTCAACTCCCACCGTGGCGAGCTGGCTGAGGCTACCGACGGCCAGATCTTCGGTCATCCTGCCGCCGAGGGCGCCATCGCGGTCGCCGCGGTCAACGTCGCCACTGCCGGCGGCGGCGCCTTCACCGGCGGTGCCGCCAACCCGGCCGAGCCGTTCACCTCCGACGGTCCGCGCCGTATCTTCTTCGAGGCCGACGGCACGCCGATCGGCGGCGCCAGCCGCGGCGGGCAGCAGAGCGAGACGCGCGAAAAGCCCGACATCACCGCCGCCGATGGCGTCTCTACCGCCACCCCGGGCTTCAATCCCTTTTTCGGCACATCCGCCGCCGCTCCCCACGCCGCCGGTATCGCCGCCCTCATCAAACAGATTCTCTCCTCGCTCGACGCCATCGGCATGTCGCAGCGCGTCAAGCGCGACGCGCTCGATATCGAGAGTACCGGCATCGACAACGTCAGCGGCTCGGGCATCCCGCTCGCCGACAACGCCATCGAAGGCAAAATGGGCTTCCAGGGTGACGACTACTCGGTGAATCCCGCCCTGGCCGAGAACGGCAGCAGAGACTGCAAGACGCCCCACAAGGCGAACATGGACGACAACACAGCCAACTTCGATGGGCTCAATGAGCTTATCGACCCGTACACCGATGGCACCCAGCCGTTCGTGTTCGAATTCGAGACCGATCCCGACAACCTTTCAGAAGGCGGCGGTCGTCGCTTCGGAGACCCCGAGAACCCGCTCGAGACCACCATCAACATGCAGTCCATGAACGGCGAGGACCTCTTCCCCGAAGGCTTCGAGGATCCCGAGACCGGCACGCCGCTCGACGCCGCCTGCATCGAGATCGGCATCGACGACGCCCTCGACGGCGACTGCCCGACCAACGTCACCTCGGCCACGGTTCAGTTCTTCAACAACAGCACGCCGATCTTCGACGAGCCGCTCGACATCACCAACGCCTTCTCTCCGAACCTGTTCGACGGCACGGCCAATATCTCGGTCCCCAACCTTGCCGGCCAAGGCATCAACAACGTGGTCGTCAAGATGCAGCTCAACAACCCGCCGCCGTCTGACATTTTCGCCGACGGCTTCGAGAGCGGCGACGCGACCGCCTGGCGCTAGCTCGGATCTCGCCGAAGGCCGATCGATAGACCGCCGCGCTCGGTGGACTGCGCGTGGCCGTAGCCATCACCGCTGCCGACCGCTTCCTCAAGCGGCCGGCAGCGCGTCCATGCGCTCTCGGATGGCCAGGGTCAGCGGGTCCTTCAGGCCCGCGACCTCTTCTGACAGCCGCAGCGCGTCGCTCAAATAGCCGTGCGCACGATGCTGCTCGGCGCGAGCCGCGTAGAGCTGGGCTAGCAGCATCCTCAAGTGGACCTCGGGCAAGTAGTGCTCGGTCTCCACGGCCTCCCCGCTCCAGACGGCCAGCGCCGCGAGCAGACGCTCTTCAGCGGCCTCGAGCTCGCCAAACCCAATCAACGAGCTGGCCAGCCGCACGGTCGCAGCCAGCGCCGCCGGATGGTGCTCGCCGTGCTGGTTGCGAGCCATCGCCAGCAGCCGCTCTAGACTGTCGCGGGCGACGTCCTGATCCCCTCGCTGCTCCGCGATCTGGGCCAGGTTCTTGAGCGTCACTTGGATCTCGGAGTCGGGTCGCGCGGCTTCGGTCAGCAGCCTCGCGGCGCGCTGCAGCGCAGCCTGGGTCACCTCGGGCGCTTCGGCCTCGCGCGCCAGTCGCGCCAGATTCTTGAGGGTCGGTACCAGCAGCACGCTATCCTCGCCGAGCTGGCGCTCCTCGATCTCGAGCGCCTGCCGGTAGTAGGCCAGGGCCTGCTCCGCCTCACCGTTCTGCTGCGCCAGCTGACTCAGATGCTTGGCTAGATCTAGCGGTCGCCGTCCATCGCGACGCTCGATCTCCCACGCCGCCTGATAGTACGCGTAGGCCGCCTGGACGTCGCCGAGCTCACGGGCCAGCCCGGCTAGGTGCTTGGCCAGATCGAACGATCCGCCTCCAGCCTGCTGCTCGATCGCCCAAGCCATCTGGTAGGCGTCGAAGGCCTCCTGGGTCTCACCGAGACGGCGCGCCATGGTCGCCAGATTTTTGACCACGGTGAGCATCTCGCCGTCTAGACGCTCCACCGCCTCGCGCTCGATTGCAACAATATGCGCCAGGTAGTCCTTGGCTTCTCGCAACAGCCCATCTCGACGGGCCAGGCTAGCCAAATTCTTCAGCGTCACCACCAGGTCTCGGTGCAGGTCACCATACAGCGCCTGCTTGACCTGCAGGGCCCGCTGAAGGTGCAAACGCGCGGCCCCGGGATCGCCGAGCTCACGCTCGACGTCGGCCAGCACTTCGAGCATCGCCACCAATCCCTCGTCTTCACTCACGCCAGCGTTGCGATGATTGGCCAGGGCTTGCTCGAGGTAGCGCCGTGCCGACTTACAGTCGCCGAGCTCCTGCTGGATAAGGCCGAGGAGGAAGGGCGGTCGTGGCGAGGCCAGTTCGTCCCGAAGCTTCGCCAGCTCGAGCCCTTCATGGGCGAACGCGAGCGCCGCGTCGAGCTGTCCGATGGCTCGCAGGGCGTTGCCGTGGACAAACAGCAGGTCACCCAGCTGATCTTCCGGAATCTGCTGGCGGTGCTGCAGACAGACCGTGGTCAGCACCACCGACCGCGCAGCCGGCCAGCAGCGCTCGCAGCGCTTTACGGCACGCCAGACTTCCAGCACCGAAGCCGGATCGGTAGCCGTCGCCGCCAGCCGCTCAGCCAGTGACTCCGTCTCCTCGAGATCTGCCCACCAGCCGGGCCAGCGGTGGAATCCGCCGGCGGCGTCTTGCGCCGGATCGGTGTAGGCGGCGACGCTGTCGAGCAGCAGGGCGACGCTCAAGGAGGGGGCGGGGAAGCGCTCGTCGAGTGAGAACAGCAGCTGTCCCGCTCGCCGCGCTAGCTGCCACTGAGCGCCGCGGACGGCGATCTGGCCGACCGTTCGCTCGTCGCGGAAGGCATACACCAGCTCACCCGGAAAGCCGGGATGCCGGTACTCCAGATCTTCGAGGATCGCATCTGCGCCCTGAACCAGGGACTCGTCAATCTGCTCGAGTACCCGCTGGCGCTCCCCCGCCGCCAACCCCATGAGCTCGAACAAAGGCGTGATCGGGAAGACGCGGCCACACAAAGCAGCGAGCTCCAGCAGCTCCGTGACCTGCTCATCCAACGGCTCTTCCCTCCGCGGATTGCCCGCCGGGTCACCGGCATCCAGGGCAGCCTGGGGCCCCTCGCCGGGCAGGCGACTGACCGCGATGACATCCGCAGCGTAGTCCGACGGCCCGGCCGCCCGCGACCCGACGGAAACAACCCAGCGCACGCCGGGCAGATCGCCCGCCATCGCCACCACCCTGGCTCGGGTCACTTCGCTGAGCTGTCGATCGTCGACGCAGTGCAGCAGCAGCCGGCGACCCTGCGACAGCTCGCGCAACAGCCCCTCCAGCAGCTGCCGGCCGCTGATCGAAGGATCCGAGGCTGCCAACCGTTCGAGCGTGCCCGCCGCCAGCTCCTCGACGGCATGACCGGATGCCGACAAATCCAGCAGGATCGCGAGCACCATCGCTACGCCGCGGCTGGCTCCCCAGGACTCTCGAGCTTCCAGGAGCGGCGTCAGCCAGCTCAACTCCGGCTCGTGTGCTGCCGCAGGCTCCGCAGTCCCGGGCACCTCGATTCCCAAGAGACGCCACGCTCGATAGCGCAGGAACCCGGCGATGCTCTCAGCATCGGGCTCATAGCCCTCGAGATCGCAGCGCGCCAGCAGCAGCTCACCTTCGAGGGACGAGCGCGCCGCGAAGGCCGCCGACGCCACGAGAGCACGGCGACCCGCCCCCGGCCGGCCCGTGAGCACGATCGGGCCGGGACGCCAGCCACTGATCGCCGAGGTCACTGCGTCACGGATCTGCGGATCGAAGTCCTGCGGCCCCATCGCCTCGGATCGCGTTCTGGAAATCATCGTGCTACCTCCTGCTTTGACGGCCGATTCCGTCAATCCTGATCGAAAAGGGAGATCGGATGCTTGCTCAGCAACCGCGATACTGGACCCAGGGTCGCAGCGCAGGTCATCACCGCGACCAGCGCCAGCGAGGCCGAAAAGATCAGCGGGTCGAAAGGACCGACGCCGTAGAGACGACTGGTCAAGAGCTTCACCACCAAACCGGTGATCAGCAGACCCAGGCCGACGCCGCAGGCCCCGAGCTTGAGGCTGCTGGCCAGGATCAAGCGGGCGATCTCTGCCGGTCGCGCTCCGAGACTGAGGCGGATGCCGATCTCCAGGGAACGGCGCTCGATGGTGTAAGCGGTCAGACCGTAGAGCCCGATCGAGGTCAGCAGCACCGCGATCACCGACAGGATGCCGAACAGCACCAGCTCGATCCGCTCCTGCTGGAACGAGCTGCGGTAGATCGTCTCCAGCTGCTCGACCGCGCCGGCCGGCTGCAGCTCGTCGATCTGGTGGACCACGTGCTTGAGGGCCGACACCAGCCGCTCGCTGTGCCGCTGCGAGCGCACCGTCAAGACCATGCTCTCCGGCACGCCCTGCTCGTAGGGAACGTAGATCTCACCGCGGACCTGGCCGGTGACGTCGCGGTGCTTGACGTCCGCCACCACGCCGACGATCTCACGCTCGACCGCGCCGCCATACTGGCGACGCTCCTTCGGACCGCCGATGCGGATCGACTTGCCGATAGCGCCTGCCTCCCCCCAGTATCGGCGCGCCAGCGCCTGGTTGACGACCGCCACGCCCTGGCTGTCGGCGCGGTCGCGGGGGGTGAAGGCGCGGCCTTCGGTCAGCGGGATACGCATCGTCGCAAAGTAGCCATGGCTGATCGAGTGGATATCGGCGCTCGGCGTTTCTCCGAAGTCGAGCAGCTGATCCTCGATGTGGAACGAGCTGGTGCGTGTCGAGCCGGCCAGCGGCACGTCCGAGGCCAGGCTGGCGGCCTCGGTATCCGGCAGCCTGGCGGCCGCCGCCTGCAGCTGGCGGAAGAACTCGAGGCGGGCGGCGGGGGGCTCGTAGCGTGCCGACTTCAAGGCGACCTTCATCGTCGTCACACCGTCGAACTCGAAGCCGACGTCGACGTTCGCCAAGTTGAGCACGCTCTTCAAGGAGAACAGCGTGCAGATCAACAGCGGCACTACGATGGCGACCTGCGCCACGACGGTGCCGTTCTGAAACCGGCGCTGGGCGCTATCGCCGGTCATGCCGTGTCCGCTGCGCAGCAAACCGACCAAAGGCGAACGTCGCACGAGTCGCAACGCCGGCAGCAGGCCGCAGACGACGGTGGCAGCGACCACCAGCCCCAGGCCATAGACCCACATCCAGGGCTGCAGGCTCGGCGTCTCGGCCAAGGGAACCCATCGCCCGATCTGACTGCCCAAGACCACCCGCCCCCAGCTCGCCAGCAGCACTCCGAGGACACTCGCCAACGCCGCCAGGATAAGGCTCTCGATCAGCAGCAGTCCGAGGATCTGGCCGCGCCCGGCGCCACAGGCCTCGCGCACCGCCAGCTCTCTGAGGCGATTGCCGGCGCGGACGCTGCAGATGCTGCCCACATTCACCCAGGCCAGCAGCATCACCCCGCAGATGCAGCCGTAGATGATCCACAGCGCCTGCCGCACCCGCGCCACCATCTGCTCCTGCAGGCCGAGAACCGCGAAGCGCCACCCCTGGTTGGTTTGCGGAAAACGCGCTTCGAGCGCCGCCGCCAACCGGTTGGCACGCTGCTGCGCCACCCCCACGTCGCTCGCTGGCGGCAACCGGCCGAACACCGTGTAGTAGCGACCACCGCGCGCTGCCGCCTCGGGCCGCTGGGTGAGCGGCAGCCAGATCTCCGCACCGGACGGAAAGCGGAAAGTCGACGGCACGACCCCGGCGATCCGAACGCTGCGCTCGTCCACTATGAGCTCACGCCCGGCGATGTCGAGCTCGCCGCCAAATCTGCGCTGCCACAAAGCCTCGCTGATCAGGACCTGGTCGGCCACCTCCTCGGCCGGCACGTCGCCGCGGAACAGCTGCCCGGCGGCGGCCTGCACGCCGAAGAGCTGAAAGAGGTTGGGAGTCGCGACGGCACCCCGGATCTCTTCTGGCTCGCCGTCCGCGCGCAGCACGAACACCGCGCGACGCATGGCGGCGACCTCTGCCAGGGTCTCGTGATCCCGCGCGAGGTCGGCGAAATCCGGCAGCGACACCGAGGCCTGCTGAATATTCCTACTGCTCTGCGTCGCCCAAACGATCACCAGATCTTCCGGCTGACGAAACGGCAGGGGCCGGATCAAGACCTCGTGGATCACCGCGAAGGCCAGGATGTTGATACCAAAAGCCACCGCCAGCGTCAGGACCACGGTCAGCGCGAAACCCGGGGACCGGCGCAGGCCACGTAACGTGTGTACGATGTCGCGTGCGGTGCTGCTCATGATGCTCTCCTGCTCGATCAGCTCGCCGCATCAGCGCTCGGCCGTCTCAAACGATGGCGACACGCTGACGGGACTCGCTCCATGACTTCAGGCCGCGGGCAGATGATGCTCGGCCGAGTGCGCTGAGAGCGCGGCCGGCGGGATGCAGCCGGCATGGCGCATCTCTTCAGTGACCGTGTTCAGAATATGGGTCGCCAGTTTCCACACGTCACGGCAATAGACCGTCGGGTTGGCGAAACCGGTCTCACTGCTGTAGCGATGCGGCAGGTAGCCGCCACCGCAGACGTCGTGCAGAGCGCAGCTCTGGCACGTATCGCAGAGACCTTCCTGGCCGCCGAGTGCGGTCTTGAACAGTCCAGTGTCGTAGATCGCCTCGATCGGATCTCGCTTGATGTTGATCTCGAGGTTGGTCAAGCCATCGGCACAGGCCCGCAGCGAATCGACCGGCTCGATGCTGCCGTCGGAGTCGATGGTGGTGATGCTGATCGGGTTGCCGCCGAGCGAGTCGAGCCCGTTGCGGCTGCCGAAGATGTTGAGCAAGATCTGCTGAAAGTAACGGATCCGGATGTCCTGGTTGTCTTCGCGCCACCAGGTGTCGAAAATCGGAATCAGGTAGTCGGCATAGGGTGTGGCGCCGGCTTCTTCCAGACCTGGCGGCAGATGGTTCCAGTTCTGCTCGAGAGGCCAGAGGAAATCCATACGGTCGACGCCGAGCTCACGGAAGTGATGATAGATCTCCAGTCCGTCGACGGTGGGATCCATCACGCACAGGACGCCGGTGAAAACCTTTTTATTGTCTTTCAGCAGGGCCAGACCGCGCGCCACGGCTTTGTAGGAGCCGCGACCGTTGAAATCGATCCGGTTGCGGTCGTGCACTTCCGGCGTGCCATCCATGCTCAGGCCGACTTTGATGCCCATTTCTTCCCAGAAATCGATCCACTTTTGATCGATGAGCACGCCGTTGGTCTGCATGAAGAAATTGAACGTAATGTCGTCCCTACCGATATCCCGAAAGATACCCATGGCCTCGCGGATCCACTCCCGGCCTGCCAGCATTGGCTCACCGCCATGGAGCGAGATGGTGAGGTTCTTGACGTCTTGGCGCTTGGCCAGCGCAACGACTTTGTTGACGATTGTCGGCACCATCTCGATCGGCATGATCTTGGGCTTCTTGAGATAGGTCTTGTCCGACAGGTTGAACATGTAACAGTACGGGCAGTTCAAGTTGCAAAACTCGGTCACCTTGAGCAGGTACATGTAGATCGGCTTCTTGAACTCGGGCTGCGTCAGAGCGGGCTGGCTGCACGTCGCTTCTGTGGTCATCGACTCCACCTTTCGGGCCTTGGGGTTTGCGCGGGCGGGGAGAGCCCGCCGGGCGAGAGCTGATGCGCTCTCACCACGGCTCGGGCTCCGTCCCGGCTCTCAAGCGGAAACGAGAGCTAGAACTCCCACGGGCTGTCCGTGTGGCTGTCGGTGTGGCCGTCGGTGTGGCCGTCGGTGTGACCGTCGGTGTGACCGTCGGTGTGGATGATGATTGGAATGCGCCCCAGATCCTGCGACTCGCCGATCGCGTTGTTGAGGATGCTGTGGCCGACCGTCACTTCACCCGCAGCGGCGTTGCGGAGCTCGTCGAGCTGACCGGTCACGGCAGCCGCTTCCGTGGCTCCAGGACCCATGGCAGCAGCGGCCAGTCCGGTGACGGCGATGGCGGCGGCGGGCTTACGAATCTTCTGTTCTTTAGACATGGCTTCTCCTCATGTTTTTCGGTTGGACAACCGAAAGTTTTCAGACGGTTTCTCTTCGCTCGAGCCATCGGCCCGACACATCACGATAATGTGATCGATCCCGAAGCTCAGGCGCATCTGCACACCACTGACTTACTGGGTTCGCGGTCCTCGTGCGGCGTTCGCCGGTGAGACTGCGATGCCTTCGGGCCCTGCGGGCGGAGCACGTTCGCCTGGCCCGAAGAAAAGGCCTGTCATAGTTGACCCCCTCTCTCGGATGTGACGACGTGAGCTAGCTCAAATCAGATGTGCAAAGTTATATAGCAAAGACGATGCCATCATTTGACAGGGTTTTTGTCGCGATTTAGCCGGGTTTTGAGTAAACGTTTTCCCACACTCAGTAGGCGTGAGAAACCGGATACCCACTCCCCGAGCTAGCGTGCGCCGGGGTGGGATTCCTTGCATCGATGCCGCCATGCCTATGCATCAGCTCATGCAGAGGCTCAGGGTTCAAGACCGAGACGCAGCTGCTCGACCCAGAAGCCAGCTGATCCGCGCACAGCGACGCGGCAGAGCCCCGAAACCACGACGATGTATACAAAGTCGTCCACGAATCCCTGGATCCACCCCTCCAGACCGCGGTCTTGCTTCGATCGGCCTATCCTCGAGGTGAACATACCCGGTGCGAGCTTCGCACCGGGTATGTTTGAGCTTCAGAAACCGGGATCGAGGCAAAATCGCGGTCTCTACACCTTCAACATACCCGGTGCGAGCTTCGCACCGGGTATGTTTGAGCTTCAGATAGCGGGTGCGAGGCTCGCACCGGGTACGTTCACGCTACAGATCTCAGAGTTGAGCGAAAAGCCTTCGCCTTACTCAGCTCCAGATCAGGAGCTGTAGATCAGGAGCTACGGGGTGCCAGCCGCCGCTTGCAGCCAACGGCTCACGTCGCCTGCAGGGCGATCACGGTCTGGGTGCGAGAGGCTCGCAGCGCCGGCAGGAATCCGGCCAGTGCAGCCACCAGCAGCAGGACGGCCGCCATCGACAGGAAGGTCAGTGGATCGGTGGGCTCGACGCCGTAGAGCAGCGAGGACACCGACCGGCTGACGGCGAACGACGCGCCGGCCCCCAGCGCCACACCGATGCCGGCCAGCGCCAGGGTCTTGGCGATCACCCGCCGCAACACGCCGCCCGCCGACTCACCGAGCGCCATGCGAATACCGATCTCGCGAGTGCGCTCTGCGACCGAGTACGAAAGTACGCCGTAAATGCCGAGGGCAGCGAGCAGCAGCGCGACGCTGGCGAAAGCGGTGAGCAGCATGAGGGTGAAGCGGCGCGGCGACGTCGAGCGGTCGACCACGCGGGTCAGCGCCTGATACTCGCCGACCGGCATCGTCGGGTCGACGCGCTGGATCGCGATGCCGACACTCGGCGCCAGCACTTCGGGCGGCAGGCTCGAGCGCACGACCAGCTCGAGGCTGCTGAAGTCCCAAAACTGACTGATCGGCAAATAGAGCTCCGAGCCCGAATCGGCCTCCAGCGAGAGATGGCGCACGTCGGCGACCACACCGACCACGGCGACCTCGTTGTCACCCAGTCGAACAGTCCGCCCTACGGCCTCCCCGCCGTCGAACAGGGCGCGCGCCGCGCTCTCGTTGATAATCGCCACCGGCTCGTGCTCGTCGTGATCCAGCGCGTTGAAGTGACGCCCCGCAATCAGCGGGATCTGCATCGTCTGGATATAGCCCCGATCGATGAGGTGCGGGTAGACGTTCACCGACTGGCTCGGGTCCTCTTCCGCACCGGGCTTCGGCAACGACCAGTTGCGGTTGGTGCCGAGAGGCACCGCGTCGGTCAGCCCGGCAGCCTCGACGCCGGGAACGCTCGAGATGCTGCGCAGGATTTCGTCGTAGTGGGCGTTGACCTCAGCGAGCTCTTCGAATGCTCGCGCCGAGTTGAGCTTCCAGGTCACCAGCTCGCGCGGCTGAAAGCCGAGCTCGACATCGAGCACGCGCTGAAAGCTCTTCAGCAGCAGCCCTCCGAGCACCAGCAGAACGCAAGCCAGCGCCACCTCGGCGATCACCAGCGCTTCGCGCAGCCGGGTGCTGGCGCGGCTCGAGCTGGCGCCTCGGCTCGAGCCGCCGAACGCCGCCGCCACGTTGCCGTCCGCCGTCTTGAGCGCCGGCACGATGCCGATCACCACGCCGGTGATGAGCGCCACCCCGGCTGAGAATGCCAGCGCCCCGGCGTCCACCGTCACCGTGCGCAGCAGCGGTATGCTGATCGCCTGGGCCGCAGCCACCGCGCGGGTGATGGCCACCGCCAGGGCGACGCCGAATACCGCACCGCCCAAGGCGAGCGCCAGGCTCTCGAACAGCAGCTGCCGCAGCAGCCGCACCCGCGGTGCCCCGAGGGCTGCCCGCACCGCCATCTCCTTGGAACGCTTGGGACCCTTGGACAGCAGCAGATTGGAGAGGTTGACGCAAACGATCAACATCACCGCGCCGGCGGCAGCGGCCAACAGCCACATCGCCGAGCGGTAGGGCCCCGAGACCTGCTGCTGTAGCCCCGTCACGACCGCGGCGAGGCCCCAGCGATCGGGGTCGTCCTGCTTCAGGCCGGCGATGACGCGCTCGAGATCGGCCTGGGCGCCCGCCAGCGTCACGCCGGGCTGCAGACGCCCGATCATCGACAGGGTATTGCCCCAGCGATCGGTCTCATCGCTGATCGGGAACGGCACCAGGAAGTCGACGCGAGAGCTGGGTGCAAACAGGGCGCTGAAGTCGAACGACGCCGGCAGCACCCCGACCACCTCGTAGGCCGTGCGATCCAGGGTGATCGCCGAGCCGACGATGCCGCGGTCCCCAGCGAACCGGCGCTGCCAGAAGAAATGGCTGAGGATCACCGCCGGGCGGCCGTCCCAAACGCCTTCCTCGTCGACGAAGTTGCGGCCGACCAGCGGCTTGACGCGCAGCACGTCGAGGAAGTTCTGCGCCACGCCGACGCCCACCAGCTTCTCGGGCTCACCCTGGCCGATCAGGTTGTAGCTGCGCTGGTTGAAGAAGGCGAAGAAGCCGGTGAGGCTCTCGAACGATTCTGAGAGGGCGCGAAAATCACGCAGGTTGGAGGTGCGGGACGTGACGCCCGAGAGGCCCTGCTCGCCGTCATTGGCGATCCAGGCCAAACGTTCCGGCTCGTCGAACGGCAGCGGCCGCAGCATCAGCGGACTCATGACGCTGTAGACCGCGGTCGTCGCGCCGATACCGAGGCCGATTATCAGCATGGCGAACAGGCTGAGGCGCAGCTCCTTGCTTAGGCCGCGCAGGGCGAATCGGGCATCTCCGGCGATCGCCGGCAGGCTGAAAGCGTTGATCATCAAGGGCTCCAGGGTGCTGCGGTCCGATAGGTTGTCGAGATCGCGCTGGGCGCGCAGGCTCAGGCTGAGCAGAATCGCTTCACGCCAGTAGAAGATCCGCGCCACGCCGAGCCCTCGGGCCTCGGCCAGGTGCGCAAAATCCTCCGCCAGATCGCCGAGGATGGCGCGGGTCTCGCCGTTGGGTCCGAGGGCACGCCACAGCAGCTGCTGCGCTCGGCGCGGCGGCTCGGGCGTCATCCACCCTCCGCCACTGGCCCAAGGCCTTCGAGGAAATCGAGCAGGATCGCCCGCGAGGCGCGTGCCGTCGCCAGCCCGGCGGCGGTCACGCGCAGTCGTCGCATCGGGTGGCCGCCGCGCTCCGGGATCTTGCTCGGCCGCATCTCCCAGTCGACGTAGCCCTTGTCTCGCAGCCGGCTCAGCGTGCGATACAGCGCGCCACGCGTCACCCGACGCTCCGCGTTCTCCTCCAGATCCTGCCGCACGCGATTGGCATACGGCTCCTCGCCGGCGCGCACAATCGCCAGAATCACCAGCAGTTCGAGCTCACCCATCTTCGCCACGTGTCGCGTGCCCCTCGGTCGTCGGTCGGCTCAAAGTATACAAAGTAGCCTACGCTTTACGCGCGCCAGGGTTGCAGCCCGCCTGAAGCTCGGAGCCAAATGAGCTCGAATACCTCCGTCGCTACAATACGGATGAGCTTTCCCCTGGAGGAACGATGCTACTTGCTGGTTCGGTGCTGATCTTCGCCTTGCTCGGAACCTACGCCCTCTCGTTCGGTGAGGCAGGCGTATTCCTCGCTACCCGATCGCCAGATCTCGGAGAGACGAGTGGAGCAAACCAAACCTCCGCTCCACTTCCCATATCCCCAGGTCAGGCCGCCAGGGCCATCGCTCTAACGCTCATCCTCAGAGCCCAGCTGGTCGTGGGCAGCTCGTTTCTGGCGGTTCAGGAGCTGGCTCGAGATCCGAACCGCCTTGGCGTCGTCTCGACCGTGCTCACCGCTGCCTTCCTAGCGGTCGAGGTCGGCGGCAAATGGGTCGCGCTCTACTATCCCCAGCGCGCGGTTCGAGCTATCCACGGGCTGCGGCGTGGACTCGCCCAACTCCGCCCCGGGTAGCGGCCTCAGCACTCGCCTTCGTACACACACCCCGACGTGCACGTCTCGCGCACGACGACGCGGCAAAGACCTTCGAGCTTCCCTTCGAGACGCTGCCAGATCCAGCGCGCCAGATTCTCGCTGGTGGGGTTCTCGAGACCTTCGATCTCGTTCAGGTAATGGTGATCGAGCTGCTCGTGGAGGGGGGCGAAGGCGCGCGAGATGTCGGCGAAATCGATCACCCAGCCGGTGTCGGGTTGGACGCCACCGCGGACGTGGACTTCGACGCGGAAGGAATGACCGTGCAAGCGCCGGCATTTGTGGCCCGGTGGGACGTTGGGAAGCAGGTGGGCGGCTTCGAAGGAGAACTCCTTGAAGACGGTCATGGGCCCGGAGATGGCGGTCATGGGATGTCCAAGTATTTGTGAGTCTGGAGGCTGAGTCGCCAGCGCGGATGCTCGAGGCAGTAGCGAAGCGCCGCGCGGGTGTTGTGCTCGCGGTCGGGGCCGTCCATGGGTTGCAAGAGGAAGTGGTCGAAAGCGAGGTCGACGAAACGCTCCGGCTCCATGCCGACTTGCGGAAAGACCAGCTTGAGCTCGTGGCCGGAACGCAAGGATAACTCGGTTCCGGCCTTGGGGCTGACGCAAATCCAGTCGATACCCGAGGGCGGCTGGCGGGTGCCGTTGGTCTCCACCGCTACCGCAAAGCCTGCGGCGTGCAGCTCGCCGACCAGCGCGGCGTCGAGCTGCAGCAGAGGCTCGCCGCCGGTGCAGACCACGAGCCGCTCCGGCGCCGACGTC
Organism: Acidobacteriota bacterium; assembly: GCA_039030415.1. Taxonomy (GTDB): domain Bacteria; phylum Acidobacteriota; class Thermoanaerobaculia; order Multivoradales; family J023; genus JAAELT01. The sequence goes on from JBCCEE010000001.1 coordinate 19,482, forward strand.
TCGGGCCACATCGCGGAGACGGCAGCGACGAGATCGTCAGCAGCTGCGAAGCGGCCACCGCCCGGGCCGTCGGTACCGACAAAGTCGGTATCGCACCAGGTCGAGCAGCCACCACGCCCCTTGGGCCGATCGACCTCGCGGCCGCTCCAGAGATTGCACCCGGCAAAGCGCAGGAAGACCGCTGGGCGGCCGGCATTCACGCCTTCACCCTGCAGTGTGTAGTAAATCTCTTTGACGGCGTAACTCATAGCGAATCCTGCGCGCCCCGCACACCGTGCGGGGTCCGAAAAGAGTGGCAGATCGTAGCAAAGAGCCCCTGTGGCCTGCGGGCGGTGCGCGCCCACCGCGATCTCGGCGCCCCACACGGCATCAGCCCGTCGCCCAGTGACGCTGGCGAGCTGGCCCTCCTCCCGGGCTAGCTCGACGCCGCCCCCGAGGAAGCTCCGAGCCTTCGTCTCTCTAGTTCGCTGGTCCGGACGGCGACATCACCAGTCCCAGGTATTCCTCGACGCTCTGGCCGACGCGGCGCTCGAAGCTCTGGGACATGCTCTCGACCTGGCCGACCTGCTCGTCGAGGAAGAGGCGCTCGACTCGGGCCAGGGGAAAGAAGACGGTGGTGAGACCAATGGACGGGATGTCTTCCGAGACCACCGTACGGGTCCAGTCGTCGAAGCTCGACAGGTTGAGGGCACGCAGGGTGACGCCGATCGGCGTCAGCGATTCTAGGATGCCCCAATACTTCTCGGACGGGTTGGAGAGGTAGAGAATGACGATCGAGCGCGGGGCGATCGCTTCGGTATAGCCGGGTGTCATAGGACGGTGCTCATCGGGCAGGTCTCATCGGGAGGCGCCGCTCAGTGATGTCCGCCGCCGTGGCCTTCATCGCCATCGGGCTGCGACAGCTCGAGCAGCACGCCGCCGACGCTCTTGGGATGGACAAACTGTACCCAGCAACCCCCGGCGCCGCGGGTCGGCTCATCGCGCAGCAGGCGCAGATCCGCGGCGCGCAGACGCTCATCGTCGCCTTGGATGTCGTCGCTGCGCAGGCAGAGGTGGTGCATGCCGGGACCGCGCCGCTCGAGGAAGGTGGCGATCGGTGAGTCGTCGTTCATCGGCTCGATCAGCTCGATCGAGCTCTCACCGCAGGGGATGAAGGCGACCCGCACCCCCTCCTGCGGCACCTCTTCGATCGCCACCACTTCGAGGCCCATCGCCTCGTAGGGCTTGCGGGCCTCGTCGATGGACCTGACCGCGATGCCGATGTGGTCGATACGCTCGATCATCGGCGTACTACTTCAGCAGGCTGCGGGCGATCACCATGCGCTGAATCTCGCTGGTGCCCTCGCCGATGGTGCAGATCTTGGCGTCGCGGAAGTACTTCTCCGCTCGGTAGTCTTTGATCAGACCGTAGCCGCCGTGGATTTGGACGCCGCGCTCGGCACAGAACACCGCCGTCTCGCCAGCGTGCAGCTTGGCTTCGGCGGCGAGGCGCGAGACCGGCGCACCGCTGTCTATCGCCAGCGCCGCGGCCATCAACAACGCCTCGGACGCCGCGATGCGGGTCGCCATCTCGGCCAGCATGAAGGCGACGGCCTGGAAGTCGGCGATGCGCTTGCCGAACTGCTCACGTTCTTTGGAGTAGGCGAGAGCCGTATCGTAGGCGCCAATGGCGGTGCCGAGACCGAGGGCGGCGATCGAGATGCGGCCGCCGTCGAGGATCTGCAGCGCCTGGATGAAGCCCTCGCCAACCTCGCCGAGCACGCGATCATCGGAGACGAAGCAGTTCTCCATGATCACCTCGGCGGTGTCCGAAGCGCGGATGCCCAGCTTGTTCTCTTTCTTGCCGGCGCGGAAGCCTTCCATGCCGCGATCCAGCACGAAGGCCGAGATGTTGTGGTGGCGGCGACCGTTGGGATCGGTGACCGCGAACACCACGCACGTGTCGCCCACCGAGCCGTGGGTGGTGAATGTCTTGGCGCCGTTGAGGATCCAGCCGCCGTCGACCTTCTCGGCCCACGATCTGGTGCCGGCGGCGTCGGAGCCGGCGCCCGGCTCAGTGAGGCTCCAGGCGCCGATCTTCTCACCGCTCGCCAACGGCGTCAGCCAGCGCTGGCGCTGCTCCTCGTTGCCAAACTTGTAGATGTGGTTCGTGCACAGCGAGTTGTGCGCCGCGATGCTGATGCCGACCGACGGATCGATCTTGGACAGCTCGGTGATGACCAGCGCGTAGTCGACATAGCCGAGGCCGGTGCCACCATATTCTTCGGGGAAGATGATGCCGAGGAACCCGAGCTCACCGGCCTTCATCATGACGTCGCGCGGAAACGTCTGCGCTTCGTCGATCTCGTCGACGATCGGGTCGACCTCGCCCCGAGCGAAATCGCGCGCCGCGTCTCGGATGGCTATCTGTTCAGGGGTCAGGGAGAAATCCACGGGACAGTCTCCTGCATGAGTTCTGAGGGAATGGGGATCAGCGCGGCGGCACCTCGAGTGGAAGAGTCCGCGAACTGAAGTCCGCGCCGCAATGAAAGCTTCGCCGGGAAGCCTTCTGTGGACGCAGATGCCGCGGGATGAACGAAGGCGTCCGAACGCCGGGCCGGCCCGCCATGGTATCGCGGACGCCGGAATCGACGCCAGCCTCTCGTGCAGCTGTCGCGATCGACTCCTTATGGTCATATGGCCATTAACAGGGTGAGTCGCCGCCAAACAGCTGAACCGCATGGTAGAGTCCGGCGGTGACAATCGATCGCGTGATCCTGATTATCCTCGATTCGGTGGGAGCTGGCGCTGCGCCTGACGCCGCCGATTATGGGGATGAAGGCTCCGACACGCTCGCCAATACCGCGCGCCAAGTCGGCGGTGTGCGCCTACCCAATCTGCAACGACTCGGCCTGGGAAACCTCACCGAGATCCAAGGCGTGCCGCCGATGGCAGCTCCGGTCGGCGCCTTTGGTCGGATGGTTCAAAGCGCTGCCGGCAAAGACAGTGCCGGTGGCCATTGGGAGCTCGCAGGACTTCAGCTCGACGCTCCGCTGGCGTCGTTTCCCCAAGGGCTGCCCAAAGTACTCGCCAACGAGCTCACCCGCATCACCGGGCGCGGTGTCCTGCCGGCCGTAGCCACCGCCCACGAGGCCGAGCTGCAGGCCCTGGGCCCTGAGCATATGGCGACCGGGAGCTGGATCGTCACTACATCGAACAGCTCGGTCGTCCACATCTCGGCGCATGAGGATGTGGTTCCGCTGGACGAGCTCTACGACGCCTGCCGAGCGGCGCGCACCTTGTTCGACGCTCATCGAGTCGGCCGGGTCGTCGCCAGCCCGTTCACCGGCCCGCGCAAGGACCGCTTCGAGCATACTCGGCGGCGGCGGGACTACGCGCTGATGCCGCCGCGGGCGACGGTGTTCGACCGCTGTCAGTCCCACGGCGTGCCGGTGGTAGGCATCGGGCGGATCGAGGAGCTGTTCTGCGGCCAGGGGCTCGACGACAGCTTGCCGACCCAAGGCAACACCGACGGCATGATCAAGACGGTCGAGATCCTCTCGCGCCTCGACCGCGGCCTGGTGGTCACCAACCTCGGCGACTTCGACACCCGCTACGGCCACGCGCGGGATCCGGGCGGCTATGCGCGCTGCCTCGAAGAGTTCGACGTTCAGCTGGCGATGCTGCTGTCGCGAGCGCGCGACAACGATCTGCTGCTGCTGACCGCTGACCACGGCAATGATCCGACCCGCCAAGGCTGGGACCACAGCCGCGAGTATGTACCGATCCTGGCGGTTGGCCCGGCCAAAGCCGCCGGCGTCGACCTCGGCACGCGCACGTCGTTCGCTGACGTCGGCGCGACCATCTGCGAGGTCTTCGGCACCCTCGCTCCAGAAGCCGGCGAGGGCTTCTACGGCGCCATCTCCTGATCGCCGGCGCGCCCCATCCGCCACCTCATTCGGCAAACAGATGGCCGTACTGATCCCAGAGCTCATCCGCAAAAAACGTGACGGCGAGGCGCTCGCGGATGACGAGCTGCGCGCCTTTATCGCCGGCGTCACCGCTGGCACCATCGCCGACTATCAGATCGCTGCGATGCTGATGGCCATCTACCTGCGCGGCCTCGACCATCGCGAGACCGCCACCTGGGCAGACGCCATGCTGCATTCCGGTGATGTCCTCGACCTGTCGATAATCGATCGGCCAAAGGTCGACAAGCAATCCACCGGCGGCGTTGGCGACAAGCTGTCCCTGCCGCTCGCGCCGGCGGTGGCGGCCTGCGGTTTGGCGGTGCCGATGGTCTCGGGGCGCGGCCTCGGCCACACCGGCGGCACCCTCGACAAGCTCGAGGCGATCCCAGGCTTCCAGGTCCAGATAGACACCGAAAGCTTCATTCGAACCGTCGACGAAGTGGGCGCCGCCATCATCGGCCAGACCGCTAGGATCGCACCGGCCGACGGCGTGCTCTATGCCCTGCGCGACGTCACCGCCACCGTCGAATCGGTTCCTCTGATCGCCGGCTCGATCATGTCCAAGAAGCTTGCCGAGGGCATCGACGGCCTGGTGCTCGACGTCAAGCTCGGCAGCGGCGCCTTCATGAAGACGCGACCCCAGGCCGTCGAGCTGGCGGAAGCTCTGAAGGCGATCGGTGAAGCCGCCGGCAAGCGGGTGACGGCGGTCATCTCGGCGATGGACGATCCGATCGGCGACCACGTCGGCAACGCGCTGGAGGTCGCCGAGGCGGTCGCCGTGCTGCGCGGCGAGGGTCCGGCCGACACCCGCGAGCTCACCACTCGGCTCGGCGCCGAGATGCTGCTGTGCGGCGATGCCTGCGCGACACCCGAGGAGGGCGCCAAGCGCATCGCCGCGGCGCTCGACGACGGATCGGCCCTAGAAGTCTTCCGCCGCATGGTGGCGGCCCAGGGCGGTGATCCGCGGGTCGCCGACTCTCCCCGTGAGGTACTGCCGTGGGGCCACAGCCGCACGACGGTAGCGGCGCCGGTCAGCGGGAGGGTCGAGCGTATCGCCGCCGATACGGTCGGCACCGCTGCGCTGCTGCTCGGCGCCGGACGCCGCCGCAAGGAAGATCGAGTCGACCCCGGCGTCGGCGTAGTGATTCGGCGGCGACGAGGTGATACGGTGACCATAGGCGAACCTCTCGTCGACTTGATTCACAACGACCGCGGCGTCGACGAGGCCCGCGAACGCATTCTCTCGGCCTACCACATCAGTCCCCAATCCACAGGTACCTCGACGCCCGAGGCGTCGCGGGTGCTAGAGGTCCTGCGATGAGCTTCAACGACCGCCCCGCCCCCGAAGATCTCCTCGACCGACTCGACGAAGCCGTCGCCGCCATCCGAGAGCAGGCTCCGGATCGGATGCCGCGCGTCGGCCTGGTGCTGGGTAGCGGGCTCGGTCCCTTCGCTGATCAGCTCGACGACCGACTGGCGATCGACTACGGCGAGATCCCTCATTTTCCCGTCTCCAAGATCGTCGGCCACGCCGGGCGTTTAGTGTTCGGCCGCTCTGGTGACGTCGAGTGTGTCGTCATGCAGGGCCGGGTTCACTACTACGAAGGCCATGATCTCACGACGGTGACCTTTCCGGCCCGTACGCTGGTACGCCTCGGCGCCGAGATCCTGATCATCACCAACGCGGCCGGCGGCATCGGAGATCACCTCCACGTCGGCTCGCTGATGCTGATCCGCGACCACCTCAATCTGACCGGCGTGAACCCCCTGCGAGGTCACAACGATAGTCGTCTCGGCCCGCGCTTCCCGGACATGACGGAGGCTTACGATCCGCGGCTGCGCGAGCTCGCCCACCGGGCCGCCGAGCCGATCGGGGTAAAGCTCGCCGAAGGCGTCTACGTCGGCCTCGCCGGTCCGACCTATGAAACCCCGGCCGAGATCGAGATGCTGCGGCGGCTGGGCGGCGATGCGGTCGGCATGTCGACGGTGCCCGAGGTGATCGTCGCCAACCACATGGGAGCGCGGGTGCTGGGGATCTCGTGCATCACCAACATGGCGGCTGGCACCGAGCCCGAGCTGTCGCATGACGACGTCACTGAAACCGCCAAGAAGGTGGAGTCGACGTTCATCGCTTTGCTATCAGGTATTTTGCAAAAACTCACGAGCTGACGCCGTGATTTGATCGCAAAAAATCCTATTGCACATAGCCATAAAGCGACATGTCAGTGCTTGATTGATCGCTGCGGAGAGCTCGCAGCAATCGCGGTCACACGGAGACAGAGACGGCTCTGGTCTTCAGTGCCGGCAGAGGCGCGGTGCGTTCTTTAAGCCGGTCCTGATAGCCTCTTAATAACGACCAAGCATTCTGATCAGACGGCTACTTTGTTGGAGGGGGCGCTGAGCAGTCTCAGCAAGCCACGAGAGGCGACTTCACGGGGAGGCGCCCACGGTCACGGGGACCGCGGGTCCGATGAGCCGCTCCATCTATCCACATCAAGGAAAGGCAACCTAGGAAGCAACGATGCGACGTATTACTCAACGTTCGTTCATGCTGCTGGCCGCGGCGATACTGCTGCTGAGCTCGAGCCCGCTAGCGGCGCAGGACCTCATCATTACTGGAGCGATCGATGGCCCGCTCTCCGGCGGCATTCCCAAAGCCGTCGAGCTCTACGCCGTCAACAGCATTCCCGATCTCTCGATCTACGGCTTCGGCTCCGCCAACAACGGCGGCGGCACCGACGGCGAGGAGTTCACTTTCCCGGCCGTGCCGGTAGCTGCGGGGACCTTCATGTACCTGGCCTCGGAGTCCACGGCCTTCACGTCGTTCTTCGGCTTCGCGCCCGACTTCACCGACAGCTCGGCCAACGTCAACGGAGATGACGCGCTCGAGCTGTTCGAGAGCGGCGTGGTGATCGACACCTTCGGTGAGATCAACGTCGACGGCACCGGCCAGCCCTGGGAGTATCTCGACGGCTGGGCCTATCGCGTCGACCTTTCCGGCCCCGATGGCGCCACCTTCAACCTTGCCAACTGGACCTTCTCAGGCCCCAACGCGCTCGACGGCGAGACCACCAACGGCACCGCGGTCACGCCCTTTCCGCTCGGCACCTACACCTCGGGCACGGCGCCTGCGGCGCTCCTGATTTCGGGCGTCGTCGACGGCCCGATCACGGGTGGCCTGCCCAAGGCGATCGAGTTTTATGCCTACGACGACATCGCCGACCTCTCGGTCTACGGCTTTGGCTCCGCCAACAACGGCGGCGGTACCGACGGTGAAGAGTTCACCTTCCCAGCCGTGGCGGTCACCGCCGGCACCTTCCTCTACCTGGCGTCGGAGACCACCGAGTTCACCAACTTCTTCGGCTTCGCCCCGGACTTCACCGACAGCTCGGCCAACAACAACGGCGATGACGCCCTCGAGCTTTTCTTCAATGGCGCGGTGATCGACACCTTCGGCGAAATCAACGTCGACGGCACCGGTCAGCCCTGGGAGTACCTCGACGGCTGGGCCTACCGCGTCGATGGCACCGGCCCGGACGGCGCCGCCTTCGACCTCGCCAACTGGACCTTCTCAGGCCCCAACGCGCTCGACGGCGAGACCTCCAACGCCACCGCCGCAGTCCCGTTCCCGATCGGCTCGTACCTCTTCGTGCCGCTCGCTCCGCCGGCGTTGATCATGACCGGCGCGGTCGACGGCCCGCTCACCGGCGGCATCCCGAAGGCGATCGAATTCTTCGCCACCGACGACATCGCCGACTTGAGCCTCTACGGCTTCGGCTCGGCCAACAACGGCGGCGGCTCGGACGGTGAGGAATTCACCTTCCCGGCCGTGGCGGTCACCGCCGGTAGCTTCATCTACCTGGCGTCGGAGTCGACGGCCTTCACCACCTTCTTCGGCTTCGCGCCCGACTTCACCGACAGCTCGGCCAACGTCAACGGTGACGACGCGCTCGAGCTGTTCTACAACGGTGCGGTGATCGACACCTTCGGCGACATCAACGTCGACGGCACGGGTCAGCCCTGGGAATACCTCGACGGCTGGGCCTATCGCGTCCCCGCCACCGGCCCCGACGGCGCGACCTTTGTGCTCACCAACTGGACCTTCTCCGGTCCCAACGCCCTCGACGGCGAGGCCACCAACGGCACTGCCGCCACACCGTGGCCGATCGGCACCTTCTCGCTGAACGAGCCGCCGGCGCTGCTGATCTCAGGTGTCATCGACGGCCCGCTGTCCGGCGGTATCCCGAAGGCGATTGAATTCTTCGCCTTCGCCGACATCGCCGACCTATCGGCCTACGGCTTCGGCTCGGCCAACAACGGCGGTGGCTCGGACGGTGAAGAATTCACCTTCCCGGCGATCGCGGTCACCGCGGGCACCTACCTCTACGCCGCCTCGGAGTCGACCGGCTTCACGACTTTCTTCGGCTTTGCCCCCGACTTCACCGACAGCGCCGCCAACGTCAACGGTGACGACGCCATCGAGCTATTCCAGGACGGCGCGGTGATCGACACCTTCGGCGACATCAACGTCGACGGTACGGGTCAGCCCTGGGAGTATCTCGACGGCTGGGCCTACCGGGTGAACGGTACCGGCCCGGACGGCGCCACCTTCGTGCTCGCCAACTGGACCTTCTCCGGTCCCAACGCGCTCGACGGCGAGACCGACAACGGTAGCGCCGCCACGCCGTTCCCGATCGGCACCTTCTTGGGCGGTGGCGAGAACCCGCCGCAGGTGCAGAGCACGACGCCGTCGAACGGCACCACCATCTCGGCGGTCGACGCTAACCTCACGATCGAGTTCTCCGAGGACGTCAACGTCGCTGGTGCCTGGTTCGACATCAGCTGCACCACCAGCGGCGCCGTCACCGCGACTGTCTCTGGCGGGCCGCAGATCTTCACCCTCGATCCGGCCATCGATCTGGCCGGTGGTGAGACCTGCACCGTCACGATCTTCGCGGCGGGCGTGACCGACGTCGACCTCGACGATCCGCCGGACAACATGTCAGCGGACTTCGTGTTCAGCTTCTTCACCCCGATCGAGGCCGAGATCTTCGAGATCCAGGGCTCGGGCGCAGCGTCGCCGTTCGTCGGCCTCAACGTGACCACCCGCGACAACGTCGTCACCGGCGTGCGCTCCAACGGCTTCTTCATCCAGACGCCGGACGCACGTTCGGACGCCGACAGCACCACCTCGGACGGTATCTTCGTCTTCACCGGCGGCGCGCCGGCGGTGAGCTTCGGGGATCTGGTGGACGTCAGCGGAACGATCGTCGAGTTCTTCGACTTCACCGAGTACGACGACAATGGCCTGACAGTAACCGTCACCGCCTCGGGCGCTGCGCAGCCGACCCCAGTGCTGCTCGACGCCTTCAACCCGGATCCCGGCCCGTTCTCGCCGGCGGACCTAGAGCGCTTCGAGGGCATGGTGGTACGGCTCGAGAACGGCCTCACCAGCGCGCCGACGGATCGCTTCGGCGACACCGCGGTGGTGGTCGGTCCCGAACGCGCCTTCCGTGAGCCGGGCATCGAGTTCCCGGGTCTGGTCGGCCTGCCCGAGTGGGACGGCAACCAGGAGGTGTTCGAGATCGACCCCGATGGGATCGTCGGCATGGCGGACGTCGAGTTCTTCGCCGAGACCACCATCGTCGAGGCCCAGGGTCCGCTCGCCTTCAGCTTCGGCGATTACCAGATCCTGCCGACCCAGACCGTGGTCTTCGGTCCCGACCCGGCGCTACCGCGCGCGGTGCGGGCCAAGGCGGCTGGCGAATTCACCATCGCCAGTCAGAACATGCTGCGGCTGTTCGACGACGTCGACGATCCGGGCGGTGACCCGGTGCTGTCGCCGACCGAGTTCGCCGACACCATCGCGATGTTCTCCGAGCACATCCGCCTCAACCTGGGCACCCCGGACGTGGTCGCCTTCCAGGAGGTCGAGAACATCAACGTGCTGCAGACCCTGGCGACGCGCATCGCGGCCGACGGCGGCCCGACCTACAGCGCCCACCTGATCGAGGGTAACGACGTCGGCGGTATCGACGTCGGCTACCTGACCCAGGACGGCACGATCAGCGTCAACTCGGTCGACCAGTTCGGCGAGAACCTGACGCTGTCTTTCGACGGCAGCCTGCTGCACGACCGTCCGCCGCTGGTGCTCGACGCCACGTACATTGGCGGCGGCGCTTCGTTCCCGTTCACCGTCATCAACGTTCACCAGCGCTCGCTCGGCGGCATCGATGATCCGGCGGACGGCACGCGGGTGAAGACCAAGCGCCTCGAGCAGGCCGAGACGGTCGCCCAGTTCATTCAGGATCTGCAGACCCTGAACCCGACCATCAACCTGGTGGTCACCGGCGACTTCAACGCCTTCCAGTTCACCGACGGCTTCGTCGATGTACTGGGATCGTTCACCGGCAGCCCGGATCCGGCCGGCGCCGAATTCCCGAGCGCTGATCTAGTCAACCCGGATCTCACCAACCAGGTGCTGAGCCTGCCGGCGGACGAGCAGTACTCGTTCATCTTCGGCGGCAACGCCCAGGTGCTCGACCACGCGCTGACCTCCCAGGCATTGACGCCGCTGGTCACCGAGCTGGCCTACGCACGCGGCAACGCCGACGCGCCGGACAGTCTGTTCGACGACCTCACCACCACTCTGCGGGCGTCGGATCACGACGGCCTGGTGCTCTACCTACTCGCCGATTCCGACGCCGATGGCGTCGCCGACGAGGCGGATGCCTGCCCCGGCACCGTGATCCCCGAAGACGTGCCGACGCGTCACCTGGGCTTCTTCCGCTACGCCCTGGTGGACGGCGACACCACCTTCGACACCCGTACGCCGTGGTGGTGGCCGCATGAGCCGCAGACCTTCACCACCGTGGATACCGCGGGCTGCAGCTGTGAGCAGATCATCGACGAGCTGCACCTCGGCAACTTCCAGCGCAAGTACGGTTGTGGCCTCGGCGTGATGCTGTTCTGGACCTGGCTGGTCGAAGACCTCTAGGCTCCGCTTCAGCGATCGGATGGCTCAGCCGTCCAGCAAAGGCGCCCGCTCGCTCGGGCGCCTTTTTTCGTTTGGGCCACCGATTCGCTTGGGTTCGAGCCGCAGCATAAGATGGCGCGAGTGAACGAAGATATGGCGAGACCGAGAGATCACAGCCCCGAGGCATCACTCCTCGAGATCCGCGGCCTCAAAGTCGAATATCGCCCACCCGGTGCCGAGCCGGTCACAGCGCTCGATGCCGTCGACCTCGACGTCGAAGCCGGCGAATCACTCGGCCTGCTCGGCGAATCGGGCTGCGGCAAAACGACCCTGGCCCTGGCGATCCCAGGACTCCTACCGGCCACCGGCAGCCAAATCGGCGGCAGCATTCGCTTCGACTCCGGTCGTATCGATCGTCTCGGCGAGCAGGCGCTCGAGGCGATCCGCGGCGAAGAGATCGCGATCGTCCACCAGGATCCAATGCTGGCGCTGCATCCTCAGAAGCGCGCGGGTGATCAGATCAGCGAGGTGCTGCGAGCCCATCGAAGATGGCCAAGAAGGCGGCGGCGCTTAGCGGCTCGCGAGCTGCTAGCGGAGGTCGGGTTCGAAGAGCCCGACAGCGTCTTCGATGCCTATCCCCATCAGCTCTCGGGCGGCCAGCGCCAGCGGATCGTCGTCGCCCAGGCGCTATCCTGTCAGCCGCGGCTGCTGATCGCCGACGAGCCGACCGCCGCACTCGATAGCGCCAGCCAGGCGCGCCTGCTGACTCTCCTGCGCGAGCTGCAGCACCGCCGCGGCCTGGCGATCCTGCTGATCAGCCACGATCCGGACGTCATCTCCGCTCTGGCCGATCGCGTCGCCGTGCTCTGCGGCGGGCAGATCGTGGAACAGGGCACCACGGTCGATGTGCTTCAGCATCCCAAACACCCCTATACCGAGGCGCTATTGCGCTGTCAGCCGCCGCTTCCCGCGGCGGGACCACGCCAAGATCGACGCCTGCCGGCGATCCCGGGCGGCCCCCGAGTCCAAGAACAGCGCCTCCAGGCTGCCGGTTCGCTCCCCGCTGCCGCGACCGCGAAGACTGCGACGCAGGCATCGCGCCCCTCGACCGCCCTGCCTCACTCGATGGGCCAAAACGCGTCGTACGCTGTGTCCGCGACTGACCTCCAACATACCTCGCCCCCTTCGGCCCCCTGGGAGATCCGCGCCGAAGGCCTTTGCAAGATCTACCGCAGGCGGCGCGGCGGAGCCTGGCACACGATCCATGCTCTGGAAGGAATCGACCTGACGCTCAGGTCGGGCTCGACCCTGGCTTTGGTCGGCGCTTCGGGGTGCGGCAAATCCACGCTCGCGCGCTGCCTGGCGCTGCTCGAGACACCGGATACGGGTGAGATCTTCGTCGACGACCAGCCAACCTCGGATCTCGAACCGCACCAGCTGGCGTGGCTGCGTCCACAGCAACAGCTCGTGTTCCAGGATCCGGCCGCGGCGCTGAACCCGCGCTTTACCGTCGGCGAAGCGGTCGCAGAGCCACTACAACTACTCGGTCTGGGGGATCCCGAGAGCCATGCTCATCGCGTGCTCGAGCTGCTGACGGAGGTTGGCCTCGATACAACACTCGTGGAGCGCGCCTGCCGTCTGCTCTCTGGCGGTCAGCACCAGCGGCTGATTCTTGCCCGAGCCCTCGCTGCCGAGCCGCGCCTGCTGGTCCTCGACGAAGCCCTATCGGCGCTCGATCTTTCGACTCGCGCTCAGATCATCAATCTGCTGCTCGATCTGAGCGAGCGGCGCGACCTGACCTATCTGCTGATCTCGCACGATCTGCGCGTCGTCGCACACCTGGCCGACGAGGTCGCGGTGCTCGATCAAGGTCGGATCGTGGAGCGTGCGACACCCGAGCGACTGCTGGCAGCTCCACGCCATGCCGCAAGCCGCGAGCTCGTCCAGCACCTGCAAACCGCCGAGCCGATGAGGGCGGACGAGCCGTGAGACGCCTCCTCAGACGCCTGGCCTCGAGCCTGCTCCTGATGATCGCAGTATCAATACTGACCTTCGTGCTCGCTGAGCTCGCGCCCGGTGATTTCTTGGCGGAGATGCAGTTGGATCCACGCATCTCCGAGGAGACCTTGGAAACGCTGCGAGCTCGCTACGGCCTCGACCAGCCACTGCCGGTGCGTTACGTCCGCTGGCTGGACTCGATCGTGAGCGGCGATCTCGGCCACTCATTCGCACACAACATGCCGGTTGGCCCGCTACTGTGGCCACGAGCCATCAATACCCTTCTGCTGACGGCGTCGGCTATGCTGCTGTCGTGGCTGCTCGCCGTGCCCCTCGGTGCCTGGGCTGCGGCGCGGCGCGGCGGCTGGCTAGATCGGTCGAGCCTCGGCATCACGGCGGTCCTGATGGCGGTACCAGAGCTGCTGCTGGGACTCGGCTGCTTGATGCTGGCGGTCACCAGCGGTTGGTTCCCGGTCGGCGGCATGTCTTCCTTGGACAGCGCAACGCTTGGCTTCTGGCACCGTCTCGGCGATCTTTTGCGGCATCTCGCTCTGCCTTCGCTCGCCCTGACGCTCGCGAGTCTGCCGGTGCTCTTTCGCCACGTGCGCTCCGCCATGATCGACGCTTTGGCAACCCCTCATATCCAAGCCGCTCGCGGACACGGCATCGGTCTTCGTCGCCTGCTCTTCCACCATGCGCTCCCAACGGCTGCCGGTCCATTGACGCAGCTCTTCGGTCTCTCGATCGCCAGCCTGCTGTCCGGTGCGCTCCTGATCGAGGTGATCATGAGCTGGCCGGGCATCGGGCCGCTTTTAATCGACGCCATCCTGGCGCGCGACCTGCACGTCGTCATCGGCACAGTCTTGCTGTCCGGCTTGCTGATGATCCTCGGCAACCTGATCGCCGATGCACTGCTGCTGGCGAGCGATCCGAGGATCCGGCGATGAGACCTGTGCTTCGGAATCGCTCGGGCTGGCTCAGCGCGAGCATCTTGATCGTAGTCGCGCTCATCTCCCTCGCGGCCGGTTTCGTCGCGCCCTACGACGCCGAGCACCAGCACCGCAGGCTGCCGTTCGCGCCACCGACCCGCGTACATCTATTCACCGAAGACGGTACGTTCCACGGCCGGCCCTTCGTCCACCCGCTGGTAGCCCGCATGGACGGAGGCTACGATGAGGACCGCTCACGCACTATCGACCTGGATCTGCTGACGCGCGACAGCGATGGCCGCTTGCGACTCTTCGGGGTCGATTCACCCGACGTCGTCTTTCTGCTCGGCAGTGACCGCTACGGGCGAGATCAATTCTCGCGTCTGCTGTACGGCGCGCGCGTCTCGCTCTTTGCCGGCACGCTGGCGGGACTGCTCGCCGTTGGCCTGGGCCTCGTCATCGGCGGGGTTGGCGGCTACTTTGGCGGCTGGCTCGATCATCTGCTGACCCGCGTCACCGAGCTGTTCTTGATTCTGCCCTGGCTCTATCTGCTGCTCGCCGTTCGCGCCTTCCTGCCCCTCCACATCACCGCGACCCAGACCTTCCTGCTGCTGGTGTGTCTGATCGGACTGGTCGGCTGGGCACAGCCCGCGCGATTGGTGCGCGGCGTCGTGCTGAGTGCCAAGGAACGCGACTACGTCACCGCCGCGCGCGGCTTCGGCGCCTCCGAGCCCTACCTGATTCGGCGCCACGTCCTGCCCCAGACCTACTCGGTCGCCGCAACTCAGCTCGCGCTGAGAATTCCGGCGTTCATTCTCGCCGAAGTCACGCTGTCCTTCCTCGGTCTGGGTGTCGCCGAGCCGGTACCGAGCTGGGGCAACATGCTGGCTTCGCTACAGGAGTACCACGTGCTGGTGTCGTACCCCTGGATGTTCTGGCCGGCAGGCTTGCTGGTGGTCGTTATTCTCTGCTTCCACGGAGTCGCCAGCAGCATGCAACAACGGCTCGGGTGAGAGCCAGAGCCAGACCTTGGCAGGAAGGCTCCTGCTCACTCTTCACGCTTGATCAAAACAATCGTCATATCGTCGGCCAGCGGCTGTTGATCGACGAAGCGCATCAGCGCCTTGTCGACTTGACCGCGAATTCTGGCAGTGGACCGGCTGCGATGGGCACGCACGACCTCGGTCAAGCGCTGCTCGCCGAACTCCTCGCCCTGACGGTTGAGCGCTTCCGTCAGACCATCGCTGAACATCACCACTACGGCCCCTGGCGTGAGCTCGATAGAGGCGCTCGCATAGTCGGAGTCCGGCATGAGGCCGATCGGCACGCCGGTCGGCGGTAGCTGCTCGCTCGAACCGTCAGCTCGAACCACGATCGGCGGATTGTGACCGGCGTTGACATAGTGCAAGCGGTGCACGCTCGAGTCGAGAACGGCGCAAAAGAGCGTGGCGAACTTATTCACCGGGGTGAACTGGCACAGGTATCGATTGACCCGCTCGACCAGCTGAACCAGCGACATCGTGGGACTGGCCTGCGCCCGCGCCGCGGCGTGTACGCTCGAGATGAGGAGCGCAGCATCGAGCCCCTTTCCCGAGACGTCTCCCAGGATCACGCCGAGAGTCGTTTCCGACCAGCGCTCGAAATCGAAGTAATCTCCACCGACAGCAAAGCAGGGCAAGCTGATGCCTCGGACATCGTAGCCTTCGAGTCGGGGTGGCTGATGAGGAAACAGGCGCGCCTGGATCTCGCGGGCGTTCTCCAGCTGCTGCTGGAGACGCTCGTTCTCGAGTCGGTGCTCGACCAGCAACGAGTGCTCGACCTTGATCGCAGCAACCGATGCGAACACTTTGAGCAGTTCCACATCCGTCCGGCCGAAGCTCGCTGCTGATGCTCGAGCATCGACCTGGATCAATCCGCGAATTCCCTCGAGGTTACCCAATGGCACCGCCATGATCGAGCGCTCGGCTCCGGTTTCGACGACCGAGCGCCCTTCTTCGACGACCGCCCTTTGTACTTCGGGATTCAGCACGGTCTCGGGCAGCTCTAGCCGTTGCCCCATGCGATCCCGCGCTTCCTGCATCACGGGCCTACCGCTATCGGCATCTAGCAGCACGACGAACGCCCGTTCGGCAGTGATGGGATCGAAGATCAAGCCAAGGATCTCGTGCAGCACCTCTTCCAGTGGATCGGGTGATAGCAGGGTCGCACCGACCTTGGACACCACGGACAGCAGATCGCCCTCACCGATTGACGGGCGGTCGACGGGCCGGGTTTCGGCCAGACGCTCGAGTACTTTTTCGAGCTCGACCGCTGCGGTGTGGCTTGCCTCCCGAAAACGCTCCGGAGAGCCGAGGCTAGCGTCTCCAAACGACATCAACTTGGTGCGCTGCGGCTCGCGGGCCAGCTCGGCTACCTTCAGGGTCGACTCGCCGATACGAATCGTGTCGCCGCCGTGTAGCTGCACAGGCTCACCCACGGTGACTTGATTGTGGATTGTGCCGTTGGCGCTGCCGAGATCGCGGACGCGGTAGAAGTCACTCTCGAACCACAGCTCACTGTGAATCCGAGAGGCGAACCTGTCATCGAGCCGGAGATCAGCCTGCGCTGATCTACCGATGGTGATTCGCGGAGCCTCTAGCTCAACGCGACGCAAGGGTCTTCCTGGCGACTCGATCTCGAGGACAATCACGCCCGTTCTCCTGATGGCTAGATCAGCTCAGCTGCTCGCTGCGGCTCACTTTGAGGCTCGCCTTTGTCTCGCTGCGTCCCTAAGAGTTCGCGGCACTTGCGCGACCGGATTCGATCCTCGGGCCTTACAAAGCCCACAGTGACTCATGCGTATGGCGCCTCGCCCGAGCGTCATTGCCACCACTTCTTGTTTCGCCAGCTCCCGGCGACCCGGCTCTAGGGATTACGCTTGATCGGCCGCGATGCCCAGCCGTTCGGCCCGTTCGCGCCACCTCTGGCGAGCGTACTCTTGCATGTCCTGGACGGCGTCCGCTTCGTCCATGATCTCGAGGCCGAGCAATGTCTCGAGCAAGTCCTCCAGCGTGACGACGCCCGCGGTGCCGCCGTACTCATCGACCACCAGCAGTATGTGGGCACGCTGATGCATGAGGCGCTCGAAGAGCTTCTGTAAAGGAAGGTCTTGCGGCACCGCATCCAACGGCCGGGAAAGCTCGGAGAGCTTCACGTCGCCCTGCTGGGCGGCAGCCTTGAGCAGCAGATCACTGCGCAATACGAAGCCATGAACATCGTCGCGATTGGCGCCGTAGATCGGCAAGCGTGAGAACCGCAAGTGCGGATGCTCTTGTAAGGTGTCTTGCACGCTTTGAGATGCCGGAAAGGCGAGCACCACGGTCCGCGGCGTCATGATGTCGCGCACCTGTACCTTCTCGAGCCGGAAGAGATTCTTGAGGATGCGGTTCTCGTCCTGCCCAACGACCCCTTCTTGGGCGCCGAGATCGGCCAATGCCGACAGCTCTTCACGACTGACCAGCACTTGCTTCTTGCCGCGCGCCAGCAGCTTGGTCAGCACTTGAGACATGACCACCAGCGGCCACATCAGCAGAATGGTCCAGGTAAGCAGGCTCGCTACCGGCGCAGCCAGCTGCCGCCAGTAGACCGCTCCCAACGTCTTGGGAATGATTTCCGAAAGCACCAGGATCAGAAGCGTCAGAACAAACGAGATGACCCCGAAATAGGCCTCGCCAAAGACCGCGGCCGCCTGGGCGCCGACACCTGCCGCGCCTACCGTATGTGCGATCGTATTGAGGCTCAGGATCGCCGCTAGCGGGCGATCGACGTCATCTTTGAACGACCGTAGACGAGCGCCGAGCCGCGGCTTCTTCTTCTCCGTCTGCGCCACGAAGGAAGGAGACATGGAGAGCAATACAGCCTCCATGATCGAGCACAGGAACGAAAAGCCGAGGGCCAGCGCCAGGAAGAACAGCAGCAGTGTCATTGCGCCGCGAAGTCTAGCAGCTCTCGAAGGGCTGAGCAGGATCGAGGGAGATTCTGCAATTGATGAACACTGCGGCTCATTGGCGTAGACCAATAAACTAGCCGGTCCTGCTGTATCCGGCAGGTGCGGTTGGCCGCAACGAGCCAGGCCACGGGGGCTAGACCACCTTGAAGAGGTTGCGCTTCAGAATCACCGAGGCAGTGAGGAATCCCGCTGCCATGGCACCAGCGACGCCGCACGAGATGACGTCCTGGCCGGTCAGGTAGAGGTTCTCGATCGGTGTCTTCGGTCGCAGGAAGCGCTGTTTGAAGCGATCGGGGGTGTGTTCGAGGCCGTAGATCTCGCCGCGCTCGTAGTTCGAAAAGTGGCGCGTCGACAGCGGCGTCGACAGCTCGTAGTAGTCGATCTTGCCTCGCAAGTGCGGCAGCTGGCTGTAGAGCACTTCGAGCAGCCTTTGTGAAAGCTTCTCCTTAAGCGCGTCGTAGTCCTCGCCGCGCTTGCCCCAGTCGCTGTCGTACCACTTCATGTAGCGCTCAAAGGGCGCCAGGGTGACGAGCTCGATCGTCGAGCGGCCCGGGAAGCGGTTTTCGAAGTCTGGATCCTTGGCCGACGGAAAGGAGATGTAAACGACCGGAAACGGCGCATCGGGATCCTCGAGATAGGCCTCGACCGTAGCGTCGTGATCGGGCCCCGGATAGATCCAGAAGTTGTGCCGCGGCAGCTCGAGCTCTTCGGCAGTGCCCTGCAGACCGATATAGAGGCAGAGGTGGGAAGCCGAGGCCTGCAGCTTGCGCACCTGAGGCACCAGACTATGGCGCTCCGCCACCGGCCTCGGCAGAAGGCGCAGATAGGTGTTGGCAATCCCAGCGCTACTGACGACGCGCTGCGCCGTCAGCTCGGTGCCGTCGGCCATGCGTACGCCGACCGCCAGCTCCCCGATGACGAGAATCTCTTTGACGTCCGCGTAGTAGAGGATCTTGCCGCCCGCCTCCTCGATCAAAGGTGCAATCTCGGCGGCGATCCGCGAGCTGCCGCCAACCGGGTAGCAGCCACCATAGAGATAGTGCCGAGCGAGCATCGCATGCATCGCAAAGCTGCTCTGGCGCGGCGGCAGTCCGTAGTCGCCGAACTGCCCCGTCAATACCGCGATCAGCTCGCGGTTGCTGGTGAGACCGGACAGAACGTCTTCCGTCGTACGCTTGGCCCAACGCTGGAACGGCAGCCGCAACAGCGAACCAAAGAGCTTGGCGACGAGGTCCGGCGCGGCCTTCTCCATGAAGAAGAGACTGCTCCACTTGGGCACCTTGCGAATCAGTGCGAGGTAGCGGTCGATCGCCTCGGCTTCGTCCGGGAAGTACTCCTTCATGCGGGCCGCGAACGCGTCGGCACCGGCGACGTAGTCGTAGGTTCGATCGCCGATCACGATGCGATCGTAGACCTCACCCATCGGCGCCCATTTCAGGCGCCCGTCGGTCAAATGGTCGAACATCTTGCGGGTGGTGGAGCCCGGCTTCTCGACTCGGCCAATGTAGTGCACGCCGACGTCCCACTCGTATCCCTTACGCTTGAAGACGTGGGTGAAGCCACCCGCGGCGTAGTGCTTCTCGAGCACCAGGACCTTTTGCCCACCGTGCTTGGCCAGCAGGGCTGCGGTGGCTAGGCCGCCGATGCCGGAACCGATGACCAGAGTATCGAAGGGCTGCGACGGATCGTGCTTGCGGTATGGTTGGCCGACAGTGTTACTCATAGCCGGAGCTTAGCCGAATTCCCTCATCGCTGCCGCGCGAGCGTTCAATGAAGCGCCCGCTTCAGCCTCAGAACGCGTCCAGGATCCGCAGCATTCTCCGCAGCGGCTCCGCTGCGCCCCATAGCAGCTGATCCCCGACGGTAAACGCCGACAGATATTTCTCGCCCATCTGCAGCTTCCTGACGCGACCGATCGGAATCTCCAGAGTACCGGTCACCCGCGCCGGAGTCAGCATCTGCAGCGAAGCTTCACGCCGATTGGGGATCAGCTGCACCCAATCATTCGCCTGGTCGAGCCGCTGCTCGACCTCGTCAAGCGGCACGGCGCGCTTCAGCTTGAGGGTGAAGGCCTGGCTGTGGCAGCGCATGGTGCCGATGCGAACGCAGGTGCTCTCGATCGGTATCGGCGCGCCAGCGCGACCCAGGATTTTGTTGGTTTCTGCAGAGCCCTTCCATTCTTCGCGGCTGATCCCATCGCCGAGGTCTTTGTCGATCCAGGGCAACAGGCTGCCGGCCAGCGGGTAGCCGATCTCGCCCACCGGTAGATCGTCGCCGCGCAAAGTGTCGATGACGGTGCGATCGACGTCCAGGATGGCGCTGGCGGGATCCTGTACCAACGCCGCACTGTCCTGATCGATCCTGGACATCTGCTGCAGCATCTCCCGCATCTGCTTCGCCCCGCCACCCGAAATCGCCTGATACGTCGCAACGCTGATCCAATCCACTAGATTGGCTTCGAGCAGACCATCGAGCGCCATCAGCATCAGGCTCACGGTGCAGTTGCCGCCAATGAAGTCCTTCTTACCGTCAGCGAGCCCCTGCTCGATGACCCTTAGATTCACCGGGTCGAGAATGATGACCGCCCGATCTTCCATGCGCAGCGTGGAAGCCGCGTCGATCCAATAACCCTGCCATCCACCGGCACGCAGCTTGCCATTGATTGCTGAGGTGTAGCTTCCACCCTGGCAGGTCACGACCGCATCCATGGACGCGAGCGATTCGAGATCATTGGCGTCCCGCAGGGGCTGAGACCCGCGGCCAACGTCAGGACCGGACTGACCGACCTGCGACGTCGTGAAGAACATCGGTTCGGCAATGAGCGAGAAATCGTCGGCTTCCATCATGCGCTGGAGCAAGACCGAACCGACCATGCCGCGCCACCCCACAAAGCCTACGTGATCGAGTTTCATTGCGGTGAGCTCACCTCCTGGTTTGCCAACTGCTGTCGGGCTCGAGACCGTACATTCAGCATAGCGGCCGAAGCTGCAGGCGAGAGCTTAATCGACCGTTCAAACGTAGCGATGGCCATGGCGAGGTCCGAGGAAGGAATAGAGTGCCATCCCGCCTTGCTTCGCCAGCGACACCGCCAGGCTCGAAGCTGCACCGACCGAGCCGAGCACGGGAGCCCCGGCCATCAAAGCCTTCTGAACGATCTCGAAGCCGGCCCGCGCGCTGACGATGACGATGCGATCGTGCCAGGGCAGCTCATCGGCCAACAGCGAGCGGCCGATGAGCTTGTCGACTGCATTGTGACGACCGATATCTTCTGCAACCGCCAGCAGCCGCCCGTCGACATCGAAGAGAGCGGCAGCATGAATACCACCGGTGCGATCAAACAGATTCTGCTCTGGACGCATCCGCTCGGGCAGCCGTCTGAGGAAGTCGATCGAGCACTCGAGCGGCGGAATCTCCGGCAAGCGCTGATACACGTCTTCGAGCCGCGCCTTGCCGCACAGTCCGCAGGCAGCGACGGCCGTGAAATCACGACGCGCCTGGGAGATCTGCTCAGCGTTGCAGCGAGCCGTTTCGCTGAGGCGCACGAAGACGACGTTGTCCGGGTCATAGGCCATCGGGTCGACGCAAGGTTCGATCGCCTCGATATGCCGCAGATCGGTGACGATGCCCTCGGACCACAGGAAACCGGCTGCCAGTTCGCGATCCTGGCCAGGGGTGCGCATGGTGACCACCAGTGGTTCATCGTCGAGTCGGATCTCGAGCGGCTCCTCCACCGCGACCCAGTCGGGCTCAGGCACGCCGGAACGATCTACCCGAACCTCTGCGAGACCAGCTTCGAGAGGGTTGGTCATAGCTCAGCATCTTATCCCGAAGCCAACCCGCGCCCAGGCTGAGCTAAGCTACCCCGCATGAGCTCCCCTTCAAGCTCGAAATCCGTTCTGTCCTGGCTCCAGCTGAGCTTTGGCCTGCTGTCGACTCTCATGGTCCTGGCGATCTGGACCGTTGTCTTCCGCGTCGACCTCGATCCGAAAGTTGAAAGTGACTTTTTTTTCTCTTCCGAAGACCCGGCGTTTCGCGCCTCGCTCGAGATCGCCCAGCGCTTTCCTTCAAAACCGCAGTTGATCTTCACCGCACGAGGCCTCGACGTCACCAGCCCCGAGTACCTCGAGCGCATTACCAGCCTGACCGATGCTCTACTGGCGGATCCGGCGATCAGCAGCGTCCAGAGCCTGACGCGCGGCCCCTCCAGCCCCGCGGCGGTACTGCAGAGCCCGGTATGGAGCCGCGTCCTGCTGACGGACAGTCCCGACGCCACTCAGCTCGTCGCCCTGGTCGATGAGAGCGCAGGCGCCGAGCTCATCGCCAGGGTCGAGCAGATCCTCGCGGAGCATAGTCGGCCGAGCTTCGACCTCGAGATTTCGGGGGTCCCCTATGTCGTCGAGCTGATCCGTCGACACCTGCTGCGCGACCTACGGCTGTTCTCGCTCGCCGCCCTGTCGATGTTCGGGTTAGTGATCTCGCTGCTGTACCGATCGATGGCCCCGATAGCCGGTACGCTGCTGTCCTGCGTCGGAGCTTGCTTGCTCACCCTCACCCTACTGCACCTGGTCGGCACACCGATTGGACTGCTGACCGCAAATATCGCCACAATCGTCTTCGTCCTGACCCTGTCGCACACGGTGTTCCTGACCGCCAACTGGCAGCGTCTGCGCAGCGAGCGGGCTCCGGAGGCAGCTCTGGCCGAAGCGATTCGCATCACCTTCACGGCATCGTTCTGGTGCATGGTGGCGGCGCTGTCGGGCTTTGGCAGCCTGCTGCTGGCCAGCGCCAAACCGCTGCGCGAGCTGGGTATCTCTGGGGTGGCCGGAACCGCCGTCGCGATCACGGTCGCCTACGGCTTCTACCCCTGGTTCCTCAGGGCCGCCAAGGCCATACCGCTACGCCGGCCAGCCACGCGCTCGCCGCGAGCGCTCACTCACGCCGTCGGTCCAATCCTGGTGGCGATCGCTTGTCTGGCGGCGGCGTTGGGACTGCCTCGCATCGACACCGACCCCAGCGTATTCGCTTACTTCTCCAAGCGGGGCGAGATCCGCGAAGGCCTCGAACGGCTCGACCGCAGCGGCGGCTCGAGTCCACTCCTCATCGTCGTCTCGGAACCCGACGGACGGCGCCTGGACGCGCGCCCGGTCGACAGCGCGCTCGGGAGACTCCAGCAGCGGCTCGAAGACGACCCCGCGGTAGGGGTCTCGCTGTCGCTGGCAGTGTTGCTCGAGGAGGCGCGACGGGTACCCTTCGCGACATTCCTATCGTCGCAACAGCTCGTCGATATTCTCGACAGCCCACGCTACGACAATATCGCGCGCAGCTTCGTCGACGAGGAGCGACGCCAGGGACTGTTCTTCCTGCGCATGCGGGAGACCGGTCGCAGCGAGCCGCGGCAGGCGATCATCCATCGGCTGACGGCACAAGCCGAAGAGGTAGGACTGCAGGTCGAGCTGGTGGGCGGACTCTACGACCTCCAGGGCAAACTCGGTGAGCTGGTCGCCTCGAGCCTGGTGCGCGAGCTCGGAGGCCTGCTGGTTTTCTTTGTCCTGGTCGCCGCCGCCGTATCGCGGTCACCGCGCACGACGCTCGCCATGGTGCTATGCCTGGCCGCGGTGCCAGTGCTGTTGCTCGGCGCCATGGGACATTTCAGCCAACCGGTCGACGTGATCTCGGCGCCAGGAGCCAACGTCGCGATTGCGCTTGGTATCGACGCCATGATCCACCTGATCATGGCGGTGCGTCGCCAGCGCCAAACCGGCGCCCACCTCAGCGTCGCCTGGCAGCAGGCTTGCGCGCAGA
This sequence comes from Acidobacteriota bacterium, assembly GCA_039030415.1. Classification (GTDB taxonomy): domain Bacteria; phylum Acidobacteriota; class Thermoanaerobaculia; order Multivoradales; family J023; genus JAAELT01. The sequence goes on from JBCCEE010000001.1 coordinate 43,125, forward strand.
TGCGGAGACCTATTATCGGCGCGATGCTGATTCTGGCGGCCGGTTTCGGCATCTTCCTGCTCTCCAGCTTCCCTCCGACTCAACGTTTCGGCACCCTGGTTGCCGCCGGCACCTTGATCTCGGCGGTGATGGCGCTCGTCGTGCTGCCGTTTCTGGTTCTGGCCGGTTCCGAGCGTGACCGTAAGAACCCTTCGGTGAATTCTCGATAGCCGACCGAGCCAGATGAGCTGCGTGCCTCCCCGCTGCCAAGCACTGACTCGCGATGCGATCTCGTTAGAATAGGCCTCATGCAAAACTCCGAGACGATCTTCGACAAGATTCTGGCGGGCGAGATTCCGTGCCATCGCCTGTACGAAGACGAGCACGTGCTTGCCTTCCTCGACATCGGACCACTAGCTCACGGTCATACTCTGGTCATTCCCAAGGAGCGCAAGGCGCAGCTGCACGAGCTCAGTGACGAGTCCGCAGCGGCGATCGGACGCGTGCTTCCGCGCATGTGCCGAGCGGTGATGCGAGCCACCGGAGCCACCGCCTACAACGTGCTGCAGAACAACGGCGCTACCGCTCACCAGGCGGTGATGCACGTCCATTTTCACATCATCCCGCGGCTCGGCTCGCAAGGCCTCGGCATCGGCTGGAATCCTTCCAGCCTGGACGGAGGCGAGGCGACGAAGCTCGTCCAAGCGATCACCCAAGCGCTAGACGAGGACTGAAGTTGACGCCGCGCAGCGCGCCCCGAACATCTCACAAGATATGAGTGGAACCACAAAATCTGGTCGACCCGAGCCGAGTTTACAGGAGCGCTTCGCGCCCACGAGTACCTGTTTCGGATGCGGTCCGGCCAATCCCCAAGGACTGCAGATCCAGAGCTTTCTCAAGGCCGGCACGACCGAGACCCTGCTGTGCACCTGGCGGCCCGCGGACCATCACGCGGCTTACGCTACCTTCGTCAATGGTGGCGTCATTGGCGCGATCTTCGACTGCCACAGCAACTGGGCTGCCACCTGGCACCTCATGCAGCGTGATGCGCTCGACAACCCGCCGTGCACGGTCACCGGCGACTTCCAGGTCCGCTTCAAGCGCCCGACGCCGATGACCGAACCCCTGCTGCTCGAGGCTACGGCGGTTGCCTCAAAGGGTTCAAAGGTCGAGGTCGAGGCGACCCTCGCGGTGGGTCAGAAAGTCACCGCTACCTGCAACGGCACCTTCATTGCCGTCAAACCCGGACACCCGGCCTACCATCGATGGTGAGGCAGCCGTTGCGCTGGGTCGGCCTTGTGCTTGTCGTCCTCCTTGGCTGCCTGGGGTGCCAGCCCGAGCCACCACCGCCGGGAGAGACCTGGCTACCCCAGCTCCTGTCTGGTAGTCCGCTGGCAAGCGGTACCTGGCTCGATCTTCGCAGCAAGCCGATCCTCCCCCAAGCTCCGCAAGTGATCTTGCCGACGATCGATCTGGCGACGATCGAGGGTGATTGGGGTGGTGCAGAGAGCTGGGGAGCGTGGGGCGTCGGCCAAAAATCGACGTTTGATTTCTTTCTGCGCTGGCGAGATTCCTATCAGCTCTACCTCGTATGCCGAGCGGCCGACGACCCGCAAAGGCGTCAACAAACGGTCGAAGTTCTCGTCAATGGCCAGCACGCCACGAGCTTCGACGCCGGCAAGGAATGGCAAACGATGCGGCTGGACCTGCCATCACAGCACATCTTGCCTGGCCAAAACCGCATCGAGCTGGTTTACGGATTCCATCTCGAAGGGCAGCCCGACATCGACCCGCGACCGCTGGCGCTAGCGATCGAAGAGATCGGTTTATTGAAGCCCGACCAGTCCCCGCGAGACCTGCGTAGATCGCACCAACTCGAGGTCGAGAGCTCAGAGGATACTCTTCATCTGTCGGGCTCCGGGACTTATATCGTCCCGCTGGATCTGCCGAGCGACGCCGAAGCTCTCGAGCTGGGCGTCGATCTGTCGAGCCGGGGCGATCGCCTACAGATCTCGATCATGACCCACGATGGCAGCGAGAGCGTACTGCTCGAGCGCGACGAGACGTCTTCGAGCTCACGGGATCGCCTACGCTTGCCGCTAGCGATGTATCGCGACCGTCAGGTGTTCCTGATCATCGACACCAGGGTGTCTCGAGGCGGCGAGATACGGCTGCGCGCACCGCGTCTGATCCGAGCTTCCCCAGCTGACACCTCGGCTTCCTCGGTCGCCACCACGCCACCAACCGAGTCGGCTCTCATCAAACGCCCGGACATCGTCGTGGTGGTGCTCGACGCAGCGCGCACCGACCGCTTTGGCGTCTACGGATACGAGCGGGATACGACCCCACATATTGACCGTTTGGCGTCGGAATCGTTGGTATTCGCGAACGCCAGTGCAGAATGTCCCTATACGGCATGCTCGATGCCGAACCTGCTGGCGGGGCTCTCGTTTCTGCAGCACGGTGTCGTCGCGCGCAGCCAACGGTTGGCGTCGGCGACCCAGACCTTGGCCGAAGTGCTCTCACAGCTGGGCTATCAGACTCTGGCCTACTCGGGAAATCCAAACAGCGGACGCGCCACGGGCTCAGACCAGGGCTTCGACGAGATGTATGAGGTTTGGCGCATCGCAAGAGGCACCGATCGCACTCACCCGCGTTTCTTGACCGACATCGCCCTCGAGCGCCTCGAAGAGATTGACGAACGACCGCTTTTCCTGCTGCTGCACTACGTACCGCCCCATGAGCCGTACTCGCCGGACCCCGAATTCGACCTTTTTGGAGACCCAGGTTACGACGGCCCGGTGGTCGGTGACCAGCGCTTTGTTCAAGCCGTATTCAAAAATCAGATCGAGCTCGACGACGCAGACGTGGCCGAGCTTTCGGCGCTCTACGATGGGAATCTGCGGATGGCCGATCACTATGTGAATCAGGTGATCAAGGCACTGCAGCAGCTCGGTCGCTGGGACGATACCCTCTTTATTGTCACCTCCGATCATGGCGAGGCTTTCAACGAACACGGTGTGCTAGGCCACAACCAGACCATCTACGACGAGATGTTGCGGGTGCCGCTCATCCTTCGATTGCCACAAGGTCAGGTCCCGGAAGGCGTCGATACCCAGCGACTCGCTAGTCTGGCTGACGTCGTTCCTACGGTGCTCGAGATCCTCGACTATCCATCGCCGGTCGGTGCTGTTGGCCATGACCTCTTGGCTCCCACTCCAGTCGATCAACAGCGGTTGCTTTTTCTGCGCTCTGCGCAACCGATTGGGGCCGTTTTCGGTTTGCGAACGCCACGCTGGAAACTGATGGCACGAGCGCCGACGGCTTGGGAGCGAGGCTCGTTGCGCCTCTATGACCTGGAGCATGATCCGATGGAAACCGTCAACCTGGCGACACAACGGCGGCTACTGCTCGCAGGTCTGATGGTGCAGCTCGAGCGTGCACTACTCAGTCGGCAGTCGGCGACGGCCGAAGCGGGCGAGATTCCGGAAGCCGACCGAGAGATGCTGGAATCGCTGGGATATCTCTGATGAACCTGTCTCGATTCCTACTCCGTAATCTTGACCTTAAGCTCCCAACTCCAGGATCCTAGGTAGATCTGATTCTTGTCGGCACCGATGGAGCCGGCCTTCGACTAATACTTAGCACGATGGATGGAGCTCGCCACACTCGAGGCGACACTTCTGAATCCACGCTTTGGGAGCCATCTTTCTGGAGCACCCCAGATCGTGAGTAGGGAACCGCTAGACCCCAGCAGGAACCGCACGAGTGCCAACGAGCACTCGCTCGGCCACTGGCTCGCTGTAGGACTCTTGCCACTGTCCATGGGACTCTTCCCACTGTCCGCAGCCTCGGCGTCGACCGCGGACAAGGAATGGGTCGTGATTCCGGAAGACTGGCGCAGCACCGCACCCTTCGCTAACCGGCTGCCCGAGCTCAGGGCCGACCCAAACACCCCGATGCTCGACCTGGCCGGTTTTCGATTCGCTACCGCCGACCTAGCCCGTGGCGGCCAGCAAGAGGCGTTTGGGACTCCGGATCTTTCGTCCTTCTCAACTCAGTCAGTGCGCGAGCCGTTCACCGTCGGCGATAGCGACCTGTTCATCGTGCAGGCACAGTCACCCAAAGAGCTGGTCGCTCTGCGCGCTCGGCTAGCGCAGCTCGACATTCCAGTGAAAGGCTACCTCCCCCGCTTCGCCTTCCTGGTCCGGCTGAGCGCATCCGACCACCAGGACCTCGAAGACCAGCCCGAGGTCTTTTGGCTCGGGCTCTACCAGCCGGCTTGGAGGATCGAACCCAAGCTCGATTTCATCATCGAGCACCATCCGGATCACCCGCTGCCCCTGACCGCTGTCTTCCTCGATGAGGACGGCGACCCTGCCAACACGAGGAGCGCTCTGCTGGCGGCGGTCGTTGACACCGGTCTGCGCGTCGACGAGCTGATCGAACGCCGGGGTGGACTCAAGCTACGACTGAACGGCGCCGCCGCCAACGCCCGCAAGCTTCTGACCCTGCCAGGGTGCCTTTGGGTAGAGCGTTTCGCCGACTACGAGCTGCACAACAACGTGGCGCGCTCATCCAGCAACATCGCCACCGGACGCAACGGTGCCGCCGGCCCGCTAATGGACGTCGAGGATGTGTGGGCTCGAGGTCTGCGCGGCGAAGGCCAAATCGCCGCCGTCTCGGACACCGGTTTATCGACCGGCGATCCGGCCAATCTCCACCATGACTTTGGTGAGCAGGGTTCAGCTAGCAACCCGCTCCGGGTGATCAAAGCCTATGCTCTGGGCCGCGCGACCTGGGACGACAACCTGACGCTGGGCGGTGGCCACGGTACCCACGTCGCGGGCTCGCTGGTCGGCAACGGCGTCCGTTCGGGAGCGGATCCCGCAACCAACAGCTTTCCAACCTCGAGCTACGCCGGAACCGCACCCAAGGCACAGCTGGTCTTTCAGTCGCTACTCGACGGCAACGGCGCACTCGGTGGCATTCCTGGCAACCTCAACGCACTGTTCCAGCCACCCTACGACGATGGCGCCAGGGTGCACTGCAATTCCTGGGGCACGCCCCTGTTCGGCGCCTACACCGCCGACTCCCAGGAGGTCGATGAGTTCATCTGGAACCATCCCGACATGGTGATCACCTACACCGCGGGCAACCGATCGCGTGACTCGAGCCCGATTGATGGGGTCGTCGACGCCGACGCCATTGGCGCCCCCGGCACCGCCAAGAACGCCATCGTGGTCGGCGCATCAGAGAACTATCGTCCTGATTTCGTCTACGAAGTGCCCGAAGGCGACTGCACGTCTTCGGACGGCATCGAGCAGAAAACCTGGGGCTGGTTCAGCCTCTCCAACTTTGCCGCCGCACCAATCTTCCCGGATCTCATGGCCGACAACGCCTCGGGCCTGGCAGGGTTCTCGTCGCGCGGGCCAACCGACGACGGCCGACTCAAACCCGACCTCGTCGCGCCGGGGATCGCGGTCATCTCCACCCGAACCGACAAGTTCCAGGGCTATCGGCAGTGGGGCACCTGCCAAGTGCCACCCGCGCTGCGCCCCTACTACCAGGTACTTGGCGGTACCTCGATGGCCAATCCGCTGGTGGCGGGTGCCGCAGTGCTGACGCGCCAGTACTACGCCGAAGGATGGCACGCCGAAGGCAGCCGCATAACCCGTGACATCCCCGAGCCAGCCGATGGCTTCAACCCGTCGGCTGCGCTGGTCAAGGCGACCCTGATCAACGGCGCCTGGGACATGGCCCCCGGCCAATACGGTGCTGGACCGGCCCAGGAGCTGCCGCCGGCCTGGGACGCCGGTCGTGATCTGCCGAACAACGCCGAGGGCTACGGCCGACTCGATCTCGAGGCCGCGCTCTTTCCCGGCTCAGGCTACGGCCATGATGCGGCGCGAGAGATGGAGGTTCACGACGCTACCGCCGGCCTCGTCACCGGCCAGCTCACGGACCGGGTGATCCCCGTTGCCTCATCGGCAGATCCGTTGATCGTCACTCTGGTGTGGACAGATCCCCAGCCGATGCTCGGCGCCGGCTCGCAGCTGATCAACGACCTCGACCTGACGGTCATCGCTCCCGGTGGCACGATCTACTATCCCAACGGCATCGACCGGACTCTGGGCAGCGTCGACCGCACCAACAACGTCGAGCAGACGGTTGTCAGTGCGCCGGCAGTCGGCAACTGGACGGTACGGGTCAGAGGCTGGAACGTGCCGGGCAACGGCGAGCCCGGCACCGCCACCCAGCCCTACGCCCTGGTCGTCTCCGGCGTTCTGGCGCCGCCCTGTGCTACGCCGGCGACACCCGCCGGGCTCACAGCCACGCCCAACGGCTCGAACCGCATCGACCTGGCCTGGAACGCAGTGGCCGCTGACTCTTACAGTCTCTATCGCGCCACGGCTCCCGGCGGTCCCTACGCCCGCATCGCCTCGGGCCTCGCCGCAACCAGCTTTCAGGACACCACGGTCTCCGGCGGCACGACCTATTACTACGCGGTCACCGCGGTCACAGCACCGGGCTGTGAGTCGGCGAATTCCTTGGAAGTGAGCGCCGTGGCGCAGGGCGACTGCAGCTTGGCGCCAGTCTTCAGCGGCGTGAGCTCGGTGACGCCGACCAACGCTGGCGGCGGCTGCGGCCTGCGCATCAGCTGGGCGACCGGCTCTTCGAGCTGCCCCGGCGGGCCGCTGGTCACCAACCTCTACCGCTCGACCAGCCCCGGCTTTACCCCCGGCCCTTCCAATCTGCTGGCGTCGTGCATCACGGGTGCCTCCTATGACGACACCGCGATCGCCAGCGGCGTTACGTACTACTACGTGGCACGTGCTGAAGACGCCGTGACCGGCGGCAGTGGACCGTGCCGCGGCGGCAACACCGACGCCAACCTGCTCGAGCTTTCCGGCACCGACGGCGGCGACGCTAGTGTGCTGCTGTTCGCCGACGATTTCGATGGCAACCAGACGCCGGCAGATCTCTGGCAGCTCGGCCTGACGCCACCCAACCCCTACGCCTCCGGCTCCTGCGCGCCGCTGCCTACCGGTACTGGGCCAGCCAGCTACACTACCGACTGGTATCGGCCGGAGACCGGCTTCTGCGGCGGCAATGCCCTGGCCTCGAACAATGGCTCCGCCAGCCCGGCCTACAGCGACTTCAACGACGGCATGGCGGTCCTCGGGCTAGCCCCTTCCGGCGGGCCGCCGTTTTCGGATGGCGGCATCGTGCTACCGGCTGGCGCGACCTCGATCACCCTCACCTTCGATCACGACTACGACTTCGAGACGTCGAGTCAATTCTGGGATGGGGGTCGCCTGCTGATCAGCGCTGACAACTGGCCCAACTTCAACGCCCTGGCGCCCAGCGGCGGCTACCCCGGCACGGTCTTCAACAGCTCTTTCTTCTGCCACCCGTGGCCCGGAGCCTCGGCCTATGTCGGTGACTCGGTCGGCTGCATTCCCGCGACCTATGACCTCACCGCCTACGCCGGCCAGCGGATCTGGCTGGCCTGGAACCACGGTGGCGATCGCTTCGCAAGCTCGGACGACGGCTGGGTCATCGACAATGTCCGCCTCGAAGCCTCCATCCCCAGCTCGTGCACGGTGGCACCACCGCCGGTCCAAGTGCTGACTGCGACCGCTGGGGACGAAGAAGTCCGGCTCGAATGGTTGAATCCGGACAGCCCGAATTATGACTCGACGATCATCCGCTTTCGCACCGACACATACCCGGTCGATCCAAGCGATGGCACCTTGGTCGTCGACGAAGACGGCGAACCAGACGATACCGACAACGAGAGCCACGACGACCTCACCAACGGCACCACTTATTACTACACCGCGTTCGTTGACAACGGCGCAGGCGTCATGTCGGCCGCGCGTCACGTCTCGGCACGACCGTTCGAAACCTCGGGCGCGGTGCGCTGGGCCTATTCCACCGGCGCTACCGCGCTAGCACCGCCGGGCATCGGCTCGGTCTATGCCGTCTCCAACGACCGCGTGCTGCACTCGATGTCGACCACCGACGAGGAGGGCGAATGGCCGGAGGACTGGGTCCCGCTGACCATGAACGGCCCAGCCCAAGAGCGGCCCCCAGTAGTGCCGATCAGCCTCGGCGCAGCGTCCAAAGTAACCTTCCTGGGCTCCCAGGACCGACGGATCTACGCCGTCGACGCTGATACCGGCAGCATGCTGTGGCAAAGCTCTGATCTCGGCGGCCAGGTGCAGGCCGCACCGGGCGGTATGTTCACGGCCTTCGGCGGCGCCCACGACCTGATTCTGGCGGGCATGCGTAACGCCTCGGGCGACAGCGCCTTCTACGGACTGAATCTCGCCGACGGCAGTATCGCCTGGAGCTTCGACAACGGCGGCGGCGCGAACGGCATCGGCATCATCTCGGCCAGTGCCTCACTGGACATCTTCGGCAGCCGTGTCTACTTTGCCAGCCGTGCCAAACCGGGCGGCAGCAACGCCACCGTGTGGTGCCTGAGCTTCGACGACACCAGTGCCAGCCTGCTGTGGTCGCGCGCGCTCGGCGACATCGACGGCAGTCCGTTGCTGCACGCTGGCAAGATCTATGTCGGCACCAATTCCGGCCAGGTGCACGCCCTCGATGCGCTCACCGGCGCCGACCTCTGGGCCCTGCCGTTCAGCACCGGCGATGGGCCGATCAAAGGCTACGTCTCGCCTCGCTTCGGCACCTCACAGCTGATCTTCAGTACGACCGACACGGTCTGGTCGATTCTCGACAACGGTGCCAGCGCCAGTCTCGACTGGGCGAGCGCCTCGATTCCTGACCCCTCGATCCCGCTGGTGGGAGTAACCACGCCCATGGCCTGGATCGGGGGTAGCAATGGTCAGCTCCACGAGCTCGATCTCTCGGGCGGCAGCCCATCGATCACAGCGGTCACCCTGGGAGACGGCGGTGCGGCGATCGGCAGTCCAGCGCTCGACGTCAGCGACGGCATCCTCTACGCCGGCTCGGAGTCCGGCCGCGTCTACGCCGTGACCGTACCCCTGCCGGGCGGCTCGCGAGCCGCGGAGCCACCGCCTGGCCGGTCGACCACGCCAGGTTCTCTCGGCACGCTCCAGGACTCGACAGGCGAGCTCACTACCTGCGAGATCCGGGTTGGCTCACCGCAAGCGATCTTCGCCGACGGCTTCGAATCCGGCGATCTCTCGGCCTGGAGCTCGGGCGAGTCGACATTCTCCAGCTTGCCGGTATCCAGCATCCTCGACCTCGAGCTCGAGATCCGATTCAGCGAGCCGATAGACGCCCACCATCTGCTACGCCTCGAGCTGTCGACCCCGCAAGGGCATCTCTATCAGGTGTTGACCCAGCCGTTCAGCGGCGACGCCAGCCAGCGCGGACTGACGCGCAGGGTCGAGGGATACCCTCGACCTCTCGCGGTGGCCACGCTGCCTCCCAGCTCCGCCAGCCGCGCCGACCAGGCGCTCCGCGTCGCATGGCCGGTCGCAGGCACTCAGATCGTACGGAGCTCGCTCTATGGCGCCTGGAGCGTCATGGCCTTCCTCGACGAAGCGAGCACCCCGTGCTCCGCGCCAGTGGCGTTCACACTCTCAGAATAGCCCCATATCCAGCCTCGGCGGCCAGCCTTCAAGCTGCCTGGGAGCCCAGTGCCGACAATGGCCTGCAACGAGGGGTGTTGTGTCTACACTTGCCAATATGCCAATTTATGGCACCCTGCAAAGCGCAGATTCGTCACGGGCTCCTTCGGGGGAGTTGCGCGCGAGGAAATATAACGATTCACATAACGAGTAAGAATACGCCTACGGTAGCCGTGCTGATTCCTACAGGGCGACGCGATACGGCCTCAAAATTTACTTTCCAAAGGGAACATTAAATCGCCGCTGAGCAGGAATTATCTCCCAGGTAATTCTTACCGGTTCCTAGGGGCCTCTTCGCTCGAGCTCTCACAAAAGGCTGGAAACGCAGACTTTCTTGCACGCAAGTCTGATCGCAAGAACCAAAAATCTTGGCACAACAATTGCTTTTCAAGGCAAGCAGGCGAAAGCCTCCCGAAACAATAGCTTTGAGGAGTCAGCATGTCGATGATCCGCTCTGCCGCGACACTCACCAGTTTCTTACTCCTGCTTTTCCTTGACGTATCCGCACACGCCAGCTCGGAAGTGACGACCCCACCCACAACAAAATCCTTTATTGTCCAATCTACCGATCTCAACGAGGCCACCCGACTGGTGCGCAGCGTAGACGGGAAAATCACCCACCAGCTCGAGATCATCGATGGGGTCGCCGCCCAGCTCGACGATCAGCAGCTCGCCCATCTGCAGCATCGGCCAGACGTGCGAGTGTTCGAGAACTCGAAGCTGCGCACCGCATCCCACGGCACCCGTCGGTGCGAAGCCAGGATTCGCACTCCTCTCAAGGTCGAGGACGAAGTCGTTCGGTGGCGCATCAAGAATCGCGGCACCACCCCGCTGACCATCGACCGCATTGCCGTCGAATGGCCGGAGGCAAACGGCGGCCTGAAGTGGATCAAGCTGGTACCGGAGAAGATCTACACGCCGAATCTGCCCGCGCCCAGCGCCGTCATCGACTCGGGCTGGAGCGGTCGTCGCCGCGACCGCACGATTCAACCGGGTGAAAAAGGCCGGCTCAAGATCAAGTTCGAGAATGAGGCTGCAACAGACCCCAACGCCTACACGCTGACCGTCGACTTCAAGCAGGGCTGCTCCGCGACGTTCGAGCCCGATCCTCTCGACGATGGCTACCCGGTGCTCGAGACCCACTACCCGGCGCGGGTCAACGCCGCGGTCCTGCATAACGAAGGCATCACCGGCGCCGGTGTCACCATCGCCTTCATAGACACCGGCAACTCGATGGTCTCCGACACCATCGACTACAACGCTGCCGGACAGTGGCGTTTCCTGGCGCAGTACGACGCGCTCGCTGATGTGCTGCTCGACACCAACGACTTCGGCCCTGACAATCCGCCGGCCGAGCAGGACCTGAACGGCCACGGCGGTCACGTCACCAGCGTCGCGCTGAGCGCCAAACGCACCGAGGAAGGCAACTACAACGGCGTCGCCCCCGGAGCCGACATGGTGTCGATCCGCGCCTTCGACGACAAAGGCGACAGCACCTACGCCGACGTCATTCGCGGTATCGAGTTCGCGGTCGATTACAGGGACGACTACGGCATTCAGGTGCTCAACCTAGCCTTCACCGGACCGGCGGTCTCCTTCTACTGGGAAGATCCGCTCAATCAGGCGGTGATGGCCGCCTGGCAGGCCGAAATCGTAGTGGTGGCCGCGGCCGGCAACGCCGGACCGGATCCGCTCTCGATCGGCGTGCCCGGCAACAACCCTTACATCATCACTGTCGGCGCGATGTCAGACAGCTTTACACCGGCAGACGGCAGCGATGACGTCCTGGCATCATTCTCAGGCGCCGGTCCCACTCTCGACCGCTTCGTCAAGCCAGAGATCGTAGCGCCGGGCGGCCATATTCTCGGCATGATCCCGTGGGACAGCTTCCGCGGCCTCGTATACGCTGACGCGCGCGCCGACTTTCCCTACTTCGAGATGTCGGGCACCTCCCCGGCAGCCGCCATTGTCAGCGGCGTCGTCGCTCTGATGCTCGAAACCGATCCCACGCTCTCACCCGACGACGTCAAATGCCGCCTGATCGCTACGGCGCGCGCCGCGGAGGCCGACGACGGCTCACCAGCCTACAGCCCCTTTCAGCAAGGTGCCGGGCTGGTAGACGCTCGAGGTGCGATCGGCAGTCTCGAAACTGGCTGCGCCAATCCAGGCCTCGATGTCGACGCCGACCTGGCTGGCAGCGAGCACTTCATTGGCCAGGCAGCCTACGACCCGGTCTCCCAGACAGTCTACATCGAAGGCTTCGGTCATCCTTGGGACGGCTCCTACACCCGGGACGCCAACCCCTGGACCGACGCCAATCCTTGGACCGACATCCTCACCGATGCCAATCCGTGGACCGACTTCACCGTCGACGCCAATCCTTGGACCGACGCCAATCCGTGGACCGACGCCAACCCCTGGACCGACGCCAATCCATGGACTGACGCCAATCCGTGGACCGATGCCAATCCATGGACCGACAGTGACATGAGCGAAACCCTCTCGATCAACACCTGGGTCGATCGAGAGTAGCAAGAGCACCCCCCTACCGTCGACGCGCTATGTGGGCTGCATCGGCGGCTTCTTGACTCTCGCGCCCCAAAGATTGCCGCCAAGTTTGTTGGCGATACCGTTGCCTACCTGCCAACTTTGTTGGCGAAGGTAGGCAACCGACGCTTGCGATGAGATCACGGCGGGCAAAAAAGCACATGATGCGAGCGACTTCTTAATGCTCGAAGAAATAGATAGAACCCACAATCCCTCTACCTTCTGAGCGTTCGGTTGAACCTTCCCAGCTCGTAGGCGCAGGACGACTTCACCAGTCATCCCAGACCTACACATCGAGCCCTCCTCCGACCGGTCTTTCCGTCTCGACATCTTCATACAAGCCGAGGACTTCGCGGCAAAGGCTTGCCGGCTGGCACCCTACTTGCTGTTTCCCACTCTCTCGGTCTCCACAAGCTACGTTCCGAGGAGCTCTTCTCTATGCTACGTCTCGTCAGAAGTGTCGGCAGCTTCTTCTGGCTCAGTGGTTTCACTGTGCTTGTTTTGGTCGGCTCGGGGGTCGTCTCTGACGATTCTCTAGCTATCGACTCAACCCAGTCATTCATTGTCCAAGCCCAGAGCATGGACGAGGCTGAGCGCGCCGTAGATCAAGTCGGAGGCGAGATCACTCACCATCTCGCCATCATCGAAGGAGTTGCGGCTTCACTCACTCGGAATCAACTCGCCGCACTGGCACCAAGATCGAACGTTCGAATCTCTAAGAATGTGCCCGTTCGAACCAGCAGCGACGACGACGACAACGACGACGACGACGACGACGACGACGACGACGACGAAGAAGAAGAAGAAGAAGAAGAAGAAGAAGAAGAAGACAACTCGGGATCGGGCACGACGTCTGAATCGACAGAATGCACTACGGGCGCTGTCTTCGAAGGGAATCCCAAGTTCTCAAAAAAGAAGGTCAAGTGGACCCTGAGCAATACCGACGCCACGACCCTAACGCTCACCAGACTGTCGATCACCTGGCCAGAAGCCACTGACGAGCTGAAAGAGGTCAAGCTCGGCAGCAAGAAAATCTCAAAGTCCAAGCGTTCGCCGACTTCGACGGTGATCGAATCCGGCTGGAAGGGACCAGAGCGGGATCGCCAGCTATCGCCTGGCGAGAGCGAGAAGCTGGAGCTGAAATTCAAGAAGGACGCGGTCAAAGATCCGGAAGCCTACCGCTTGACCCTAGAGTTCGCAGAAGGCTGCAGCGTGCAGTATCCCGCGGTTGTAATTGACGACGGTAGTCCCGTGCTCGAGACCAACTACGGCCGACGCATCAATGCGGACGTCCTGCACGCCCAGGGCATCACGGGAGCCGGCGTCACCATCGCCTTTGTGGATACCGGCAACTCGACGATCTCGGACACCATCAACCTCAATGCCTACGGTCAATGGCGGTACTTGGCGCAGTACGACGCCATCGCAGACGAGTTGGAAGACTTCAATGACTTCGGACCGGACGACCCACCGGAAGAGCAGGATCTCAATGGTCATGGCGGCCATGTAGCCAGTGTCGCACTGAGCGCCAAGCAGACGCCGGAAGGCTTCTACAACGGCATCGCTCCGGGCGCCGACATGGTGACCATCCGCGCCTTCGATGACAAAGGCGACGGCACCTATGCCGACGTTATCCGCGGCATCGAGTTCGCCGTCGACTACCAGCAGGATTACGGCATCCGCGTGCTCAACCTGGCCTTCAGCGCCCCCGCGACGTCGTTCTACTGGCAGGACCCGCTCAACCAGGCGGTGATGGCGGCTTGGCAATCCGGCCTCGTGGTAGTGGCCGCAGCCGGTAACGCAGGCCCCGACCCGCTGACCGTCGGCGTTCCGGGCAACAACCCCTACGTCATCACCGTCGGCGCGCTGTCGGATGCCTCCACGCCAGATGACGGCAGCGATGACTTCCTGGCGTCATTCTCAGCCTCGGGTCCCACGCTGGATCGCTTCATCAAGCCGGAGGTCGTCGCCCCAGGCGGTCGCATCCTCGGCATGACGTCGTGGGAGAGCTTCCGTGGCCTGGTCTACGCCGACTCCCGTGCCGATTTCCCCTACTTCCGGATGTCCGGCACCTCACCCGCTTCCGCCATCACCAGTGGTGTCGTCGCGCTGCTGCTGGAATCGGACCCCTCGTTGTCGCCAGACGACGTCAAGTGCCGCCTGATCGCTACCGCGCGGGCTGCTGCGGCGGCTGACGGCTCGCCGGCCTACAGCCCATTCCAGCAAGGCGCCGGGCTGATCGACGCCCTGGCTTCCGCCGACAGCCTCGAGACGGGCTGCGCCAATCCCGGTCTCGACGTCGACGCCGAGCTCGCGGACACGCAGCACTTCGTCGGCCAGGCGGCCTGGGATCCGGTGACTGAGACCTTCTTCATCGAGGGCTACGGACAGCCCTGGGATGGTTCCTACCAGCCCAGCGCCAACCCCTGGACCGACGCCAACCCATGGACCGATCGGGTGACCGACGCCAACCCATGGACCGACTTCTCGGTCGACGCCAACCCCTGGACCGACGCCAACCCATGGACCGACGCCAACCCATGGACCGATCGGGTGACCGACGCCAACCCGTGGACCGACGCCAACCCATGGACCGACAGCGACCTCCGCGACCGGATCTCGATCAACGTCTGGGTTGCCCCGGAATAGCGTCTCCGCAGCCGTAGCATTTGTCGTGACGCTCGGTAGCCCCGAGCGTCTTTTTGTTTGCCACGCAGAATCGTTGCCTGTTATGCAAACTGTAAGGTCGAATGGATAGCTTAGATAATCCAAACGACCCCTAGCGACGAAGCTCCTCGCATCGGCGGGTCGACTTGTCCTACCGATTCCGCGAATTGATGAAGCCCAACCCGCGCCGCACCGTGCTTTCGGCACGCCTAGATTTCTACAAAGGCCACTGGCCCTGGATGTTGGCCAGCTTCCTCTGCCTGCAACTGACCGCAGCGTCGAGCCTGGAGGCCCACAGTCGCAATATCCGCTTCGAGCGGATGTCGAGTCGCGAAGGACTGTCGCAGGTTACGGTCACCGCTATCTTGCAGGACCGTCAGGGCTTCGTCTGGCTCGGCACTCAAGACGGGCTCAATCGCTTCGACGGCTACGATCTCGTGACGTTCAAGCATGATCCCAGCGACGCCAGCACCTTGCCCGACAGCTCGATCCGTGTACTGTTGGAAGACCGGGGCGGGGACCTCTGGGTCGGAACCGAGCGCGGCCTCAGCCGGCTGAGTCATCGCACGGGAGACTTCACCCGCCACCACCTGGATGCCAGCGCTTCAGGCCCTACGACTTTCGGTGAACGGATCGATGCAATACTCGAAGATGCCGACGGCCAGCTGTGGATCGGCTTGCACGATGGCGGCCTCCACCGGCTCGATCCGGTCACCGGCACGGTCGCGAGCTATCGCAACGAGGCTTCAAACCCCACCAGCCTGAGCGACGATCGGGTCCGGGCGTTGGCTCTAGACCGGCTCGGCAATCTCTGGATCGGTACCGATGGTGGCGGCCTCAACCTGCTCGACCGCGACAGTGGAACGTTCGTCCACTACCGCAACGACCCCTCTACGTCTGCGACCCTCAGCGACGATCGCGTGCTGTCGATCTTAGAGGATCGAACCGGCAGCCTGTGGGTCGGAACCGTGAACGGCCTGGACCGCTTCGACCGCTCGACAACGATGTTTCACCACTATCGGCATGATCCGGCCGACCCGTTCAGCCTCAGCCAGGATCGAGTGCGGGTGCTGTTCGAAGATCAAAGCGGCCGGCTGTGGGTCGGAACCGACGAAGGCATGAACCTCTTCGAGGCCACCTCGCAGCGCTTCTACCGCTATCAGCACTCGCCCAGTGACCCCGCTAGCTTGAGCCATGATCGCGTCATGTCGATCTACCAGGATCGCGGCCAGGTGCTGTGGATCGGCACATGGGGGGGCGGCGTCAGCCGGTGGAGCCCCACCGCCTGGTCGTTCCATCATCATCGTCACGATCCGGATGAGGCCGACGGCCTGAGCGCCAACCATGTCCTGGCGCTGTCGCAAGATGCCGACGGCAATCTGTGGATCGGAACCCACGGCGGGGGTCTCAACCGGCGCGACGAGACCACCGGTGTCTACGAAGTGTTTCGGCACGATCCCTCCGACCCCTCGAGCCTCGGTAGCGACCAGGTGACGGCGTTGCGTCACGATCGAGCCGGGACCCTGTGGGTCGGGCTACGAGCCGGCGGACTCAATCGCTTCGATGCCGAGACGCGGAGCTTTCAACGCTTCGTCAATGATCCGTCCCGCCCCGAATCCCTGAGCAGCGACGGCGTGACCTGCTTGCTCGAGGATCACCGCGGCGACTTGTGGATCGGAACCTATGGTGGCGGCCTCAACCAGTTGGGGGCCGATGGGCCGCTCGGAAGCTTCCGTCAGTTTCGCTCCGAAGACGACGACCCGCTCTCGCTCTCCAGCGACCAGGTGAGCAGCCTGGCCGAAGACTCGAATGCGGCACTGTGGATCGGCACCTTCGGCGGACTCAATCGCCTCGACGCCGATCGCCAGACATTCACCCGATTCCACCACCAGAGCGGTAAGGTCGACCGGCTGAGTCACGACACGATTACCGCGCTGCTGGTCGACACCGCCGGAGTGCTTTGGATCGGAACCCAGGGCGGCGGACTCAACCGCTTGGATCGTCTCGAGGCGACGCCGGCAACCGCTCGCTTCGAGACTTACTCTGAACGCGATGGGCTGCCCAGCCAGGTGATCTGGGGCATTCTGCCCGAACAGGGCAGCGCAGCCCTGTGGCTCAGCACGAATTTCGGCCTGTCGCGCTTCGACCCCATCGCCAAGACCTTCAAGAACTACGAAGCCAGCCACGGCCTGCAGTCCAACGAGTTCAACTTCGGAGCCTACTTCCGCGGGGCGAACGGCAAGATGTTCTTTGGCGGCGTCGAGGGCTACAACGACTTCCATCCCGATCAAATCCAGACCTCGCCACAGGCTCCGCCGGTCGTGCTGACGTCGTTTCTCAAATTCGGTGAGCCGGTCGCGCTCGATCAGCCGCTTCATGCGCTAGAGCACATCACGCTGCATCACAAAGACCAGGTCTTCTCGCTCGAATTCGCGGCCCTCGACTTCACCGCTTCCGAGCGCAACCGATACGCCTACCGTCTCGACGGCTTCACCGACGGTTGGATCGAGCTCCAGAACCATCGCCGTGCGACCTTCACCGGCCTCGACCCGGGCGACTACACCCTGCACGTCAAGGCAGCCAACCATGACGGCGTGTGGAACGAGGACGGCCTACAGCTCGATCTGACCATCGTGCCGCCGGCCTGGCGAACCTGGTGGGCCTACTCCCTCTATGCTCTGATCCTGCTGATCACGGCTCTGGGGTTCTTGGCCGCCATGCGCCGCAAGCAGCAGCGCCAGATCGCTCTGCGCGAAGCGCGTGAAGCCGCACAGGCCGCCGAGGCCGCGAGCCGCGTCAAGGGGGACTTCCTGGCCAATATGAGCCACGAGATCCGTACGCCGATGAGCGGCATCATCGGCATGACGGAGCTACTGCTACTCTCCGACCTGGAAGACCGCCAGCGCGAACAGCTGGAGACCATCCGCGCCAGCGGCGACGCCCTGCTCGAGATCCTCAACGACATTCTCGACTTCTCGAAGATCGAGTCCATGAAGCTCGAGCTCGAGAGTGCCCCATTCGACCTGCGCGCGTTGATCGAAGAAGCGCTCAACCTGGTGGCTCCGATCGCCGCCGACAAGGCGCTCGACCTCGGCTATTGGATCGACGAGAGCACGCCGGAGACAGTGGTCGGGGACAGCGTCCGCACGCGCCAGGTGCTAATGAATCTACTCTCCAACGGCATCAAGTTCACCGAGCGCGGCGGCGTCTTCGTGCACGTCTCGGCGACCGCCACCGCCGCCACCCAACACAGGATTCAATTCACGGTCGAGGATAGTGGCATCGGCATTCCCGAGGATCGCCTGGAGGCCATCTTCAAGCCGTTCAGCCAAGTCGACACGTCCACCACTCGGCGTTACGGTGGCACCGGCCTTGGCCTGGCGATCTGCAACCGGCTCAGCGAATTGATGGGAGGCCGAATCTGGGCCGAGAGCACACCGGACGTCGGCTCGACCTTCCACTTCACTATCTCCGGCGAGACCGAAGCCCCGCCGGAGCGATCGATGTTCTATCGCACCGATCCCCGCTTGGCGGGCCTGCGGGTGCTCATCGTTCACGACAACGTCAAGATGCAGCAGCTCTTGAGCCGCCAGGCCGACGCCTGGGGCATGCTCCCGCTGACCGCTGACTCCGTCGCCTCGGCAACCGATCGGATCGCTTCACCGAGCGAACCGATCGATATCGCTATCCTGGATCGCAAACTCGTCCAGCGGGACGAGATCAACTGGGCGAAGGCCTGGGGGCGCGACGGTAGGTATCGCGATCTGCCGCTGGTGCTTTTGACCCTGTGGGCGCAGAACGGAAGTGCCGGTTCGCTGCCCGGCTCGGATGACTACCCCGAGCTGAGCCAACCGATCAAGCCTGCGCAGCTCTACGACATTTTGACGGAGCTGGCGGCAGTGGTGCCCGAAAAACCGCCGGTGACTGCCGAATCCCACGATGAGGCCGACAACGGCTACGCTTCGTCTGGACTTCGCGTGCTGCTGGCCGAGGACAACCCGGTCAACCAGAAGGTGACGTCCCTGCTGCTCAAGAACCTGGGCTACGGCTGCGACGTCGTCGGCACCGGCGTCGAGGTACTCTCCGCTCTCGAGCAGCATCCTTATGACGTGGTGCTGATGGATGTCCAAATGCCGGAGATGGACGGCTTCGAGGCCACCCGCCAGATCCATCAGCAGTATCCCCGGGACAGGCCAACTATCGTGGCGATGACCGCTCATGCCGTGCGCGGTTACCGGGACCGCTGCCTCGAGGCCGGGATGGACGACTACATCATCAAGCCGATCAAGCTGAACGGTCTCGAAGCCCTGCTGGGTCGCCTCGAATGCGGCCCGGAAGGCGAGCCGGCAGCGGTCGATGAGAGCTAGACCCCAGCGGATCCGGCCAGCCAAATCCTCTCGATAGCCTCAAGTGGGTCGGCGAGGAGAAGGCGAGGACCTCGCTTTGTCGTGGTGCAGTCGTGCTTTTGTCACGCTCTGTCAGATTTCCGTCAAGGCAGCCATGAGCACCAGCTCGCCCCCCTAGACTCCATCTTCCCAAACCCGTGTCGACTCGCCCCGTTGATGGACCGGTCAGCCGTTGCCAACCAGGGCTTGCAAGGAGATCCCCATGACCGCCAACCCTACCCGTCCCTCCACAACCGGAATCGCATCGATTGGCCTCAGCCTGCCGCCTCTCGCCCTGCCGGTCGAAGAGCTCGCCAAGCTGCGCGGTCAGGATCCTCAGAAGTTCACTCTCGGGCTGGGCTGCCGTGAGATGGCCTTGTGCCCGCCGGATTTTGGAGCCGTAGAGATGGCGGTGGCGGCAGCACGGCGCGCACTGGGACGCTGGGACGGTGACCTCGAACGCATCGGGATGATCGCAGTCGGCACCGAATCGGCGGTCGACATGAGTCGCCCCTTGAGCGCCTGGGTCGCCGACGAGCTCGGTCTGCGCGGAGCGGTACGCTCCTATGAGGTCAAGCACGCCTGCTATGGCGGCACGGTAGGTCTGCGCCAGGCCCTGGAATGGAAGCTCTCCGGCGCAGCCGGTGGCACCGGAACCGAAGGCAAGGCTGCCCTGGTCATCGCCACCGATGTCGCGCTCTATGCGCTCGAGGATCCCGGCGAGCCGACCCAGGGGGCCGGCGCGGTGGCAATGATTGTCGATCAGCCCGACATCGCTGCCATCGATCCGATCTCGCATCCCTGGAGCGAGCCGGCGTTCGACTTTTGGCGCCCGGTGGGCGAGAGCTTCCCGCGCGTCGACGGCAAATTCAGCCTCGATTGCTACAAGCAAGCGGCGGAGCACTGTTTTCAGGCGTTCGTTGGAGACAGTGATGCCGACAGTAGGCTCGCCGAGCTCGCGGCCATCTGCTTTCACGTTCCCTTTCCGAAGATGGTCAAGAAGGCCTTCCTCCACGTGGGCGAATCGTTCGGCCTCGACTTCGACCGCACCAACGAGCTCTTTGCCGAGAAGATCGATCCGAACATGGGCTGGAATCGGCTTTGCGGCAACGCCTACACCGCCAGCCTCTGGATGTCGGTCGCCGAGGCGCTGGCCGGACGCGCCGCGGGCGATCAGATCGCGGCCTTCTCCTACGGGTCTGGCTTCGGCTCCGAGCTGCTCACCCTGACGGCGGGTCCAAAGGCGGCGCGCGGCGCCTGGTCTGAGGACGTCGAGCAGGACCTCGGCAGTCGCGAACTGATCGACGCGGCGCGCTACGAGGCGCTGCGAACCGCTCCGGCAGCCTAGCCAAAGCGCGCAGACCTCCTGCAGGTGAGGCCCGCGCCTAGCGACATTCGATACGATCTGGTGCGAACCCCAGCCGCCGAGCGCGGTCGACCTGCAATGAGCGAGCACCACCACAACGTCTGGATCGAAGTCTCACGGAGCGCCTATGCTCACAACCTGAGCTTCTTCCGGCAGTTGGTCGGGCCACAGGTCGAGCTGGCCGCGGTCGTCAAGTCGAACGCTTACGGCCATGGCGTCGAGCAGATCGCGCCGCTGGCGACTACAGCCGACTCGTTCTGCGTTCACGCTCTAGAGGAAGCGCTAAAGCTACGGGAAGCCGGCTTCAGCCGCGACATCCTAATCCTTGGCCCAGTCCCGATCGAAGACCTCGAACGGGTAGCGGAGCACGATCTGAGGGTCGCCTTGTTCACCCGCGAGAGCGCTGAGCGTCTGGCAGAGATCGCCCGCCGCCGTCAGCACCCGGTCCGGGTTCACCTCAAGCTCGAGACGGGCACCCACCGACAAGGTATCGAAGCCTCCAAGCTGGACGGGTTCGCAGACCTCCTGAGGGACAACCCGCTGCTTATGCCCGAGGGGCTCTATACCCACTTCGCCAACATTGAAGACACCACCGATCACCATTACGCCGAGCATCAGCTGGCCACGTTTCACCGCATGATCGAGCAGCTTCGTGCTGCCGGTATCGACCCACCCAAACGCCACGCGGCCTGCTCGGCGGCCACGCTCGTCGTGCCGAAGACCCACTTCAACATGGTGCGGCTCGGCATCAGTCAATACGGCATGTGGTCGTCCAAAGAGACCTACCTCTCTTATCGCCTCGAGCAGCCCAAGGCAGATGCCACGCTGCTTCCCGTGCTTACCTGGAAGACCCGAATCACTCAGCTCAAGCAGGTGCCCGCAGGAGCCTTCGTCGGCTATGGCTGCGCCTACCAGACGACGCGCTCCACCCGCATCGCGATCCTGCCGATCGGCTATGCCGATGGCTACGACCGCCGTTTGTCGAACCAAGCTTACGTTTTGATTCACGGACGGCGTGCGCCGGTACGAGGCAGGATCTGCATGAACCTCAGCATGGTCGACGTGACCGACATTCCCGATGCGGTGCTGGGCGATGAAGTCGTCCTGCTGGGACGCCAAGGAGATCAGTCGATCGCCGCCGAGCACCTCGCCAGTCTCGCCGGCACGATCCACTACGAGATCCTTACCCGCATCAACTGGGACCTACCGCGTCTGCTGGTCGACTGAGCGCAATGAGGCGCGGCGACGGACTTCAAAATAATAATTGACTAGTCAACAATCAATTGAGTATGCTTCCCCCATGGCACAGCGCTCCAGTCGTCTCGAAGACGAGATCCACCAAACCCGACCGTTTCGCTCGACCAGCCAAGAGGCGGCTTTGAGCCTTTTTCGGACTGCCGACATCATCCGTCGCAAGTTTTCCCAGGTACTAGAGCCCAAGGGGGTCACGCAGCAGCAATACAACGTGCTGCGAATTCTGCGGGGGGCGGGCGAGGACGGCCTCAACACTCTGGCCATCGGGGAGCGTATGGTCGAGCGGACCCCGGGGATCACGCGCTTGATCGATCGTCTCGAGAAGAAGAGCTGGGTCGAACGCCAGCGGGCCCCAGGCGATCGCCGGTGCGTGGTCTGTCGCATCACGCCATCGGGACTGCAGCTACTAGCCGAGCTCGAGGCACCTATGAATGACGCGGATGATCAGGCCCTGTCGATGCTCTCCCAGTCCGAGCAAGAGCAGCTGGTCGAGCTGCTCGACCGTATCCGCGATGGCCAGAGCGACCCCTGACTTTTTTTGACCCAATACTTGACATGACAACTATTAACCGGGCGTTCATTTATTGGCGTCCGCTGATCCAAAAAGAGAGGTTCCCATGTTTCAAAAGCTGATTCAGACCGACGACGACATCTCATCGATCGTGCTTCGCTGGACCCTGGCTATCGTCTTCTTTCCCCACGGAGCCCAGAAAGTCTTGGGCTGGTGGGGCGGCAACGGTTTCTCCGGCTCCATGGACTACTTCACCGGCACCGGCATGCCCTGGATCGTCGCCTTCCTGGTCGTGATGGGCGAATTTCTGGGACCGATCGGTCTAGCGGTAGGCTTCTTGAGCCGCTTCGCTGCCTTCGGCCTCGGCGTCATCATGGTCGGAGCGATTTTCATCGCTCATGCTCAGCACGGCTTCTTTATGAACTGGTATGGCAACCAACAGGGCGAAGGATTCGAATACCATTTATTAGCGATAGGGCTATCGATCGCCGTCATGCTCAAAGGCAGCGGCGCCCTGTCGATCGACCGTCAGCTCAGCCGTTGAGCCTTGCATCCTCTCGGTTGACGGTGGCGAAGACACAGCTGTAGAGTCTTTAACCAGCACAACCGTCTCGCCAGTGGGCCGGTTGGCTGATCACCCACCAAAAATCTGCTGAACCGAGTCGCGATACCGGCCTGGGTCCAGTCGCGGACCCGCCGAACCGGTGGCTCGGGATTAGTGTCGCGAGCCGCCCAGGCTCACCGAACAAGGAGGTTCCAGATGGCGTTCTCAGTTCCAGATCTCGGCTATGCATTCGATGCGCTCGAGCCCCACATCGACGCACGCACCATGGAGATTCATCACGACAAGCACCACGCTGCCTACGTCACCAATCTCAACAAGGCCCTCGAGGGTACCGACTTCGCCAGCCAGGACATCGAAGATGTGCTCCGCAATATCGACGCGATCCCGGAAGGCAAGCGCCAAGCGGTGATCAACCATGGCGGCGGCCACGCCAACCACAGCCTGTTCTGGCACATCCTCACGCCGGGCGGCGCCGACGCTCCGAGCGGCAAGCTGGCTGAGGATATCGATCGCGACTTCGGCAGCTTCGACGAATTCAAGAAGCAGTTTTCCCAGGCTGCCGCGACTCAATTCGGCAGCGGCTGGGGCTGGCTGGTGCGCGACGCGGACGGCAAGCTCAGCGTTACCGCCACCGCCAACCAGGATTCGCCCCTGATGTCGGGCCACACCCCGATCATCGGTGTCGACGTCTGGGAGCACGCCTACTACCTCAACTACCAGAACCGCCGCCCCGACTACATTGCGGCGTTCTGGAACGTCGTCAACTGGGACGTCGCCGGCCAGCGCTGAAGCTCCGCCGGGTAGACCGTTGGGAAAAGGCCCCGGTTTCCGGGGCCTTTTCTATTGGGAGTACGCTGCTTCTCATGGGAGCACACCGTGGAGAGTCGACGTCAAAGCTCGACGATCCAGGCCGAAGGCACCGCAGATTCCACCACCTGCCGAGCCAGATTCAACCAGGCGGGACCGGCATCCAGAATGCCGCTATCAGCGGTTGCCACCACCACCTCGGCCGAGCGCAGTACGGTATCGGGATTGGGTACCAGCTCTACCGTCCAGGGCCAGCCGTGCTCCGCCGCCACCTCGATCATCACCTGCTTGAGACGCCCGCTGTTGGATACCGGCCGATCGAGATACCAGATCACCGGCTGACACCCCAACGATTCCAGGTGAGCGCCGATCAGACCGAGGGCGGGACGGGTCTGGAGCACCCTACGGAAATGACGCTGCAGGGACGCCATATCCCGGTAGCAGCCGTCACGCGCCGCCAGCACAATGCCACCGGCCAGCGCCGCTTCCACCGTCAGCAGCACGTTGTAGCCGTCGATCCACAGCGGTCGACCGCGCAGCTCCGCCGCCTCCGCACGAGTGGCTCGGCGCGAGCGCACCGCCTCCTCCCCCGCGGAACAGCGCTGCAGCGCCGAGCGCTGACGCTCCCGCAGCTGATGTCGATCTCCGACCAGAGCCAATGACGCTTTCGGCGCATAGCCCCGAGAGCGCAGCCAGCAAAGATCCTCGGTAGCGCTCCTCAGGCGAGCCAGCTGCTCTACCGCGAACTGCTCAGGGTCGCGAGGGTGCGGACCACGATGGCGTCTTCGGTCGGGCACACGGCATCTTGCCACACCCTGAGACGGCGCGGGCACTCGATAAGGTGAGACAAAAGTCCTCTTGGGATGCCGCGCTTCGAGCCCAGCATTGTAGAATCCCTACTCTTTGGTCTTCAGAGCCCGCTCGATGAAATGCCCCTCCTGCGCCTTCGACAATCCTCCCGGCATGCGTTTCTGCGGCCAGTGTGGCGCTGGGCTCAGCCTCACCTGTCCAGCCTGCGGGAGCCAGAATCCCGTCGAGTTCAAATTCTGCGGTCGGTGCGGTAAAGCGCTCACTGAGTCGTCAGGCTCGAGAGCCCCGACGATCACCCAACAGATCCAGATCGCCGAGGAGGAGACGACAGCGAAGCTGTCCGCCGAGCCGGTTTCCGAAACCGCTGAGAATCGCCAGCTGACGGTGATGTTCTGCGACTTGGTCGGGTCGACGGCGCTCGCCGAGCTGCTCGACCCTGAGTCGCTGCGACAGGTGGTCATGGCGTATCAGGAGGTGGCTAGCGAAGTCATCGACCGCTTCGAGGGTCACGTCGCCCAGTTGCTGGGAGACGGCCTGCTGGTCTACTTCGGCTACCCGCGCGCCCATGAAGACGACCCTCGGCGTGCCGTCCACGCTGCTCTCGGCGTCGTCGAGGCGATCGCCAAGCTCAACGAGCGGCAGTACTCCGAAGAGGACTTTCAACTGGCGGTGCGCGTCGGGATCCACACCGGGCAGGTCGTCACGGGGGACGTCGGCGCCGGCGGACGTTGGGAGCGGCTGGCGGTCGGGCAGACTCCGAACGTCGCGGCACGCCTGCAGGGCTTGGCCGAGGCCAACGGCATCGTCATGAGCGCCACTACCCAGGCCAACGTCGAAGGCCTGTTCGCCACCGATCTGCTGGGGCCACAGACCCTGAAGGGAGTCTCCAAGCCGATCGACGTCTACCGCGTGCTGGCCGAGAGCGGCGTCCCCGAGCGCTTCCAGGCTGCGGCGCAGACCGGCCTGCCGCCGCTGATCGGGCGCCGACAGGAGCTCGAGCAGCTGCAGCGCGCCTTCGACACCGCGCGTGGCGGCGAGCGCCAGGTCGTGCTCCTGAACGGCGAGGCCGGCTTTGGCAAGTCCCGCCTGGTGCACGAGCTCAAGCTCGGGCTCGAAGCCGTCGGCCACCGCTGGTTGACCTGCTACTGCTCGCCCTATCACCAGAACAGCCCCTTACACCCGGTGATCGAGCAGGCCATGCGCTTGTTTCGCATCCCTCCCGACGCGACGCCCGAAGACAAAGCGGCTCATCTCGAGCACGAGCTCGCGCGCCGCGAGCTCGACCTGCCGGAAGCGTTCCCGCTGATAGCCGGTCTGCTCTCCCTGCCGTTGCTGCCGGCCTACTCGCCGAGCTCCGACACTCCCCAACGCCAGCGCGAGCGAACGCTCGACATCCTGCGCACCATCGTCCACCAGCAGTCGGCGAATCAACCGCTCGTCCTGGTGATCGAGAATCTGCAGTGGGCCGATCCCTCGACCCTGCAGTTCCTCGAGTCTCTGCTCCCCCAGAGCAACGCCAAGCTCCTCATCCTGATCACCTGCCGGCCAGCCTATGAGCCCCCCTGGGCGGCAGAAGGCGAGCACGTCGAGATACGCATCGATCGGCTCTCCGAGGAGCAGATCATCGAGGTCGTCGACCACTGGACCAGCGGCAAAACCCTGCCGCGACCGGTGCTGCGGCAGGTCATCGAAAAAACCGACGGCGTACCGCTGTTCGTGGAAGAGCTCACCAAGACGATCTTGGAATCCGGCATTCTGGTTGAAAAAGACGGCATCTACTCCCTGCCAGGCGCCCTGCCGACATTCGCCATCCCTTCGACCCTGCAGGACTCGCTGCGCGCCCGTCTCGATCGTCTGCCGCCAGCGATCAAAGAGGTGGCGCAGATCGGCTCCGTCATCGGGAGACGCTTCAGCTACGACCTGCTCGACATGATCTCGCCACAGAGCTCGCGCAATCTCGAGAGCGCCCTGGCCGATCTGGTCGACGCCGAGCTGCTGTTCCAAGGCGGCAACCTGCCTACCGCCACCTATCGCTTCAAGCACGTCATGATCCAGGAAGCCACCTACAGCTCGCTGCTCAAGCGCCAGCGGCAGCTGTACCATCGGCGCATCGCTCAGGCCCTGGAGGATCATTTCCTGGAAGTCTGCGAGACCCAGCCGGAAGTCGTGGCCTATCACCTCACCGAAGCCGGCCAGCACGACCTCGGCGTCGACTATTGGCAACAGGCTAGCCAACGCTCGTTCATGCAGGGCGCCGTGCTCGAAGCCCGGGCCCAGATCGACAGCGGTTTGGAGCTGCTCGAAAGCTTGCCCGAGGGCGCCGAGCGCGATCAGCGTGAGCTGGCTCTTCAGGCTGCCAAGGGAGCGGCACTCAGCACGCTCGAAGGCTTCGCGGCCCCGAATGTGAGCCGCGCCTATGGGCGGGCGCTCGAGATCTGTCAGCGCGGTGGCGACGCGCCGGAACAATTCTGGATCTTGTGGGGCCTGTGGCGTTTCCACTTCGTGCAGGCCAATCTCGACAAAGCGCTGGAGCTGGCGCAGACGCTGCTGCGGCTCGCCAACCCCCAGCGCGGACCGACGACTCAGATCGCCGCCTACTTCACCGCCGGTGCGACCCTCTACTGTCGCGGCGAGCTCGCCGTGGCCCACGACTACCTCGGCCAGGCCATCAACCTCGACTCCCTCGACCGCACGGAGCATTACGCCGCTCAGTCCGGCGAAGACTCCGGCGTCGCCAGCTTGATCTGGGACGGCTGGTGCCTGTGGCTCATGGGCTATCCGGAACAGGCGCGGAAGCGTCGCCAACAGGCCCAGGCGCTGGCCCGCCGCATCGCCCATCCGTTCAGCATCACCTACTCACTGATCCCCTTCCAGTCGTACTACGAACGCGAGCTGACCAGCTTTTTGCAGGATACCGAGACCACCCTCGCCCAGAGTCTCGAGCAGGGCTTCTGGTTTGCGATCCCCGGCCAGCTCTGCCTCGGCTGGGGGCGCTCCATGGAAGCCGCCGCGGTCCACGACGCGAACGGCGACGGGCTCAGCGAGGAGGGGGCCGAAGGGCTCGAAGTCCTGCGCCAGGGAATCGCCGCAACCATGGCGACCGGAGCGCGGCTGCACCGCACGCAATACCTGCTGATGCTCGCCGAAGCCGCCGCCAGCCTGGGCGTGTTCGACGAAGCGGAGCGCAACCTGAACGAGACGTTCACCGCCATCCGCGAAAGCGGTGAGCGCTTCTTCGAGGCCGAAGCCTATCGCCTGCAGGGAGAGATCAAGCTGCTGGCGGGTCCGGCGGACCGCGAGGAGCTGCAGCAGTTCGCCGAGCGTTCGTACCAGCAGGCTCTCGAGGTCGCTCGCGAGCAGGGCGCCCGCGCTCTGCAGCTGCGGACCGCGGTCAGCTTGGCCCGCTTGCGGAAGCTCCAGCAGCGCGGCAACGAGGCTCGCGACCTGCTGGCGCTGCTGCTCGCCGAGCACCCTGAAGGCACCGATTCTGCAGATCTCAGAGACGCCCATCAGCTGCTCGACGATTTCTCTTGAGCGCTGCGGCTCAACTTGAACCGGTCTTCGACCTGCGAGTACCATGATCGCCGTCAAGACTCAATAGACGGGCATCGAGCACCCACCTGCAGGTTCAGGAGCCAACGATGAGCCACGGCAGCGATGCGCATCCACACCCGGGCCCCAAGCTCACCGCGGAAGATTGGGAGACCCTGAAACGTGTGGACTACTTCCACCAGACGGGGCGCGAGCTTCTGCACTGGTGGAAGCATACGAATAGCAAGAATTCCTATGCCGACCGTTTTCGGTTGCTGCAGCAGTACGATCCCCAAGACACCAACTTCGGCTTCATCGACACGGCCCCCATCTGTGGGGGCACCGAGCTGCCGGTCGTCGGCACCGTTCAGCAGATGCTGTACTACCGGCCCAAGAAGCCCGAGAAGGTCGACGTCGAGTGGATCAAAGAACAGGTTCGCGAGTTCATGCTGCGCTACTTCATGCGCATCGCCTCGTTCTCTGATCCCAAATTCATCCCTTCGGTACCGGAGAAAGAACCGCCCTTCTACTTGCGTCCTCTGAGCATGGGGACATCGAGCCCTTCCGAGCAACGCGGCTGGGGCTACCGGCAGAAGTTCTTCAAGCTGAACAAGAGCGGCTACATGGGGAAATTCCCCACCAATCACCAGACCGAGATCGTCGACGTGCGACAGATCCACGGTCTCCACAACGACGAGCACGAGCACGTCTATGACTGGGTGATTCTGGACGTCAACATCTTCGACTTCACCCTGAATTTTCCGCCCTTCACTTCCGGAGCTCAGCTGGGTCTCCCCTTCCGCGCGGTCGCGCAGGTGATCATCAGCCCCGACTTCATCATCGACGAAAGCGATCCCGATAAGCTCGAGGAGCTCAACCCCAACAATCCCAACCCCGAAGACAAAGTCGTCGGTCGCTATGGCTGGGGCTACAGTTTTATCAAACCGAGCGATCCCGACACCTTCCTGGCCTACGGTCCAGAGGGCCTCGGGCCGGCATTCATGTCGTTTCACTTCGACGTGCACGCCAGCGGAGATGTCCGCCTCTACAACCACTTCACCGCCAACCAGCCAAACTCGTTCGTCCGAGTTCCCCTGAATCCGATTGAGTGGGGCTTCGAGATCGCCGATCGCGCCTCATTCGGACTGACCGATAGGCTGTTCGGCCCGGTGCGCAAGATCCTGCGCGACCTTCCCTTTGGATCCTCCCAGTTGGAGCCGATCTTCACATTCGTTAGGCTCGCCAACCTGCTCTCCAATGGACGCGCGGCTCGCGAGCTATTGATCTCGCGGCGTGAGATCCTCAAGACGGTCATGGCAATTCATTTCATGGACACATACAGTTTCCAACTCGGAACCCTCGCCAACTGGCGAAGATTTCCCGACTGGACCGACCCCGAAAAACTGCCCAACTGGGTCAAAACAGGCAGTCGCGAGGAGTACCCGTGACGCAAGCAAAGCATGCAGCGTGTTCAGTACGCCAAGAGACCCGCAACCCTTCCGGAGTCCGGCGATTGATTCGGCGACGTTGGTGCTGGATCCTCCTGGCGATGTGGGCCTGCGCGGCGGTCTGGGTCGACAGTACCGCCTGGGCTGACAGTAATGCCTCGGCAGACGGTCCCGCCTCGCCAGACGGTCCCATCTCGGCAGACAGTCCCGACAGTACCCCAGCGCAGGAACCGCCGGCGACCGACGACGCCGAGGCTCCCGCACCCTCCGATGAAGCGCCGCCAACCGAAACTAGCTTTATGGACGAGATCACGGTCCGCTCCGCCAGCCGCAGAGCTCAACGGATCGTCGAGGCTCCGGCTGCGGTCACCCTGGTTCAGGAAGCCGAGATCGAGCGCGACAGCGCCAGCGGCCAACTGCCCAAACTGCTCGAGTTCACGCCCGGAGCCGAGCTCGCGCAGAGCGGTCTCTACGACTTCAAACTCAATGTCCGCGGCTTCAACACGTCCCTGGGTCGCCGAGTGCTGACCTTGATCGACGGTCGCGATGTCGCGCTACCGTCGCTCGGCGTTCAGGAATGGGGCGCGACCTCGTTTCCGCTCGACGACCTCGAGAGCATCGAGCTGGTGCGCGGCCCGGGCTCGGCGCTCTACGGAGCCGACGCCTTCAATGGCGTGCTGAACATGACCACCAAGGCGCCTCGCGACAGCCAGGGCGGTCAGCTGCGGCTCACCGCAGGCGAGCTGAGCAGCTTCAAGGTCGATCTGCGCCATGCCGATGCCCTCGGTCCGGCAACCTTCTTGAAAGTCTTGGGCAGCTTCGCTGAAAGCGACGACTTCGCGCGCTCGCGCAACACCGGGGTCGAGTACTCGGTGCCTTGCACCGTGACCGGGCAAGCCGACTGCGTCCTGCTCGAGGCGGTACCCCTCAGGCTCGATCGGGATCAGCTGTGGAGCGCGTCGCTGCGGCTCGATCACTACTTCCGAGATCGCGACGTGCTGACCGTCGAAGCCGGCACCAGCTACCTCGAGGGCCCCGTGATCGCCGCCGGCGTGGGACGCACCCAGATGACCGACGTCGAGCGCCCCTGGATCCGCGCCAACTACAACACCCGCCACTGGAACGTCCTGGCCTATCTGACCGCCCGCGACGCGGCCGATCAGCTCTTGCTCAGCGCCGGCACGACGACCTTCCTCGACGAGGACAAGCTCAGTCTCGAGATCCAGGGCAACACCGGCTTCGGAGACGGTCGTGGCACCCTCATCGGCGGTGTGTCCTACATCGACGAGACCGTCGACACCGCCGACCCGCGGGGCGTCCAGACGCTGTCGTTCGAGCCCCTGGAGGCGGACTTTCAGGCGGTCTTCGGCCAGATCGACTTCAAGCTGGGCGACCGGCTCACCGCCCTCCTAGCCGCTCGCTGGGACGACAGCTCGCTGCACAGCTCGCGATTCTCGCCACGGGGATCGCTGGTCTACGCCCTGAATTCCCAGAACACACTGCGCCTCGCCTATAGCGAGGCCTTCCAGACCCCGAACTACGCCGAATTCTTCCAGGCCGCGCCGATCGCGCCGCCGGTAGATCTGTCCCCCTTCGAGGCCTTCTGCACCCTGGGTGGCACGCGCTGCGGCTTCGAGCAGGTTCCGGTGCTGGCGGTCGGCAATGAAGACCTCGAGGTCGAAGAGGTGCGCAGCATCGAGCTCGGCTACTCCGGCGTGCTGAACGACCGGGCGTTCCTCACCGTCGATCTCTACGACAACCGCATCGAGAACTTCATCACCGATCTGATCGGTTTCAACAACGCCACCCTGGGCGGCGCGATCCACGACAACTTTCCGGCCTATCGCCCGCCGGCGGAGCTCGCCGAACCGTTCGCTACGCTGCTGCTGCAGGCTTTGGCGGGTGCGCTGCCGCCCGACCTCTTCGGCATCCTCTCGAACGCTCCGGGCGGCTCGCCCATCTTCACCGCGCTCTCGCACACCAACTTCGCACGGGTCAAAGCGCGCGGCCTGGAGATCGGTCTCGACTTCGCCATCGACTCCCGCTGGTCGCTGGACGCCGGCTACGCCTACTTCGATTTCGACGTCGATCGCCAGCTGCCGGACGACCCGGTGCTGCCCAACAACCCGAGCAACAAATTCAACCTCGGTTTGACCTACACCGACGAACGGCTCGCCGCGAGCCTCAACTACCGCTACTCCGAGTCCTTCGAGTGGAGCTCCGGTCTGTACCTGGGCCCGGTGCCTTCCTATGACGTCGTCGACTTCAACGTCGGCTACCGGCTGAACGACCGCTGGCGCCTCGGGATCGACGTCAGCAACCTCCTCGACAGCTCGCACTTCGAGATTTTCGGCGGCGATCTGCTGGCGCGTCGCGCCTTGGGTCACGTCGCGGTGACCTGGTAAGTGGCTTTGCAATCAGGACTTCAACCCAAGACCTCCGCGCCCGGCACCGCCGAAGAGCCGCCGAAGAGCGATGACACGGTTCACGCCCTGGTCTTGACCGGCTCGGGCTTCGGCGCCTCGTCGTGCTACGGCATCGGCGTGATGAAGGGCCTGCTGCAGGTGGGTGTCAAGCACAACGGCGGTCAGGTGATCGATCCCCAGATCTATGCCGGCACGGTCTTCAGCGCCTTCAACATCGCGATCATGGCCTCATGCAAGGCCGGCAGCAACGCCGCGACCCTCGACTACCTGGAGCGCCTCTGGCTCGACGAGATCACCGGCCCCGACGACCTGCTGACCCGCATGGGCCTGCCGCGCCGCAACGGCGTCTACCGGCTTCGCATGGACCCGCGCAGCTTCTTCGACCCGCGGACGCTGCTGCGCCAGCCGCTCAAGCCCTTCGTCGACCTGGCCAACGACGCCGGCTACCTCTCGAGTCAGCTGCTATCCCGCCTCGGCGTTCTCGCGAAAGGTGACAAGCCGCTGTCGCGTCGGCTGCTCGAGCTGCCGAACGTTTCGGACTTCATCGACACGTCTCCGCTCGAGAAGCTGCTCGAGAAGCATGTCGATCTCCACCTCCTGCGGAGCTCGGGGAGCGAGCTGCGAATCGTCGCCACCGACTGGGTCAACGGCGAGCCGGCAGTCTTCGATCAAGCAGATCTCACCTACCAGCAGATCCTGGCATCCCTAGCGATCTTCGCACTGTTTCCGAGGCCGATCATCAATGGCCACCCGATTGCCGGCGGTGGAATCGCCTCGCCAACGCCGATTCAGCCAGCGATCGACGCGGCGCTCAAGCTCGGCGCCAAGAAGCTCGTGCTGCACGTCGTCTACCTGAGGCCGCGGCTCGACAACATCGATCCGCCGGAGATTCCGAGCACCTTCGACACCTTCAACCGCCTCACTTACCTGCAGATGAAGGGGCTCGAGCTGCGTACCCTGAGGCAGGGAATCCACACCGGAGATCGCCGCAAGCAGCCGCGCGACAATCTGCGGATCACGGCCCACTGCTATCGCCCCAAAAAGCCGCTGTGGGACGTGCTCGAGGTGCTCGACTACAGCCGCGACAAGGCCCAACAGTTCATGGAACAGGGCCTCGACGACGCGATCAACCACGACTGCGAAGTGGAAGGCTGCGCCCTGGACGCCTGACCCCGCGACTCGCCCAACCCGTCAGAATTCTGGTTCCCCCCTTTGGCAAAGGGGGGTTAGGGGGGATTCTCTCCGATGGCTACCGAGCCTCCAGAAATCCCCCTCGGTCCCCCTTTTTCACAGGGTGAGGTCAGAACATCAGCGACGAATCAGAGCTCTGTTGCCTGGAAAAAACGTTCGATTGACGGCCGTGTTTGACGGGCTGCGGAGCTCAGCGCTGAATCGGGTGGCCGATGGTGACTTTGAGCTCGTCGACGCGGATCCATCGACGGGCCGCCGCCTCGACATCCGCCCGGGTCATCGCCTCGAGCACTTCGGCGACCCACTCCGGTCGATCCAGTGGCAGGCCGTAGAGCTCGGACTCGGCGAGTAGCCCGGCCCACTGGCGTGCCGTCTCGCGGCGGAACGGGTCGCGCCCGATGAGATAAGCGCGGGCGTCGTCCAGCTCTTCCGAGCTGATGCCGTCTTCGAGCAGACGCTCCAGCTCCTCGCGGATCGCGCGCTCGGCCGGCTCGAGATTCGACGGCGCGGTGCCGACATAGGCCACCAGCCGGCCAGCGTCCAGCCCCGCCCCCGACGCGACGTTGATATCGCTCGCATAGGCCAGCCCCTCCTGCTCACGGATCCGCTCCGGCAGGCGTCCGCTCATGCCCGCGCCCGAGCCCAGCACCACCCCCACCACCTCCAGCGCCGGCATGTCGGGATGCGCCCGCGGCAGGCTCAGATGGCCAGCGAAGAGATGGGCCTGATCGGCTTCACCCGCCGGTACATCCAAGCGCGTCGGCGCCGCCCCCTGCGGCTGCGGCACCTCCGGCAGCGGCGCGACGGTAGCGTCACCCCCGAACAGCGCTTCCAAACGCTGCTCGATCGCAGCCTCGTCGATCTCGCCGGTGACTACGATAGTGCCTCCCCACCCCAACGCGCGGCGGTGAAACGCAGCACAGTCTGCTGGTGTCAGGCCGGCCAAACCGGCGGCCTCGCCCTGCAGCGGGCGGGCGTAGGGGTGCGGCAGATACAGCTGCTCGAGGAACTTGCGTCCCGCACGCGCCTCCGGCTGATCGAGCAGGCTTTCGAGCTCGGCCGCGGCCTGCCGACGGATCCACTCCAGGCGATCCTCCGGGAAGGTCGGCTCGAGCACCAGCTCCGCCAACCAAGCCAAGGCGAGCTCCCAATCCTTCGCCAGGGCTTCGATCGACACGCATACCGTCTCGATCGTGCCGAAGGACTGCACCAGGATGCCGCGATCTTCCGCTTCGACCGCAATCCTCTCCCAGCTGCGCGCGCGACTGCCCTCGACCAGCAGTCGACCCGTGACGTACGACTGCCCGGGGATCTCCTCCAGCCTCAGCCCGCCGCGCAGGAAAACCCGCGCCGCCACAATCGGCACGCCGCCCACGCGGCGAGTGCGAAACGTCAAACGGGGCCTCACGGCGTCAGGTCTCATAGCAGACAGGTCTCAGTCAGCCGCTAGCGACCAGCCGAGCACGCCTCCGACCTCGGGCCTCAGATAGGCCTCGGCCGCTGCCGAGAGCCCTTCGGCGTCGGCCGACAGCAAATGCTCGAAGTACCGCCAGGGATGCTCCAGGTCGAACAGCGCCAGCGCATTGCCGGCCAGGAACGCCTGCTGAAAAACCTTCTCGTGACCGAAGACCCAATCCGCCGTGATCATGCGCTGGGCACGCGCCACCTCGTCGGCGGACGGCCCCTCGCGCCGCAGACGCTCGATCTGGCGCAGCACCTCGGCTTCGACCCGCGCCGGCTCCACCCCGGGCACGACCTCGAGCGCCACCGCCAGCGTGCCGGGGTCGATCGACTCTTGAATGTCTGCCGACACCCAAAGGCAGAGCTGGCCCTCATCGACCAGCGCCCGGTGCAGCCGACTCGAGCGGCCGGAGCCGAGGATCGAGCTCAGCAGCATCAGCTTGGGGTGATCGCTGTCGGAAGCTGACGGCGCCGGCAGGGTCAAGAGCATGCGCGACACCTCCCCCTGACGCCGCTCGAGACGCCTCAAGCCGAGGGATTCGCTACGCCTCGCGACGGCCGGTCGCTCCACCGCACCGCCGTCGAGCCCGGCAAAGGCCTCCTCGACCAGCTCGTCGACCGACGCTTCGACGTCGCCGGCGATCACCAGCACCGCATTCGAGGGGCAGTAGTACCGCTGGTGGAACGAGCGCAGCACCGTCTCGTCGACGGCGGCGAGGTCGTCGCGGGTCCCCAGCACCGGCCGGCCATAGGGGTGCGGGTCGTAGAGCCGCGCCGTCACCTCGCGATCCAGAGCATCCCAGGGCTCGCCCTCATACATCGAGATCTCTTCCAAGATGACCTGCCGCTCGCTCTGCACCTCCGCGGGATCGAGCAGCAGCCCGGCCATGCGATCGACCTCGATATCGACCGCCTGCCGCCAGCGATCGGAGGCGAAGGTGAAGTAATACACCGTCGAGTCGTGGCTGGTGAAAGCGTTGTTCGAGCCTCCGAGGGCGCGCGTCAGATGATCGATCTCGCCGGGCCCGTAGCGCTCCGATCCCTTGAACATCATGTGCTCGAGGAAGTGCGCGACCCCACCACGGCCGGGCGTTTCATCTCGCGCGCCGGCGCCGTAGATCACCGCCGTGGCGACCACCGGCACCCGCCGGTTCTCCACCACGCATACCGTCAGGCCGTTGGCATGCTTCCGCACCTTCGGCTGCGGCAGCATGCCGCGCAGCTCGTCGAGCTCGCTGCGCCACCCCGCTGCGGGGACCGGTTTGATCGTCGCTGGACTCGTGCTCATCGTTCGTGATCTCGGCAACCCACGCTCGCTCGGGCTCTCACGAAGCCTGCAGCGCGTAGGTCTGCTGGTTGCGGCGCGGAAAGAGATGGCGACTCTGCTCCAGGAACTGCTCGTCGTCCGCATCCCACGCCAGATTCGAAAACTCGATCTCGTGCTCCCGCAGCACAATCCAATAGCAAGTATTGCGGCGACGCTCGCAGCCGCGACCGCGACTCGACGTCGACGTTCCCGAATGCACTAGCAGCACCGGCCGCTCTCCGGACGGGTAGTAAGCCTCGGTGCTGCCGATCCAGCTCTGGTGCAGGTGACCCGACAGCACCATCTCGACGCCGGCGCGCTTCAGCAGCGCCACCACCTGATGAGCGTTCTCGAGCACCCTCTGGGTGTCGAACCGCGGCGGCGGCACCAGCTGATGGTGCGCGACCACGATCCTAGCGACCCCGGCCGGCACGGCGGCCAACTGCTGCTCCAGGCGACGCAGGCCGGCCCGCGTTACCCGCCCGTCCTTGATCGTCCAGTTGAACGCCGTGTTGACGCCGATCACCGCCATCTCGTCGTCCTGATAGGTCGGCTCGAGATCTTCGGCGAAGTGCCGACGGTAGGCGCCAAACGGCGCGCCGACCCGCTCCCAGACGCGGTACATCGGCACGTCGTGATTGCCGGGCACGACGATCGACGGCACTTCGATGCGGTCGACGAAGGCTCTCGCCTCGGCGAACTGCTCCGGCCTGGCACGCTGGGTCAGGTCGCCCGAGATCACGACCAGATCCGGCCGTCGCCGCGAGATCAGCTGCAGCACTGCCTCCGACACCTCGTGACGGTGGGGCGGGCCGAAGTGAATGTCAGAGATATGGAGGATCTGTCGCAAGAAAGAGCTACTTCAGGTCCGGAGGCACCCCTCGATCCGCTACTCGCCGCGGTCCTCTCCCAGGAAATGGGAAATGTTGCGATCGACCTCGTTCGAGGCGAAGCTGGCCAGCGCGTCGATGATCGACGAGCCGTGCCGCCGGGCGAGCACGAAGCCTCCCAGTCCGGACAGCACCATCGCCGTCAGTGGGTAGGCCACCACCTTCTCACGCCACTCCAAACTCTCGGGCAGCAGCTCGTCGAGGATGTCGTCCGCCAGGGACTTCTTTGGCTCACCATCCATGATTCCGTCTCCGCGCTCAGTTCCAGGGTCCCGTCACAGGGGTAGCTTCAGGCTCGGCGCTCGCAACCCGCTGATGGTAGCGGGTCTCGGCCGAGTCTGCAGATCTTTCGGTCATCCAAAACGGACTCCTGGCCGCCTACGACCTGCGACCAGGAGACCGGTGGATCAATCGTGGCGGGGCCGGAACAACAGGCCGAGCAGGAACCCGGCCAGCGCCGCGATCAACACCGCGGTGCCCGGCTTGTGCCGCACGAAGTCGTTGACATCACCAGCGTACTGGTCGACGTCCTTACGCACTCGCGTGTAGCCGTCCTGAAGCTGCTCCGAGGTCGCTTGGTAGCGCGCACGGGCCGCCTCGCGGGCCTGATGCGACCGCTCCTGAGCGGTGGCGGAAGCCTGCTGGAAGCGGTCGCCCACATCGGCCGCCGCGTGCTGGAAACGCTCGCGCGCCTGGCCGACCGCGGCCTGGACGCGCTGCTTGGCGTCGTTGATGGCGCGGACGTTGTCGTTGCTCGAGCCTTCGCTAGCGTTCTGGGAGTCGTGCTCTTCTGCGATTTGATCGTCTGCAGTCTGCTCACTCATGATGAATCCTCCTAACTGCAATGGGTGCGCCTCCGGCGAGAGGTGCCAAGTGAGTTATTCTACACTTTCGATAGGTTGGCGTCCGCTCCTTCCCGACGCTTCACGGCCGAAGCATGAGCCAGCGCGTCGCGAAGGGCAGGGCGGTAACGCAAAGGGGGATGGTAAACTGCGATACGGCGGCCCCGGATGCATCGGCAGCTGCCACCGCAACCGTCGGGTCTACCCACGTGCACGACAACGATACCCTACTGGCACGTATCCGTCAGCGTTTCGCAACGCCGACGGCACCGGATACGTTGTCGCTGCCGCGCAGGATCTATCGCTTCCTGGCCCT
This sequence comes from Acidobacteriota bacterium, assembly GCA_039030415.1. Classification (GTDB taxonomy): domain Bacteria; phylum Acidobacteriota; class Thermoanaerobaculia; order Multivoradales; family J023; genus JAAELT01. Next base: position 81,059 of record JBCCEE010000001.1, read on the forward strand.
TTCGGTCCGCAAGGCCCGCGCGGACAACCTCAATCAGCAGGCGGCGGCGCTGGCCTTCATCACCATCGTCTCGCTGGTGCCGCTGCTCGCCGCGCTGTCCTTCCTCGGCGCCCGCTGGTTCGACGACCGGCAGGAGGGCATGATCGAGCTCTTCAGCCAGATCCTGCCCTACTCCGAAGAGACCGTCGTCGCGACCCTCGAGGGCTTTCTGCGCCAGGCCGAGGCGATCCGCGGCATCGGCTTCGCAATCTTCATCCTGTCTTCGATGGCGGTGTTCACCAACATCGAAGCGACCATCAACCGCATCTGGAACGTGCCGCGACAGCGCCCGGCGCGCAGTCGCCTGCTATCGTTCACGCTGGTGCTGTTCTGGGGCCCGCTGGTGATCGGCGCCACCTACTCGCTGCTCTTCTACCTCAAGCAGCAGCCGGCTCTGGAGGGCCTCGTCAGCTCGGCGCCGGTGCAGCTGATCCCGTTCATCGTCAAGCTGCTCGGCTTGACCATGCTGTATTGGCTGGTGCCATACACCACGGTGCGCTTCCGCAGCGCCTTCGCCGGCGGCCTCACCGCCGCCCTGATGCTCGAGCTCCTGGGCTTTGGATTCGGCATTTATGTCGACCAGGTGCGCAACGTGTCGCTGATCTACGGCGGCTTCGGTTTCCTGCTGCTGTTCATGATCTCGATCCAGATCACCTGGTTGATCGTCCTGCTCGGCAGCGAGGTCGCTTACAGCCTGCAGCATGCCGACTACATGTCGATTCGCAGGCGACCGGCAGCGCCGCTCGAGGGCAGCTGGGTCGCCGTCACCGCGCTCATCGTGATCACCGAGCGCTTCCGCTCGGGTCAGCCGGTGACGCCGCACGAGCTGTTGGCCGAGCGTCTGCAGCTCAACGCGGAGGCCGTCAGCGCCATCCTGGCGCCGCTACTCGAAGCCAACATCCTGAGCGACTCCAGCGGCGACAACGAAGGCTACCTGCTGTCCTGCGATCCCTACCAGCTCGAGATCAGCCGCGTCTTCGATCTCTACGAGCACCACCACTGGCAGCTCCTGCACCCCTTGCCCAACCATCTCGCGGACGGTCTCGAGGATCTGCGCGGCCAGATCGTCGCCGAGCGCACCCGCCAGAGCCAGGGGTTGATGCTGATGGATCTCGTCGGCGCCCAGGCGAGCGAGGAAGCCGAGTCGTCCGCTCCCGAGTCGATGCCGGTAACCGGCACCCGCGAGCAGCCGGCGTGATGAAGGTTGCCATGGCGCGGTCTTGCGGCTACAATCATCGCCCTTCGACGGGGCAGTAGCTCAGCTGGGAGAGCACCACGTTCGCATCGTGGGGGTCGAGGGTTCGAGTCCCTTCTGCTCCACCA
>JBCCEE010000002.1:0-72172 GCA_039030415.1 Acidobacteriota bacterium
CCGAAGTTGCCCTGCCTCGCCTGAATCCAAGCTTCGGTCCAATCGATCAGGAGCGCCAGAATCGGGAAGTCCTCGAAGTCAGGTATCTTGCGAAGTCGATGGCACCGATTTTGGGCCTGAGAGTAGAGTCCCAGACGGGCCTCTACAGCGGCGAGACTGAGCTCGGCCCAAGCTGCGAAGGGACTCGCTCCGCCCCTCAAGTGGCGAACAGCCTGATTGAGAGCCTCCAAGGCTCTAGCATTGTTCATCGTGCTCAGGGCTTTGCGACCTTCTCGGTATGCGATATGCCCAAGGGCAAGACTTCGAGCCTGATGACGGGCCGCCCGCGAGATAGTCAGGGCGGCGCTGAGAGCAGAGTAGTCAGAGGTAGCTCGCGCCAGAGCCTGGCTTGTGATGATTGCGGCCTCGAGCCTCGAGCTGGCTAGATCTGGCTGGGCATCCAGAAGAGCTTGACCCCATTCAGGCAGCGCGGTTTCGAAGATGCGTTCTCGGAGCTCCTGAGAGCTCTCGATCGCGACGTCTCTCAAAAAGGCTGGCTCACCGGCAGGGCGCTGACCCGCTGCTTCGCTACATTGCTGCCTGGCACTATGAGCTTGATGACGTAGGAATAGGTACTCGAAGATCAGTGCCCGATTGCAACGGATTGCCAGGCTTTCAGGCGCTAAGGATGCCGCCCGCTCCGTGGCGGTGAGGGCTTTGATCAGGGCCCGGGGGTTCTCAGACTCAGCCGCTTCGGCGAGGTGAAGGACGGCAAGGTCAACCCACAGCTCTTGTTGCTTTGGCGCGATCGAAATGGCGTGTTTCAGAGCAGCTTTCGTGCGTTCCAGGGTTCTGGGACGTCCCGGGCGGTAATGAGAAAAATGCCAAAGGCCTAGGGCGTGTACAGCCGATGGATCTCGTGACCCAGCGGTAAGAGCTCGTAACTTCAGTCGTAGGTGCTTGGGAAGCTTGCGTCGTGGGTTCTCGACCTGTCTACAGACGAGGCGCGATAGCCCTGTCGCCTCGGAGTTGAAGGGTTGGCAGGGAATGGAGTCTGTTTGCCAAGACAATCGGCCAAGGGTTGGTCGCCAGGTTGGATAGTAGTCACGCAACTCCTGAATCAGCGCCGAGCCCGGAGTCTCTGCTGAGTGACTGCTGTTGCAGTAGAGCAAGAGACAGCTCGAGAGGAGTCCGAGAGCCCGGGCCCAGAGGTAGGTGATCGAACCCCGACGATCTTTCGACTCAGCTCGTGGGCAAGTAGCTTCCATAGAAGATTCGCAGGCTTATATCTTTTCTCAACAGTGCGGCAACTGCTGCTTGCAGCTTGGCCGCTCAGGACTCGCGGTCGAAGTAGTCCCAGAGACGAAGCGGCATATTCTCGGTGTCCTTCATTACTTGCCCGAGCTAGTCTCTTGTCCGGGCATCGGTACACTCCCAATCCTTCAATGGAAACAGCGTAATCAGAGCTGGAAAAACCTCAGGCTTCGCCCTTGCCGACCTCGAGCCTCAATTTAGTTGCGAGGCGACGTGATCGTTTTTGCAATCGTGTTATCTAGCTGAGAACCAGCAACAACCGACGTGCAAAGCGTGTTGTCCAAGCGAAATTGCCCTGCTTCGCAAGGCTGGAGACGCGTCTTCGCGCCGAGATCGCGCTCGGATCAGCGGCGGGGAGGTGGTGATTGGGCCAGAGTTGGCCTAGTCAGCGGCTGGGGCCGCGTCTTTAGGAGTTGTGTCGGGAGCTTCGGCGTCCGAGCTCGCTGACGCAACACTTGCGTTAACGATTTTGGCATCCGAGCTGGCCGACACAACACTTGCGTCGAAGATTTTGGCGTCCGAAATGGCCGACGCAACACTTGCGTCGAGGGTTTTGGCGTCTGAGCTCGCTGGCGCATCACTTGCGTCGAGGACTTTGGCGTCCGAAATGGTCGACGCATCGGTTGCCCGCGCTCGGCGCTTCTGGCGCGCCTCGCGGCTGAGGCGACGCCGCTGGACGTAGGGACGGAGCTTGCGGATGACTCTGTCGCTCAGGCCCGCGAAGCGAAAGAGGGCGGTCACCAACTGCAGAGTGTTGGCGTAGAGTCTATCGAAGTGGCTCATCGCCGTTTCGCGCTCGTGGCTTAGGCTGGCGAGCCTTTCGGTAGCCTCGACGAGCTGATGATCTAACGATGCGAGGCGCCTGAAGGGCTCACTGAGACGTTCGAGCCAGTGGTCGACGTCGACGATCTCACCGGGGCGTGCAATCAGCAAACGCGAATCGACATCGCCCAGGCGACGGATCGTTTCGCTCACCTGTTGACGCAACGGGGCCGTGGCGCGAGGCGTGGGTCCACTGAAGCTGTGCAGCTTGAAGCCGGTCTCGAAACCAACCGCGGCGTTGATAGCGCGACGTACGCCAGATGCTTGCGGATAGAGCTCCTTCTTGGAGGTCCATTCCACCTCTGCCCCGAGGTGATCTTGCTCCGAGATCGCCGAGGCGTGCTGCTCGTCGAGCTCGACCAGCTCATCACAGGCCTGGTCGATGCTACGGGCGGCGAGCCGCAGTGTCTGGCGATGGTCCGGTATCGTCTCGCCCGTGCGCAGAGCAGGGATGAATCGTGCTTCCAGAGCGGTGGCTACATCGTCACTGAAGACTTGAATCGAAGACACCAGAGCGTCGCGCTGTCGAATGCGCTGGGTGACCATTTTAGCAATGCGCGTCTTGGGGGCACGCTGACGTCGACGAAGGGACGAAGGGGAGCTGGTGTTTGGCATGGCGATTCTGTCCAACAGCGAGAAGTTCTGGATATAGTCTAATGTAGATTCCTCTCGTAAGCAGAGGAAACCAGTCCATGGGAGGGAATGTGGAGACGGAAACTCTCCAAAGAGCGTACGCCGCTCAATTGAGAGGCATGGCTCTGGCGCCCTCAGGCAAATGATCGCGAGCCGTAGGCTAAGATCCCTCTCTCGCCGGAGCTCGACCGAGGTCGTAGTCGGTCTCGGCCAGCAGGTAGGCGAGGGTGACGTAGGCGGCGACGTTCTGCTTGAGGTCCTCGGGGCTGAGCTTGTCGAGGGTGTCGTCGGCGTTGTGGTGGTAGTCGAAATAGAGTGTGTCGTCCTGCGGCAGGTCGAAGAACGGCACGCGAGCCGGCACCAGGGGGCGCAGGTCGGCGCCGCCGAAGGCCGGCATGTCGATGTGGCTGATACCGAGCGGTGCGAGCAGGCGCTCGAGGTCGCGCACCCAGGGCATGCGGTCCGGCTCGACGCGCGAGCGCAGCACCGACACCTTGCCGACGCCGAAGTCGGCCTCGATAGCCGCGGTGTGCAGGGCGAGCTCGTCGGCATGGAGCTCGCCGTAGACGCGGGCGCCGCTCAGCCCGAACTCTTCGTTGGCGGCCAGGAAGACCCGGATCGTGCGGCGCGGCGCCTGCGCCATAGCGGCGATCATGCGCGCCGCTTCGCTGACGATGGCGCATCCCGCGCCGTCGTCGACGGCGCCGGTGCCGAGATCCCAGGAGTCGAGGTGGGCGGCGAGCACCACGATCTCTTCCGGCTTCTCGCGTCCTTTGATCTCGCCCAGCACGTTGGCGGACATCTCGTCCGGCAGGTTGCGGCAGGTCATGTCGAGGTGGAAGCGCACCGGCTCGCCGCTGGCGATCTGGGCTGCCAGCAGATCGGCGTCGGGATTGGAGAGGGCGGCGGCGGGAATCTTGCGCACGCCGTCGGCGTAGCGGGTGCCGCCGGTGTGGCCAAAGCGGTGGTTCGAGGTGCCGACTGAGCGCACCACCACGGCGACGGCGCCGAGTGGAGCCGCCGCGGTCGGGCCGCCGACGCGCGCCTGGACGGCGGTGCGGTAGCCGGCGCCGTGCGGGAGGCGCTGCATGCGGCGGTTGAAGAAGACGATCTTGCCTTCGACCGCGCCGGGCTCGAGCGCCTCCAGCGCTTCGATGCCTTCGACTTCGATGACCTCCGCTTCAATGCCGCCCTCGGGCGTGCCGACGCTGCCGCCGAGCGCCACGAGATGGACGGGCTGCGGGTAAGGGGCGGTGATGCGCCCGTCGGCCGTGCCGCGTACCCAGTGCGGGACCTGCACCGGTTCGGTGGTGACTTCGAGACCGTAGCTCTCGAGGCGCTCGACCGCCCAGGCCACCGCCCGTCGATCATTGACCGAACCGGCCGGCCGCGGGCCGATCTTGGTGGTGAGCTCGGCGACGAAGCCGTAGGCGTCAGAATCGGTCAGCGCCTTGTCGCGCAGCTCGGTGGCGGTTGCGGCCAGCTCGGCGGGATAAACTTCGAGCTCCGCCGGATCCCCGCCGGCGGGTGCGGCAATCAGAAGAACGCAAACGGCGAGGAGCGAGCGGTGGACGGACGAGAGCTTCGAAGTCATCACGATCCTTTCTCGAGGGTGGTTGTCAGCTTATGGTAGCGGATTTGGTGGTGATCTCGGCTTGGCGAACCGGGCGCGGTACGGCCGCCCACGTAGCGGGTTTAGCGAGGGTGGCGTGGGGCGCGCTAGGGCTTTTGGTGCTGGGCTGTGGCGCGGCGGAGCCGGAACGCGAGACCGGGCCGGATATGGGACGGGAGCCGTGGGCGGTCGTGGCTCCGGATCCTCTACTCGATCCGAGCGAGCCGATCGATGCCGAAGCGTCGGGCAACCCAAGGGACTGCGTCGAATCCTTCGACCCTGAAGTCGACTATTTTCCGGATCGCGTCCGCGTCGAGCATGCCAGGCAGTTTTCGGTCGAGTACCACCGTCATTACAAGGTGGTGACGATCCGCGAGCCGTGGCAGGGGGCCGACGCGGGGCTGCGCTATCTCCTGGTGCAGTGCGGCACGCCGCGTCCCGAGGGATTCGAGGGCGTCGAGAGCTTCGAGATTCCGGTGCGCTCGGTGATCACGACGTCGACCACGGAAGTTCCGCATCTGGTGCGGCTCGGGCTGGTCGACCAGTTGATCGGGCATCATGAATTCGACTACATCCAGTCACCGCCGGTGCGTCAGCGGATCGACGCCGGGGTGATGGTGGAGATCGGTAGCGGGTCGACGATCAATCTCGAGCTGGTGGCGGCGAGTCAGCCGGGCCTGCTGCTGGCGGACAGTCTGGGGGAGGGGGCAACCGGCTTGCTCTCCAAGCTGAGCGAGCTCGGCGTGCCGACCGCCCTGGTGCCGTCGTTCCTCGAGACGACGGCGCTCGGTCGCGCCGAGTGGATCAAGTTCACGGCGCTGTTTTTCAATCGCGAGCGCGTCGCCGAGCAGGGTTTTGCCGAAGTGGCTGGCACCTATGCCGAGCTCGCTGCGCGGGTCGCCGAATCGGTGGCGGACCAGGCACGCCCAACGGTGTTCACCAGCGCACCGCTGGGGGACATTTGGTATATGCCCGGCGGCCAAAGTTTCATCGCCCGCATGCTGCACGATGCTGGCGCCCGCTTCCTATGGGCTGAAGATACGGCGACCGGCAGCCTGGCGCTACCTCTCGAAAGCGTCTACGAGCGGGTGCTGGATGCCGACTTCTGGGTGCAGCCCGGCACCGTGGCATCCCTGGATGAGATCGCCGCTTTCGATGAGCGCTTCGCCGCCACTCGGGCGTTTCGTGAGGGGCGGGTCTTCAATAGTGACGCGCGCCGCAACGCCCACGGCGCGAGCGACTACTGGGAAGCCGGTACCGCCCGCCCCGATCTCGTGCTCGCCGATCTCATCGAGATCTTCCATCCCGACCTGCTCGACCACGAGCTGGTGTTCCACCGTCGGCTGCCGGGGGTTGCCTCGCAGCCGCAGAGCTAGCAAACTCTCACAGCCCCCCAAAAATCGAGAGCTGGTTGAACCATGATGACCGCTATCCAACGCTTGCAACAACACCGCGAATCCCTTGGCGACGCTCACATGCGCCAGCTGTTCGAGGAGGACCCTGACCGCTTCGAGCGCTTCTCGATCGAGCTCGATGACTTTCTCCTCGACTACTCGAAGAACCTGATCACGACCGAGACGCTGGAGCTGCTGTGCGAAGTGGCGGAGGAGGCCGGCGTGCCGGCGGCGATCGCCGCCATGTTTGGTGGCGAGAAGATCAACGCCACCGAGGGCCGCGCCGTGCTGCATGTGGCGCTTCGCAGTCCGGCGGACCGTCCGATCCATGTCGACGGCGAGGACGTGATGCCGGCGGTGCACGGGGTGCTGGCGCACATGCGCGACTTTACGGATGCCCTGGGAGACGGCAGCTGGCGGGGCTATACCGGCGAGCGCATCACCGACGTCGTCAACATCGGCATCGGTGGCTCGGATCTCGGGCCGCTGATGATCGCCGAGGCGCTGCGCCCCTACTGGCGCGAAGGCCTGAGGGCCCACTTCGTCTCCAATGTCGACGGCGTGCACCTGGCCGAGACGGTCGCGGGTCTGCGTCCCGAGACCACGCTGTTCATCATCGCGTCCAAGACCTTCACCACTCAGGAGACCCTGACCAACGCCCACTCGGCGCGCGCTTGGCTGGTTTCGGCGCTGGGAGATGAGGCGGCAGTGGAGCGTCATTTCGTGGCGGTCTCCACCAATGCCGATGCGGTGAGCGAGTTCGGCATCGATCCCGCGAACATGTTCGAGTTCTGGAACTGGGTGGGGGGGCGCTATTCCTGCTGGTCGGCGATCGGTCTGCCGGTGGCGTGCGTGATCGGCATGGAGCGCTTCGAAGAGCTGCTCGCTGGCGCCCACGCCATGGATGAGCATTTCCGTAGCGCACCGCTGGCGCGGAATATGCCGGTGATCCTGGCGCTGCTCGGCTATTGGTACATCCGCGGCTTCGGGGCGCGGGCCCACGCCGTGCTGCCCTACGATCAATACCTGCATCGACTGGCGGCCTACCTGCAGCAGCTCGACATGGAGTCGAACGGCAAAGGCGTAGGGCTCGACGGCACGCCGGTCTCAGGAGCGACCGGCCCGGTGGTGTTCGGCGAGCCCGGCACCAACGGTCAGCACGCGTTCTACCAGCTGCTGCACCAGGGCACCGAGATAATTCCGGCCGATTTCATCGCCTCCGCCGTGTCCCAGCAGCCGCTCGGTGACCATCATCAGATCCTGCTGGCCAATTACTTCGCCCAGACCGAGGCGCTGATGCGCGGCAAGACCGAAGAGGAAGCCCGCAGTGAGCTGGAGGCGGCTGGGCTGGCGCCCGAGCGCGTCGACCAGCTGGCGGCTCACAAGGTCTTCGTCGGCAACCGGCCGACCAATTCGATCCTGATGCCGCGTCTGACGCCGAAGGCGCTGGGGCAGCTGCTGGCGCTGTACGAGCACAAGGTCTTCGTGCAGGGCGTGCTGTGGGGCATCAACAGCTTCGACCAGTGGGGCGTGGAGCTCGGCAAGCAGCTCGCCAAGGCGATCCTGCCGGAGCTGACGGACGACTCGAGCGTGGTGTCTCACGACGCCTCGACCAATGGATTGATCAACCGTTTCAAGCGCTGGCGCTCGCGCTGAGCTACGGACCGACCTCAAAGATAGGCATGAGTGGAGACAGGCATGAGTGACGAGCGGACCTATGACATTGTGGTGTTTGGCGCGACGGGCTTTACCGGCAAGCTGGTGGCGGAGTACCTGGCGGCCTCCGATGAGTCTTTTTCCTGGGCGATCGCAGGCCGTAGCGAAGCGAAGCTGGCCCAGGTGCGGACGGATCTCGGCCTCGGCGACGACGTGGGAGTGATCGCTGCCGATAGTAGCGACCGCGAGGCGCTGCAGGCGATGACCTCCCAGACCCGCGTGCTGCTGACCACCGTCGGGCCGTACCAGAAGTATGGCGAGCCGCTGGTAGCAGCTTGCGTCGAGACCCACACCCACTACGCGGATATCACCGGCGAGCCAGAGTTCGTCAACGGGCTGCTGGCGCGCTATGACGAAGTGGCGCGGGACCGTCAGCTGCGGATCGTCAACTGCTGCGGTTTCGACAGCATTCCCCATGACCTCGGCGCCTACATGATGGTGCAAGAGCTGGCGGACGACGGCAAGGTGAAGCTCGAGGGCTTTGTTTCGGCCAGCGGCACGTTCTCGGGCGGTACGTGGCAGTCGGCGGTGAACGCGATGGGCCGGTCGACCAAGCAGGGCCGGCCGCCGCGTCGCGCGCTGGCGCCCGGGCGCACGGTGCGGGGCCTGAAGCCGAGTCCGCACTACGAGTCGGCGGTCAAGGGTTGGGTCGCGCCGATGCCGACGATCGATCCCCAGGTGGTGTTGCGCTCGGCAAGGGCGCTGCCGGTCTACGGCAAGGCGTTTCGCTATGGGCACTATCTGCGGGTCGGCAGTCTGCCCAAGCTGGTCGCTCTGGGTTTTGGTGTCGGCTCGGTGTTCGGGCTCGCTCAGCTGCCGCCGACCCGCAAGCTATTGCTCAAGATGCGCCCGTCCGGCGCCGGCCCGACCCCCGAAGAGCGCGCCCGCGCGCACTTTCGCGTCACCTTCGTCGGCACTGACGGGGAGCGTCGCCTGGTTGGGCAGGCCAGCGGCGGCGATCCCGGCTACGGCGAGACCTCGAAGATGGTCTCGGAGTCGGCGCTGTGCCTGGCGCTCGATGCCGACCAGCTGCCGGAGAATTACGGCGTCGTCACGCCGGCGATGGCGATGGGGGACCGTCTGCTGGAGCGCCTGCGTGCCGCAGGAATGGGCTTCGAGATCCTCGATCGGAGCTGAACGGCCCCAAGGTCTCGAGCGACAGGTCTGCGGCGGAGCAGGTCAGCGCCGGAGTCGAGGAAGCCGCGCGGCGATCTCGTGGGCGTTGCGAATGCGGGCCTTGCGGCCGCTGCGGTTGCCGGACAGGTTGATCTCCACCAGGATCTCCTCGCCCTCGGGCACGGAGAAGACCAGGCGCTCCGAACCGTAGTCCGGGTGCTGGGTCACCAGCACGTGCACTCCAGACGAGATCTCGATCGGCAGATCGAGCGCGTCGATATCGGCGCCGGTGCCCAGGTCGTGGCCGTCCAAGGAGACGAAGGCCTCGGACTGTTGGATCCAAAGATAGAGCTGCCCGGGAGCCTTCGGCGTGGTGTCGCGGGCATTGGGGTTGCGGATCGGAGCCGGCGCCGCTACCGGTGCTACTGGTGGCGCGTAGGTCGCGACAGGCTCCGGCGCGGGACGTCTCGCGGCGGGTTGCTGAATGATGATGATGGGTGGATTGGGGCAGCCGGCGGGCTGGCAGGCGGGGGCTCGCCGCTGCGGCTTGGCCGGAATCAGCGGTTGGAAGGTTGGCGGGCCGTGAAAGAAGAAGTCGTCACCGTAGTCGAGCGCCGGGGTCAGAAAGCCGGGAATCGAGCTGCCGTTGACGATCGGCAGTCCGAAGCCCGGGGCGGCGACGACACGCGGTGCGGCATAGCCTCCGCTTTGGCACTGGCCCGAGGCTTCAGGGCTCGCCGAGAGCTGGACGAGCAGCGCGAGGCTGAGCGGTGCGAGGCGTGAGCAGACCGATGCCAACAACTGCCGAAGCGAAGCGCACGAGTCGAGCCGGTGGTCCATAGCGTCTCCTTGGCCATCTCTTTGGCCATGTCTTTGGCCTTCTCCTTGCCGTCTCGGGAGGTCGTGGCGAACGTCCTCTCAGTATGTGAAGTTATCTTATCGTGTCGGGCACCAGACGTGCCGCCCGAGCAGGAGATATCATGAGGGCCATGAACAGACTCTTGGCAGTTTGCTTGATAGGGCTGTTGGCTTGGCCGGTCGATCCCGCTGGCGCAACCCACAAGCCGGTCGACAGCAAACCTCTCGATATTCTCGAGCTGACGCCTAGGATGGCGCGCTTCCTGGTGCGTCACGTCAGTCCGCGGCAGAATCCGAGCGATCAGGTTACGGCGCTGATGGACGCGCTCTTCGGCCGCAAGGGGCTCAGCATCACCTACGACAGCAACGCCACCTTGACCGCCGCCGAGACCTTCGAGAGCGGGCGCGGCAACTGCTTGTCGTTCACGATTCTCTTCGTCGCCCTGGCCCGTCACATCGGCCTCGACGCCTACTTCGAGGAAGTCGGCGAGGTGATCAGCTGGGATCGCCGAGGCAATGTCGTGGTGCGCAATCAGCACATGATCGTCGAGATCGAGGTCGAGAACGGTCGCCAGCAGGTGGACTTCCTGCCCGAGGCGCGCCAGCGTTATCGCGCGGTGAGGCGAATCAGCGATCAGCGGGCTCTGGCCCACTACTACAACAATTTGGGCGTCGACGCGCTGGCGGCAGGAGACGTCGACGGGTCCCTGGCGCTGCTCGACCAGGCGCTGGCGGCGGATGGCGAGCTGAGCTATGCCTGGACCAACAAAGGGGTCGCGCTGCGTCAGCAGGGTGACTTCGAGGGCGCCGAAGCCAGTCATCTGCGGGCGCTCGAGATCGACCGTAGCGAGTCGGCGGCGCGTACCAACTTGGCCAGCCTCTACCTGGCGATCGGTCAGCAGGACAAGGCCAAGCCGCTGCTGCGGAGAGTGAAGGACGATCTCGATCGCAACCCGTTCCACCATTTTCGCAAGGGACTCACCCACGCCCGTGCCGGTGAGACCCCGCAAGCGCTCAGGCACCTGCGCGAAGCGATTCGCCGCATGCCGGACGAGCCCGAGTTCCACATCGCCCTGGCCGATGCTTTGAGCGATGCCGGCGAGCCAGCGAAGGCGGTGGAAAGCCTGCAGCGTGCGCTCGAGCTGACCGAGGACGAAGCGGCTCGCAGTGAGCTGCAGCAGGAGATCGAAGATCTGGTCGGTTCGCGGAGCTGAAGCGGTGGTCAGGAGCCGCGCCGGATGGCGGTCAGGGCCACGAGCAGCATCTGTAGGCCGATGAGGCCGACCAGCACGAGATCATAGGGACTGGGATCGAGGCCGCCCGGCAGGCTCCAGCTGACGGTGCCCAGACGCGGCAGCAGCGCCGCGATCGTCAGGCCGGCGAGGCTGTCGGCCAGGTAGACCAGAGACATGCAGGTGGAGATGGCGAGGGCCTTGTCCTGTCGCGGGACCAGGCGGATCAGCTCGGTGGCGGTGGCGATCTCGAGGGTTGTCTTCGCCAGGCCGAAGACGATGCTCGCACCAACCGCTAGCCCCATGGGAGCCGGCAGCAGCCCGCGAGCGATCAGCAGGAGGAGACTGACAGCGAACCCCAGCTGACAGAGGACGAGGGCGCGTCGGCCGCCCGTGGCGTCGATCAGGGCGCCGCCGGCCAGCGCGCCGACGAGGTGTCCGGTGAGGATGGCGACTCCCAGCCACCACACCGCGTCGTCCCCCAGGCCCAGCACTTCGATCGCCAGCAGCCCGAAGAGCATCGGAACGCCGCCGACGGTGAAGAACATGCCGCAGATCAGCATACACGTCCGCCGATAGCCCGCCAAGCTCAGCACCGACCGGATGGCCTCCAGGAGGCGGGAGGCGCTGCCGCCGGTATGTTCGAGCTCGGGCAGCGTGCGGTACAGGAAGAGACGGACCATCAGGCAAAGGGTCAGTAGGGCAAACAGAGCCTGGAAGGCGACGAGCGGTGTCGTCTCTGTCATCCACAGCGCGATCAGCCCGCCGAAGACGACGGCCGCCAGCTGGCGGGCGAAGCGCAGCTGGCCGAGCAGCCGACCGCGAGCGTCGGCCGGCAGTAGAGGGCTAAGCAGGGCGATCCAGCCGGCGCCAAACAGGGCGGTACCGGTGCCGAAGAGCAGGATCCCGACGGTCACCAGGACCAGGCGTGGGGAGCCTTCCGGCACGCCGCCGGCCAAGGTGAGCAGAGCGAAGCCGACGATGCTCGCGCCCTGGCCGGCCACCCCCACCCGCTTTTTGCCCATTCGATCCGCCAGAAAGCCCGCAGGAATGGAGAGCAGGCCGCGGATCATGACCGATGCCGACAGCAAGACCAGGATGGCCGCCGGCGATAGGCCGAGCGCGTAGAGGTAGAGCAGGCCGATGCCGCGCGACAGCGCCTGCTGCGGCTGGACGCCGAAACACTGGCCCCAGGTAGCGGCCCGCAGAGCTCGGCGGGCGTCCGGAGCCGCGAGGTCCTGGAAGAGGATCATCGCCTTGCCTCAGGCTTCGTCGCCGGTGCGCTGCATCAGTGGATAGCCGGTTTCTTCGAGCAGCCGCTGGCAGTAGGCGAGGTCTTCTGGTCCGAGGTAGTCGACATAGCCACCGACCTTGCCTCGCCGCGTCTTGAGGCTGTCAGGATCATCGCTGCCGCCGGCCAGCAGGACGCCATACTGCTGCTCGAAATAGCCGGTTCGCTCGAGACGCTGCATGTTGGGGAAACGCCCGAGCTCGATGGCGTCGCGCAGCGCGTTGTCGTCCACCCTGCGGTCGACGAAACGCAGGATCCTTCGCTGGACGGCCTCCAGGTCTTCGTGCATGCGCTCGTAGCGCACCAGCAGGAAGTCGGCGACTTGATGCCGCGCGGCGTACCAGGCCTGATTGAACGCCAGCACCTTTTGCAGACCGTGACGCTCATCGCGCAGGAACGCCGAGAGATCGCCTCGGTAGAGGCCCAGGCGGTGGGTCGCCATGAAGAAGCCAGAGACGACGACGTCGCGTGGATCGCGGATCAGCAGCACCACCCGCTGATCGCAGTAGTCCGACTTGTCGGCATCGAGCTCATCGAACCGCAGGCGTTTCAGGTGGCCCGAGTCGTCGTGGGTGTACGTGAGATGAACCTTCAGGTGGTCCAGCATGACGCGCAACCAGGTGCGGCCCGACTTCGGGAACGACACCACGACCACACCCGGGATGGGTGAATCGAGCACGTGGTTGCCGTATCGGGCGACGGCGGCAGCGGTGACCGGATGCCGTCTAAAGGCTATTTTGTGCCCCTTCGGGAGAGGCTTGCGGGCGACGGTTCGACGGTTGGTTCAGCCACCAGCGAATGCCTCGGCCGGCGTAGGGTTCGTCAGAGAATCGAGGAATGACGTGGAGGTGCGCGTGCTGGCGCTGCTGGCCACCAGCATCTCCACAGTTCCAGCCGACATTGTAGCCTTGCGGCGCCAGCTCGCGGTCGATCAGTGCTTTGGCGGCGTGCAGGATCTCGCGCGTGGCGGCCCACTCTTTGGGTAGCAGATCGAACACGGTATCGCGGTGGATCTTGGGCATGATGATGCCCGAGCCTTCGAGCACCGGCTGTGGCTTGCGTAGGAACCAGCAGTGCTCGTTCTCGAGGATGATTTGGCGATACGGAATGTGACAGCCGCATTCCTGGCAGATGATCGCGGCCGAGGGATCGTCGGCCGGAGAGTGAACGAGCGGCGCGTTTGGGGGAGACATTTCCCGTGAGTTTAACATTTCTTAATAAATCGAATGCCGTTTCTCTGCGATTCGAGGGGCCTTTGTAGATTCACGGTGTGGGCCTCAGGTGTGGGCCTCGAACGAACGCCCTGATAGATTCTGCGCGTGAGATTCCAATTCTCGAACTGCTCCGCGATCTGCCTGTGCTGATCGACGCCAGAGAGCTAGAAGACGGCGCGGTCGTCGAGAAGGACCTGTGCATCCTCGGCGCCGGCGCCGCCGGCATCTCGATCGCCCGCGAGCTGAATGGGCATGGCCTGTCCGTCGCGCTGCTCGAGGGAGGCGGCTTCGAGCGTAGCGGTGAGTCTCAGGAGCTCTACCAGGGGACGTGCGGGACGCCGTTGATCGATCCCTACTTGCCGGCTTCCCGTCTGCGCTACTTCGGCGGCACCACCAATCACTGGCTGGGCTACTGTCGGCCGTTCGACGCAATCGACTTTCGAAAGCGGGAGTGGGTGCCTCACAGCGGTTGGCCGATCGAGCTCGAGACCCTCGAGCCGTACTACCGTCGCGCCGCGGAGGTCTGCCGGGTCGCCCCCGACTTCGATGGAGTCGCGCCGCTGGTGCCGGAATCCGCCAACCGCATTTGGACCTTTCCGTTCCACGTTGCGCCGCTGCGATTCGGCTATGCCTACCGGGGTGAGCTCGTCGATTCCGCCAATGTCGAGGTGTTTCTCCATGCCAACGCGCTGCGACTGGAGCTACGGCCCAACGGCGGCAGCGTCGAATCGGTCGAGGTCGCGACCGGAGGTGAGCGCCGCCTGCGGGTCCGGGCCAGGGCTTTCGCCCTCGCTTTGGGCGGGATCGAGAACGCTCGGCAGCTGCTGATCTCAGACGACGTTCAGCCAACAGGAATCGGCAATGCCCACGATCAGGTCGGGCGCTACTTCATGGAGCATCCCATATTTCCTGTCGCCCAGATCTGCACCCACCACGGCGACGGACCGTTCACGGACGAGACGGTTCGCAGTACCGATACCTGGGCGCGCTCCTTCCGGCTGTCGGATGCCGAGCAGCAGCGCAGCTCGATCCTCAACGGCTGCCTGTCGTTCAACCTGATTCCACGGGTTGAAGACGTTCGCGGACAACTGCTGGCGGGCAGGTCTTGGCGGGTGGTGGAGGCGTTCCTGGCGGAGCGTGAGGCGGCGGGGGAGGCGGTCTCCCTGAACGACGCCGAGGAGCCTGAGAGCGCGCTCTATTTCACCCGGTTCGACGTGCGGGCCGAGCATGCCCCCAACCCGGAGAGCCGGATCACCCTCGGTGAAGCGACCGACCGCTTCGGCCATAGGCGCGTGCGTTTGGACTGGCGGCTGCAGGCGATCGACTTCGAGAGCGTGCGCCGGGCGGTTGAGGTGTTGGCGGAAGATGCCGGTCGCTTTGGCTGGGGCAGGGTGAGGCTAGATCCCGCCGTCGATCTCGAGCGCGGCTACACGCCTGGCTTCCATCACATGGGAGCGACCCGAATGCAAGATGATCCAAGGCGGGGCGTGGTCGATCGCAACTGCATGGTGCATGGCGTCGCCAACCTGGGGATCGCCGGCAGCTCGGTGTTCTGCACGTCGGGCTATGCCAACCCGACGTTCACCATCGTCGCGCTGGCCGTGCGCCTGGCGGACCACCTGAAAGAAATGCTGGCGTGAGTGAGCCGGGGCCAAGGATCAGCCGACGCGCGGCCGTCGGCGGTACGGTCGGGCTCCTGGGATTGGCGGCCGCGGCGCGCTATCTGCCGGAGCTGCTGCTCGGCCCCGGGCGCGCCGAGCGTTTGATAGTGCGGCTCGTCGAGCTGGTGGCGGTGCCAGATCCGGTAGCGGTCGGCGGCACGTTCTTCGCGTCCCATCCCGGCACGACCGCGGACGAGCTGGTCGTCGAAGTGCTCGCCGAGCTGCCGATGGGCGGCACCCTCGCCGAGCTGCAGGCCGCGTTTCGGCGTCGGGCGATGGAAGACTTCGAGCGCGGTCGCACCGAGCGGCTCGATGGCTGGGTCCTGGCTCGGAGCGAAGCGAGCCTATGTGGCCTCGTAGCTCTCGTGGCGGGTCAGAAGTCGAGGTAGCCCTCGCGGTAGCGCAGGTCGACGCCTGCGGGGCGCACGCGGACTTTGAGTCGCCGCCAGCGGCCATCATGATTGGGCTTCTCGGGATAGAAACCCAGGGCGTACTGCTCGCGCAGCTCGGTCAAGATGCTGGCGAAGGCGTCGGCGATCTCTTCGGTCGAGGCGAGCAGCTGAACGCGTCCACCGCTCTCTTCGACGGTACGGCGCAGCAGGCTGAATTCGCGCTGGTAGTCGTCGGGCCGGCGCCAGGTCGAGGCGATTTTTGGCAGCTTGGAACCGTCGGCGCTCAGCCCGCCGCGGCGATAGGGCAGCTGCAGCCAGTAGATCAGCGCCTGACTGCGCCGAGCGTTCCGCAGCACGTCGTTCATCGGCAGAACGCTGTGGGAGTCGACGCCGTCGGAGAGCAGAATAACGACCCGTCGACCCTGGCGTGCCTGCAGCTGTTTGAGCGCGAGGTAGAGATGGTCGTTCAGGGCGGTGCCGCCCGTCGCGCGAATGCGATCGAGCCCGGCGGCCAGCACGTCAGAGATGGTGGTGAAGGGAGTGGAGTGCAGAATGCGATCTGAGAAGGCCAGCAGCTTGCCTTCGTCGAGCGGGCGCATGCCGGCAAAGAAGGCCTCGGCACCGGCCAGCGCGTCAGCTAGCTTCTGGCCTTCCATGCTGACGCTGGCATCGAGCAAGACCAGCGCGGTGAAGGGAATGTTTCCGCGCGTGAAGGTAATCAGGTTCTGGCGCAGGTTGCGGTCGATCACTGCGAAGTCGTCGCGTCCCAGGTCGAGCACCGGCTCTCCGTCACGCGTCGCGGTCACGTAGAGCTGCTGGAGCGTGATCGAAACCTCCTCGTCGACCCGGATCTTTGGTGTCGTGACCACCCCGGAGCCGGTAGCCCCCGAGACACCATAGGCCACCACCTGAAAGCGGTGCTCTTGGTTGTCGTCACCGACGTCGATCTCGAGGTGATACGGCGGCTCGGTGAGCTCGCCGACCACCACACTGTCGACGTAGAAGGCGACCCGCGTGATTGGCTCATCGGCGACCACCACCGCTTCGATTCGCACCATGCCATGGGCTGGGGTAAAGGGATCGGGCTGATCGAGACTGACTGCGATCGTCGACTCGCCCCAGGCTGGTTGAGCGCCTGATAGCAGGGCGAGGAATCCAGCGAAGAGAAGACAGCTCCACCCGGAGGCCCTGTTGAAGCCCTGGAGCATCAGGGCTCCGCCGCCAGTTCGCCCGCCGGTGCTTCCGGCGATACCGGAGTCAAGGGTTCAATGACCAGGTCCAGACGCTCGGCGGCAGCCTCGGCGATGGCTTGCCGGGCCGTGAGGTAGGGCGCCTTCGGCATCTGGCTGTAGCGCATACGCGGCGAGACCCGGTCGCGACCGGCTTGCGGATCCAGCTCTTTCAGAACTTCGCGGGCCTCGCCGGTGCTTCCCTGCTGATCGAGCAGGGAAGCCAACTGGAGTCTCAGCCGCTGGACTTGGGGGTGTCGCTCGACCGCAGCCTCGAGTGTGGTGATAGCCGCTTCGGGCTGTTGGTCGGTGACCTGTTGTCGCGCCAGCTCCTGAGATGCGAGTGCCGCGACCCAGCTCGGAGCGGATAGCCCAGCGAGTCGCTGGAGGCGCTCTGTGGCGCGCTTTGGTGAACCGGTGCGCACCAGGTTGAGAGCCAGACGCAAGCTGATCTCGGGATCTGCCGCGCCAGTCTTGACGAGCTGCTCCAAGGCCTCCACGGCACCTTCATAGGCGCCGTAGGACTCACGAATCGTCGCCAGGCCGATGAGTGCCGCGGTATGGTCGGCTCGATGATCGAGGGCGGCGTCGTAGGCATTCTCGGCGGACATCAGCGATCCGGCGTTCTGCAGGAAGCCGGCGAGACTCACCAGCACGTCGGCCACGACGCTGCCGGCTTCGTCCGAGGTCTGGTTGTCCGAGTAGAGCTGAGTGAGACGGATCAAGACCTCTCGCGAGTGGGTTGCCAGCAGCAGGCGCTGAGTGTCGCGGTAATAGCGATAGAGCTCCTCGTGCAGCCACATCAGGGGTACGAGCGCCTCGACGTTGTAACTCCCGAGCTCGGCAGCCAGGGTCAGCTCAGCGTCGGCGAGCTGCTTCTGCTGTCTGGGTCTGCCGCTGCCCATGCGGGTCTGCTCGAGGGCGATCAGCGGCTGCAGGGCCGCGCGATCGCCCGTCTTCAGGAATTCGAAGGCTTGAAGGAAGGCGGCCCGCAGCGCTTCGTTGCCTTTGGACCGAGCAGGGCGGGGCAAGGCGTCGCCGGCTGCACTCGTCTGGCTGGAAACCGGCAGCCGAACGGAAAAGGGTGCCACGGCAGCCAGACCGTCTGAGGAAGAGATACGCAGGCGGTAGTCGCCGGCGTCGAGTCGGACGGGCAGTAGCTCGGCGGCGAGCGTCTCGACGCCGCGCAGCCCATCCGCGACCGGACGGGGTCCATCGACTTCGGCTCCTGGTAGCACCTCGCCGTCGCTCCCGACCAGCTCGGCGCGCAGTTCACCTTCGAGGCCACGCCCCAGCAGGAGGAAGGCAGCGCGAGTCTCGGCGGAGACGCTGCGCGGTGCCGTCGGCACCCACTGGCGACCGTCGATCTCGATGGGAAACGGCAGAGCTTCTGCTCCCGCCTGGCGCACGATGAGGCCCGGACCCGCCGGTTCACGGCGCAGCGGCGGCAGCAGCACGCGCTCTGCGCGCCACGACGGAACCACCACCTGCTGAATGCGCAAACCGATGCGGCTGGAGCGGCGATGAGAAACCAGAACCCGCAGCGAGTACTCGCCCGGTGGCAGCTCGACGGCGCCGAAGAACTGGACACTACCGCCGGTCAGGGCGCCTCGGTGGAGCCCGGCGTCGAGCTGAAAGGCTTGGGTCAAGCTGGCCGCCAGCCCGCTGTCAGCGCCGATGGCGTAGGCGTAGACCTCGGTGATCAGTGGACGCTCGTCCCCGCTGCTGGGATTGGCTGAGGCTCCGCCGGATCTGGCGCCAGCGACCCTGGCCCCAGCGACTCTGGCCCCAGCGACCCTGGCCCCAGCAGCCTTGGCCTCAGCCGCTTTGGCTCTTGCGGCTTCATCCGCTGCCAGCAGGGCGTCGCCGCTGATGTCGATCGCTAGCAGAACGCTAGAAACTTCGGGCTCAGCGGAGTCGTGGGGCAGCGGAATGGCCGTCAGCGCCATGTCGAGCTCGCCGGCCTCTTGCGCGCTCAGCATCAGCGCGGCGGTACGGGTCTCGAGGCCGCCGAGGTCGAATGCCTGCACGACTTCGAGGGTCAGGGCTGCCGGCGCTGTCTCGGCGTCCTGGGCAGCGACACTCCAACCCCAGCAGATCGCTGTCGAGCAGGCGAGAGCGATGACGTTCCTGCGTCTCAATGGCTGACCGGTCTTCCTTATTGAGCGGCTTCGTCTGAGCCGGCGGGCGCCGCCAGGCGAGCCTGCTGATCTTGGGCGCCGATGTCGACCGAAAGGTGGGCGGTGGAGTCGACCGCGGTGAGCTCGTCGAGCACCGAGACCGCAATTCGCTGGGGTCCGGCTCGCATCAGGAGGCGTACGCCGCAGGCCGCGCGCTGGTCCAAGACGGTGAGGACGGCAGCATTGGGGATGCGGATCGGGCAGAGGTGGCGGTTGACTTCAGACGTTCGGCCGCGATCGTCTCGCACCGCGACGAACATCGAGACCTTTCCCTGGTGCTCGGTCTTGCCGGGCAGCAGCACGAGCTTGTCGAGGGGAATCTGCACCCGCAGCGGCACCATGAAGAGGCCGTCGTCCTGGGGCTGTGGCGTCTCGGTGTCGACGATGACGTCGAACGGATTCGGCACCGAGTCGAGCAACAGGGCCGCCTGAGCGCGCTCGGCACTGCGTTCGGCGGTCGTCTTGTCGCGAAAGCTCGAACGGTAGCGGACCTGGTAGCTCTGATCGCCGACCGTGACTTCGATCTCGCGAGCGCGATCTTTGGCTTCGTCGCTGGATTCGGCGATGAAGCCCAGCGAGTAGTAGTTGTCGAAATCGCTGACTATGCCCTGGAGCACCGCTTCGTAGGTCGTGTGAGTCAAGCCGAATCGACCGCCGGTTCCTTGGGCCAAAATCACCAAAGGATCCTGAGCGTTGCGTCGCTCGGTAGCGACCAGGCTGTCGTTCCAGGAAGCAAAGTTGCCGCCGGAGTAGCCGCTCGAAGCTGCCGATCCGCGGCCGACGTCGCGCGACGGTGAGGCATCGAGGGTGTGGATCGTCACGCGGCTGGCGTTGGCGTGCTCGACCAGCTTCTCGAAGGCGGGCGTGGCGTCGTCGCGGATCGACTCCATGGTGGTGCGCAGATTGGCGCCAAAGCCGGCGAGCGCTTCGAAGCGTCGCTTTGCGGCCTCCAGCAAGCCTTCGCCGGGGCGCAGCGGCAGGCCATCGCTGACGTAAATGACCGATTTGCGGCCCGGTAGGCCTGCGGCGATGTCGGTGAGCTGTCGCAGCACTCTGAGCGTCTGCTGCGTATGCTGAAAGCGTTGTGCGCTGTAGGCTCTGATCTGGGCCATGATCGGGCGCGCCTGAGTGATCGTGCGAGTGGTGAGGCGCTCTTGGCTGTCGGCACCGGAGTCAACGTCGTCCTCGTTGAGGCCGCCCGGGCCTTTGGTTTCGAATAGGCCGCTGCCTTCATCGACGTTGACGTCTTCGATCGCACGCACGATCTGCAGATAGTCGTTTTCGAAGCGAGGGCCGACGGTGCTCTCTTCCTGCAGCTCCTTCAGGGCGACGAAGATCTCGTGTGGAACCGAGGTAAAGGTCTGGCGCACGGCCAGCGAACGGTCGTTGGAGACCAGCATCACGCGGGCGTTGAACTGACGGTGGGCGAGTAGAAAATCGCGAAGCCTCTCGAACACTCGGGCGCGGTGGATCGAGCGGATATTGGCGTTGTCGACGTAGAGGATGAGGTGGGCAGGCTCGACGGCGGTCGAATCGTCAGCCTCCGGCTCGGAAACTCCTTGTTCGTCGGCGCGCAGCACGGTGCGACCTGCTTCGACCGCAAAGAAATTGCTGATCTCGGTCGGCTGACCCTCGGTGGCCAGGCGGAAGTCGTCACGCGTCAAGCCGTTGACCGGCCTGCCTTCCTTGTCGGTCACCACGACATCGATATTGACGACATTGACTTCGGTCGAGCCGCGGAAGATCGTCTGCCAGACCTCGTCGTCAGCATGGACGAAGCTGCTCGCGGCAGCAGCGCCGATGAAGCAGGCGATGGCGGCGAGCCGAGGGGTGGAGCTGA
This sequence comes from Acidobacteriota bacterium, assembly GCA_039030415.1. Taxonomy (GTDB): domain Bacteria; phylum Acidobacteriota; class Thermoanaerobaculia; order Multivoradales; family J023; genus JAAELT01. Next base: position 20,484 of record JBCCEE010000002.1, read on the forward strand.
GCGTCGAAATCCGATCCATCACGCCTCCTGTCCAGAATCGTCGATTGACTGTCCCTGGCCGTACCCTGTACCACGTCAATGGGTAATACGTCGTTCCAAGGCGTTTCCCGCCAAGCGACCGGAAATGCTGAGCGTTGACGCTGATAGGCTCCGGCTAGATCTTCCAATTCAATCGAGGATATACCAAGGTGTGTTCTGCGGTCATTGGGGACACGACGATCAGCGGCGAGCAGGGGACCAAAGCGCCGCAGCATGGGACCAAAAGACTGCATCCTCGCAGGAAGGAATCAAAGCATGGCATGGATCAAGACGATTGATGAGCGCGACGCCAAGGGCCGACTGGCGAAGCTCTATCAGTTGCTCGAAGAGCCGTGGGGTGGTGTCGACAACATCTTCAAGATCCACAGTCTGAACCCGGCCTCGATTCGGGGCCATCTCGAGATGTACCGCACTGTCATGCGCGGTCGCTCGCCGCTGTCGCGAGCCCAGCGCGAGATGATCGCGGTCGTCGTCTCGAGCGTCAACCGGTGTCATTACTGACTGACTCATCACGGAGCGGGGCTCCTCAAACTCACCAATGACGAGGCTCTGGTCGAGGCATTGTCGACCGACTACCGGACCGCCGAGCTGAGCGATGCCGATCGCGCCATGCTCGACTATGCGGTCAAGCTCACGCGCGAACCCTGGGCGATGACGGAGTCCGACGTCCAGGCGATGCGTCGTACCGGACACGATGATCAGGCGATACTCGACACCAATCTGGTCGCCGGCTACTACGCTTTCGTCAATCGCCTGGCGGATGGCTTGGGAGTGGAGCTGGAAGACTTCTGGCAGGAGGATGGCAGCGAGCGCTAGTCTTCGGCCGCTTCCGGTACCGACTCGAGGCGCGGCGCCATGGCGACGGCGTATTCTTCGAGAATAGCCTTAGGCTCGCCGTCACCACGCATGTGTCCATGCTCGAGCCATAGGCAGCGCGTGCTGTAGTCGAGCAGCATCTGGATGGCGTGCGAGATGAGCAGGATCGTGGTGCCTTTCTCACGGAAGGTGTCGATGCGCTCCTGACAGCGGGCGACGAAGCGAACGTCGCCAACCGCTAGGACTTCGTCGAGGATCAAGACCGAGGGCACCCAGGCGGTGGCGATCGAGAAGCCGAGGCGGGCGATCATGCCGGACGAATAATTGCGCATCGGCGATTCGATGAAGTCGCCGAGGCCACTGAAGGTGACGATATTGTCGAGCTCGCGCTCTATCTCATGCCTTCGGCGCCCGAGCATCAGGGCGTTGAGGTAGATGTTCTCGAGGCCAGTGAGCTCGTAGTCGAAGCCGGTGCCGAGCTCGAGGATGGGAGATATCGTGCCTTGAACCCGGCGCTTTCCGCGAGTGGGTTTCATGACCCCGGCAATGACTTTGGCGAGGCTACTCTTGCCGGCACCGTTCGGGCCGACAATGCCGATTACTTCACCTGACTGGATCTGGAGGTTGATGTTCTCGAGCGCCCACAGCTCTTCGTAGATCAGGGCGCCTTTGACGAAGTGGATCAGGTATTCCTTGATCGAGACGTTGCGCTGTTTCGCCAAGCGATAGCACAAAGACACATCTTGGAGGTCGATGACGGGATCCGACATGATTGAAGTCTTCTCGAGCGTCTGCGGCCGGCTGGGGTGGGGGAATCGAGCCGCGTCGGAGACGGATCAGATATAGAAGGGAATGCGGTCGGCCGACTGGCGAAACGACACGATGCCGATCGCCAGGACGGCGACTGCGATGGTGCCGGCGAGTAGCTGGTGGTCCAGGGGTGGTACCTTGCCGAAGTAGATCGGATCTCGGAAGACCTCGAGGATGGAGCGAATCGGGTTGAACCGGACCGCCCAATAGAACTCAGTTCCCTCGACGATGTCCTTGGGGTAGATCACTGGCGTCATGTAGAAGAGCAGCATCATCACGACGCCAACCAGCTCGACCACATCGCTGAAGAAGACCGCCAGCGGCGACAGAATCAAGCCGGCTCCGAGGGTGAAGATCACCGCCACCAGTACCGAGATGGGCAAGAAGGCTAGTGCCCAAGTCAATTTGTGGCCGGTCGCTGTGAGAATGGCGAACATCGGCACGAAGGCGAATAGCAGATTGACGACGCCCGAGATCACCGTCGCGATGGGGAAGACTGCCAGCGGTACCGGCAGCTTTTTGAGAATGGTCGCGTTGGCCTTGAGGCTGTTCATCGAGGTGACGATCGTCTGCTGAAAGAAATTCCAGAACAGCAGGCCGGCCAGGGCGTAGACGGCATAGTTTCTGACCTGAAAACGAAAGAGGTTGCTGAATACGATATGCAACACCATCAGCATCAGCAGCGGCTGAAGCATGGTCCAGACAAATCCGATCGCGGAGCGCCGATAGCGCACCTTCAGGTCGCGCTGGACGAGCGTCCAGATCAAGTCTCGATAGCGGTAAAGTTCTCTCATGGGGAAATCCTTGCGGTGGGAGAGGGTGTTCTATCTCAAACCCGGAAGCGATGCAAGACGATCTATGTGCCCTACCGGTCGGTGATTTGGACTAGGATCTCCGCCATGAACAGGCACTTGCGAAGGGTATCGAGCATGGGTGCGAGCCATGTGCAGCACCACGGCTCGAGCATCGCTTGGCGCCATGTGTCGCGCAAATCCTCGAGCGATCGCTACGGCCTTCTCTGCCTGGGTCTGGCGATTTTTCTGGCGCTTGGCTGCCAGAAAGCAGTGGAGCCGACTCCGCGTGCCGAGGTCCGAGACTTCGAGAATCTCCTGGTGATCATGATCGACACGTTGCGCAGCGATCATCTGCCGAGCTATGGCTATGAACGTCCTACCGCGCCCTTCTTGAGCCAGATGGCATCCGAGGGCATTCAGCTGCAGGGCTACGCCGCCTCGTCTTGGACCCGTTCGTCTGTCGCGACACTGCTCACGGGCCTCTACCCTCAACGTCACCAAGCGATTGGCCGCAATGACAAGCTGCCGGATGCTGTACCTTACCTGCCGGAGCTGCTGGCAGAGCACGGCTTCCACAACCTGGCCTTTGTGACCAACGGCAATGTCAGTCAGCAGTTCGGCTTCGACCGCGGTTATTCAGGCTTCGAGGAGCGCTTCCACTTTGGCAAGCCGGAAGCCCGCCAGATTGCAGATGAAGTCCTGGCACGTTCGGGGGAGCTGCGCTCACCGTTTTACCTCTATATCCATTTGATCGACCCGCACGATCCCTACGTGCCGAAACAAGCCTGGCAGCGGCCCGACGCTGATCCTGCGGATTTCATCCAGCCTGGTGCCATCAAGAGCGGCGAGATTCCGCTAGACGATCATGCGGTGTCGTGGATGATCGACCAGTACGATGCAGAGATTCTCGAAATGGATCGTGCGATCCAGAAGATGATCGAAGGCCTCGAAGCGGCCGGGGTTCTCGACTCGACACTGGTCGTGGTAACGGCCGACCATGGTGAAGAGTTCGGAGAACGCGGTGGCGTAGGACACGGCACGACCCTGCACGAAGAGGTGATTCGCGTGCCGTACGTGCTGTGGGCATCGGACGGGCTGCCGGTCTACCAATCGGCCTCGGCTTTTCACCAGGTCGATTTCCTGCCGACCACCCTCGAGGCCCTCGGCGTGGCGGCACCACCAGGTCTCGACGGCGCTTCACTATGGGCGGCGCTACAGGATCCTGGCTATCGCAGCCCTGACGAGCGTCTCTTTCATCTCGAGATCGACGGTCACCAGGCTTTGGCCATGATGACTCCGCAGTTCAAAGTGATTCGCCGCCAGCAGGAACCCCAAGAGCTGGCTTACGATCTGGCTCGTAACCCCGATGAACTGACGGGGGAGGCCAACTCTGAGCTCGATGCTGAGCAGGCCAAGGCGCTCAGACGGCGCATGGTGCGTCTGGACCGCCAACTCAAGAAACGCAGATTCAAGGGTGAAACAACCGAAGCGACCGGTGTCGTCCGGCAGCAATTGGCAGCGTTGGGCTACCTTGGTGGCGACGATGGGGGGCAGCCCTCGTTCGATCGTGAAGCGCTCTATGGTGTGCCGCTCGATGCCACCTTGGCCGTCGACCAGATCGTGTCGTCAGATCTCGACCTCAGGGAGCGCTCAAAGCAGCAGCTCCAGGGCTGGATCTTCAAGGATCCCAACGGGACCTGGAGTGCGCCGCGGGCACGCCTGGTGCTGGCGATACCGCAGGGTGCCAGCGAGATTGTGCTCGCTGGTCATTCAGTAGCAGCGAGGGCGGAAGCCCTCTGCCGAGTAGAGATCGATGGCGCGCTGGTGCACGAAGTCACGCTGTTGCCGGGCCGTTTCGAGATAGCGATGGCGATCCCTGAAGCGACGCGCAATGCGGGTTATGCCACCATAGACCTCACGGTAGATCCGCCGCTTCAGGTACCCGGCATCGAGTCGCCAGCCGGTCTGCACTGGAATCGCGCCCTAGCTCGCTGAGCAGGGACGCTGAGTCGATTCAGCTGTTCCAGCCCGAGGTGTCACCCGACTCGAAGCCGTTGGCGAAGATCAAGCCGGTGATGGCGGCGGTGTTCGTGCTGCTACGCCGGAAGGTTGGCCACCATGCTTCTTCGTCAGCAGCGGCGGGAAAGTCCCAGGCGTAGACCGTGCCCTGTGCACCCCCAGCGTTGGCGCCGCCCGCAACCAGCTCCAGATCACCGTCGCCATCGATGTCGCCGACCGCTGCTGCGCTCGCCAGTACGAAATTTGAAACCAGCTGAAATTCGTTGGGATCCGGCGGCAGCACCGAGCGACTCAGCTGATTTCCGTTGCGATCGAACATTGCGAGCTCGAAGCTGGACGGGAGGATGACCTCGGGAAATCCGTCGCCGGTGAGGTCAGCCATGATCGGAGATGCTGAAGTCTCAGGCTGACGGAAAACGTTGGGATCGGCCGTCGGGATTTGTGGCTGCAGCGGCCAGCCCGGAAGGGCAGTCCCGTCTGCGTCGAGCGCGTAGATCCGGCCATCTTCATTGGCGTCAGGATCGACGGTGTTGAAGACGACCTCCGGCAAGCCGTCACCGTCGAGGTCACCGAGCGCGGGCGAAGAGAACGAATAGGTGCCAGGCACGGCTACCGGCCATCCCGGAACATACTGGCCATCGTGCTCGAAGGCGTTGAGGTACTCGCCGACGCCAGGATTGACTCGGCCGCCAGGGGCGCACGCCGGATTGGACCAGCACCGCCCGGTGCCGACCATGATCTCCAGGAAGCCGTCACCATCGATATCACCCAGCGCGGGGGAGGATTGAATGGTCTCGTCGATCTGGACCGGAAAGCCCGGCACGTTCTCGCCGTTGATACCGCTGAAAGCAAACAGCAGACCGCCATCTTCCTCACCGTTGTTTCCAGGCATCGAGTCAGAGGCTACGCCGACGACGACATCGAGGATGCCGTCACGGTCGATATCGCCGATCGCGGGTGAGGACCAGCTAGTGTCGACGACGTTGCGGAACCAAACCAAGGTACAGTCGTGATTGATGACTCGAATGAGCCGGTCCCAGGCGCTGAAAGCGATCTCCATCAGACCACCGTCGTTTCCGTCGAGATCGGCGATTGCGGGTGAGCCATAGATGCCGTCTCGAAAACCCGAGGAATCGCTGTCGTTGGTGGTGTATTGACACTGCATGTTGCCCTGATGGTCCAGGATCATCAGTCCGCCGTTAGCGCTCTCGGGGCGGCGAGGATCAGCGAAGGTCACGATGATCTCGGCCTCTGGATCGGTATCGATGTTGGCGATCGCGGGCTTGCTATTGACGCTCATCATGCCGGAGACAAATCGCCAGAGCTGATTGCCGTTGCCGTCGAGAGCGTGGACGTTGCCATCGCCGGTGCCGATGACAATGTCCAGGTTGCCGTTGCCGGTGACGTCACCGAGAGCGATCGAGCCTTCTCGCACGCGGTCGCCGTTGAGAGGGGCCGGGAAACCGGCCTGCACGTCGGGGTCAGCTCCTGCGACGGTGGCGAGAGCGAGGGTGAGGGATAAGTAGACGGAGCAAATCCGAGCCGATCGTTGGTCGTTCATTGGTGGCTTCCTCAGGCTCGTCCGACAGCGTCGGAGCATGAATTGAGAGGTGGGACTTACGGGCCTGACCAGAGACTCGAGGCACACGTACATGCCCTGGCCTGAGTCTCGGCTCGCGCTGCAGCGCGATTAGCATCTGACGGGGCCGACAGTTTACAATGAAAAGTGTGTTCCAGAGGTGAGCGGGGTTGTGGCTTGCTGGATTTACGTCGCCCCATCAACAAACCTTCTGGTCGCAGAACCTCTTCACTTACAACAGGGTCTCTTCTTTCGACCTGCTCTGAACCAGACCCTGTCAGGTGATCGGATGGGTATACGGCGAGGCGAGCGACGCGGATGTCGAGTAGCTTGAAGGCGGAGCGCCGCTCAGGGCGAGCCTTGAACCGGTATAAGGCCGCCGCGGTGCTCGGCGAGTGCGGTCTATAGATGGGCTCTAGCTGGCTCCGCCGGATCCTGCCTCGTCCCGAGCCTCTCGTGATCGACGGGGGTAGTGACACCGTACGGCTACAACACGATGAGCCTGGCGCCGGAGGTGTCGACAGTGTTGGTATTGATGACATCGGTGCGGACGTTCCCGGTGTGGATGTCATCGTGCCGGTCTATGGCGCTGCCGAAGCCGTGTCGCGTTGCTTCGACAGCGTATTCAGGCACACCGACCTCGAGCGACATCGGCTGTTGGTAGTCGTCGATGGCGACCCGGAGTTCCAGGCTGATCAGCTGAAGCAAGCTGAGCGCTCTCTGGCTCAGGTCGTGATGCTGGAGCAACCGGTCAACCGCGGCTTCGTCGCCAGTGCCAACCGAGGGATGGAAGCCTCGGAGCGAGACGTGGTGCTGCTCAATAGTGATACCCAGGTGACTCGAGGGTGGCTCGACAAACTGCAGCGCGCGGCCTACTCATCTGCACGCGTAGCGACGGCGACGCCGTTCTCCAACCATGCCACCATCTGCTCGCTACCACAGCCTCTGGTCTGCAACGAGATGCCGACCGGCTTTGACCTCGGCACCATGGCAGCGCTGGTCGAAGAGGTTGCGCAGGCCGAATATCCTTGGCTGCCCACAGGCGTCGGCATGTGTCTCTATATCAAGCGTGAAGCGCTGATTCAGCTCGGGCTGTTCGACGAAGCGCGTTTTGGCAAAGGCTATGGCGAGGAGACTGACTGGTGCTTCCGGGCCTTGAAAGCTGGCTTTCGTCATGTGCTCGATGACACTACGTTCATTTTCCACGAGGGCGAGAAGAGCTTTGGCGGGCGCCGAGCGCGTTTGATTCGTCGGGCGGAGCGCATCCTGGCTCGCCGTCATAGTGAGTACATTCCGACCATCGCACGCTTTCTGCGGGATGATCCGCTGAGAGAATGCCGGCAACGCGTTATCGACGAACTGAAGCAACGGACACGGGCTGAGCAGGAAGCACCGTCAGGTGCTGTAGGACCGTCTGGTGCTGTAAGACCGTCTGGTGCTGTAAGACCGTCTGCTGGAGGTGCACGCTCCGCGGGTCGGGACTCGGCAAACCCGCGAGTCGAGGATCCACCGCGACGGGTGATGCATGTGGTTCATGGCTGGCCTCCGTTCAGCCACGGTGGTACCGAGCACTATGCGGCCTGGCTGGCTCGCAGCCAGCAACACGAGCGGCAGGTCGCGGTTTACGCTCGCTGGGCCGACAACGAGCGGGCTCAAGGAGCGATCAGTGAGCTGCTCGATGGCTCGGTGCGCGTGAGACTGCGCATCAATCACTTTACCCAGCGAGATCCACGATCTCGCAATGCGCTGCACGACCGCAATCTATTGCGCGATTTCTCGGCATTTCTGGATGAATTCCGACCCGACTTGGTCCATGTCCATCATCTGGCTGGCCACGCCTGGACCTTGAGCCGGGCAATCGCGTCGCGTCGTTTGCCAATGGTCTACCAGGTGCAGGACTGGTGGGCCCTCTGTGCCCGGGCGAATCTCTGGCGGCCTGATCAAACTCTGTGTCCGGGCCCGTCCCTGAGTCGCTGTTCGGCCTGCTTGCCGCTGACCGGTTTGCCGCCGGCCCGGCTGGGGAATCTCGCGCTCTATCGCTATCGTGGCCTCTTGGCGCGGCGCTGTCTCAATCTAGCTTCGGCCCTGGTGATGGGGTCGCAGGCGATCGCTGACGACTATCGAGCCGCCGGTTTGCTGCCGGCTTCGGTGCCGGTCCACATTCTGCCTTATGGTGTGGCGCTGCCGCCTGCTTCGTCGTCGCGAGAGCCATCGAGCGGGCCGCTACGCTGCGCTATGGTTGGGGCGGTGATGCCGCACAAGGGAGTCCACGTTGCGGTGGCGGCTTTCGCCGAGATCGCTCCAGAGCAGGCGAGGCTCGACGTCTGGGGCGATACCGAAGCGGAGCCAGGCTACAGCCGACGACTCGTGCGCGAGGCCTCCGCGGCTGTGCAGTTCCACGGACGCTTCGAGGAGCGTGAGCGCGAAGCTCTGTTCGATCGTTGTGATGTTTTGTTGATGCCTTCCGTCGGACTCGAGAGCTTCGGTCTGGTGGCACGTGAGGCCATGGCACGAGGGGTACCGGTAATCGCCAGCCGACGCGGAGCTTTACGGGAGCTGTTTGGCAGCAGTGAAGGCGACCGTGCAAGGGGTGACCAGGGCGATAGGGTGTCACCACCCCCAGCCGGTGCGCTGTTCGAGCCCGGCGATGTTCAAGGCTTGCGCTCGCTGATACTCGAGCTGATTGAAGACCCTAGCTGTCTAGCAGCCTGGCGCGAAGCGTTGCCGCGCGTCGTCGGTCTGGAAGAGCATGCCGCGTCGATCCTCGAGGTTTATCGACAGGTCCTGGTAGACCGCCGTGGGAGCAAGCGTTGAGCTCGACCGGACTCGGCCTGGCTTGGCAAGTGCTCACCGTCGAGGGGCCGCGGGCGTTCCGCGACCGGCTGCGCGATCGCTGGGCAGCGAGGACCAGACAGCGTAGCTTTCAGCAAGTCGCGATCGACAAGCGGGACCGAGAGCCTGCTGCGATGGCGCCTTTGGCACAAGTGCCGGTTTTGAACGTACTGTCGACGCCCCCTCGTCCCGATCTCGGAGGGGTGCAAGTGCAGCTGTTGCGCCGGCTAGCGGCAGAGGAGCGGCACCGACCGTGGGCTCTGCTGACGCCAGCGGGAGAAGGCTATCGACTCGAGATCTGTTCGACCCGCGGGCGGCAGAGCGTCGCGCTCATGGCAGCTCTGCCGAGCCCTGAACAGCTCGAGTGTCCGGACTTCGAATGGGCAGTACGCGCAGCTGCGGCGCGGGTGGGCGCTACGTGCATCCACTTCGAGCAGCTGGTCGGATGGCCGCTCGTCAGCGTCAGTGGGTTGATGAGCGAGGGGTTTCGCTTAGTGGTCTCGGTCCATGACTTCGGTCTCTTCTGCCTCCGCCCGCACCTTCTCGAGCGTCCGATGATGAAGTTTTGTGACTTCTCCGGCGACGCCGATCGCTGTACGCGCTGCCTGCGCTGCGACTGGGCGGTAGAGAGCGATTTCCAAGCGCGGCGCAGGGCGGTAGCGAGGCAGCTCTTGGCCGCAGCCGCTGCGGTTGTCTACCCGTCGGACTTTCTTCGACGCAGCTACCGTGAGCTGATCCCAGGACTCGAGCCCGCTGGCCAGCACGTCGTCGAACCAGCGACCCGCGGTGAGGCATTGGCATCTCCCGAGCCCCGAGTGAGGCGTGGTTCGCATCAACAATTTCACGGCGCCTACGTCGGAAGCGTCAAGCCTCACAAGGGGGCAAGCGAGTTCGAGCAGCTCGTCAAACGCCTGCAAGATGCGCCCGTGCGCTGGACGGTTTTTGGTGGAGGCGACGCCGAGATGCTGCGGCGTCTGCGTCGCTTACCCAATGTTCACATACGCGGCTACTATCGGGCGGACGAGCTACCCGCGATGCTCGCCGCCAGTGGCGTTGACTTGGCCCTACTCCTTTCGACCTGGCCAGAATCCTATGCTCTCACCTTCGATGAATGCCTGAGGGCTGGCGTGCCGGCTTTGGCTTTTGATCATGGCGCGATCGGCGATCGACTGCGGCGCTGTGGCGGTGGCGCGCTCATTCCACCAGGGGCAGGTGTCGATGGAGTGGAGCGGATCGTGCGCAAAGTGTTAGAACGGTCTCCGGGAGACGATGCGGTACTGACCCAGATTGCTGAAGACCTCGATTTGCCGGATGGTCAGAGCGCTTCTGAGGCTATGCGGGCAATCTACCGCGAATTGGGAATCTCGTGAGAGGCATTCGGTATGGGACGGGCGACAGATTCCGGGTCAGCCAGGTGGTTTGGGAATGAACTCGACCCTGCCGGTCGCCCATAGGCGGGTCGAGGCCGTGGGTGCGCCAAAACGCTCGTGGAATGTTTGAATGCAATCGCCAGGCAGGTGGTCGGTATAAAGCTGGATTCCAGCAAAATCGTGGGAGTCGAGGAAGTCGCTGAAGCGCTGCCACTGCTCAGGCGTCAAGCAGCTCGAGGTCTCAACAGTGGCGAGGAGCTCCGGCCAGCCAGCTGTCAGGAAGGGCTCGATCTGAGTCTGGCGCAGGCGTCCGAAGTAATGGCCCACAACCTTCTTACGATGGAAGCGTCGTGTACTCGACACCATGTGGGTTGCCTCATAAAGCGGGCAGAGGCTCTCTAGGCCTACGCCGTTGCCGGCGACGACGCAGAACGGCCAGTCAAGCACCGCTTCGCCTGGCTGCTGGCGGACGTGATCCATGTAAGCGAGAAAGTCGGCTGAAGGCCGGTGGACTCGATGGCGTCCATGCTCTAGGCCATGGGCGACCTTGAGCTCGGTGGCTCCGAGCACGGCGAGGAGGATGATCAGCACCGTCCTCCGATTGCGTTTCAGCTGCCGCCAGGGAATGCCGGTACTGATCAGCGCGCAGAGGATCGGCAGCAGCAGAGTCGTGCGACTAGCAACGCGAGTGAACCGGGTCCATGGCAGCAGCTTGAGCGTCGGCAGCTGCGGGCTGTAGAGCACGAGCAGGATGGCCAGCAGTGCCAGCGGTACTAGCAGCAGCGCACGGCGATCGTGCAGAAAGCCCCAGGCTCCGATAGCCGCTGCCAATAGCAGCGTCCAGCCGACCGAGCCTGCACCGACGCCTTCCGGCTGGTCGCCGAAATCGAAGCCTGTCGAGCGGGGATGGAATCCTGGTAGGTACGGCAGCGCAAGACGCAGCGGGCTCGCGGCCATCATTACGAGCTGATCGGCAGCGATCAGCTCTCCTTCGCCAGTGAAGCTAGTCGCCGCATCCAGGATTCCCAGAATCGGTGGTAGGTACAGCCAGCTGAAGCCCGCCATGATCGCAAGCAGTACGACGCAGGTCCTTTTGTGCTGGACGTCACCCCATGCGTGCCTGAGTCCGCGGGTAGTCGACGTCCAACGCTTCCATTCGGGTCTCGAGCGCTCGCGCAGGCAGCGATAGGCGGTGATCGCGAAGACGGAGGCTAACGTGATGCTCAGCGAGAGCAGAGAAAATGCGGCGATATAGGCAAGGTCGAGTCCGAGGCCGAGCACCGTCAGGCAGCCGCGCAGTAGCCAGAGCCGCAGGCTGGGCCAGCGTCGGTCCACGATCCGCCGCAAGATCAGAAAGTCGACGACCACCGCCAAGACCAGCCAGTGCACGACCGCGATGTTGAGGTGATAGGGAAACTTGTTGAGGGTGTAGAAATTGAACGAGTTGGCCAGGGCGCTAGCCAACAGGGCTGGAGCGTGCCCTACGTCACGGTACAGCAGCAGGTAAACCCCCAAGCAGCCGATCAGCAACGAGATGAGATAGTAGCCGCGTAGCCAAGGGCCATCTCCGAAGGCGCGCAGGCAAGCGGCAAAGAGCAGATCGCGCTCGAGGCCCCAAGACTGAAAAACACTGTTGACGCCGTAGGGGTAGAACACCTGGTCGGTCTCGAGCTCGAGATGGGGAAGCGGCGACCAGCGGAAGTTCTCGCTGACATAGAAGCCGAGGTATTCCCATTGGTTGGTGTCCCGTGGCCCGATTAGAGGCGCCGATAGATCCCGTACAACGGCCACGCCGAGCAATGCCGTCATAGCCAGGCACAGAGCCAGCGCCAGACGTGAAGGGCGCTGGCGCGCGAGTCGCTCGCTCAAGGCGTGGCCTCTTGCGATGGCTCTAAGGGCGGTAGGTGATAGAGCAGGATCGAAGCGCCGACGCGAGCCACAGGCTGGTGAGATTCGAGCCAAGCGTGATCGCGCCAGCCTTTGATCCGCATCAGGCTCGCAGCGACCCATCCTCCGGCTTGCTCCCCAGGGCCAAGCTCTCGAAAGCTCGGGAAATTGAAGCTGTCAAGTCTGGCCGAGGTGAAGAGAGCGAGCGACACAGACTCTATCTCGCGCCTGGCTAGTTCTTCCTCGAGACGCAGGAGATCCTGCCCCCAATCGAGATCGGAATCGATCAGAATTTTTTCCGGCTGCTTGCCAGCGAGGGCGTTGAACCAGGGCAAGTAGTCGGGATGAGCGGTGCTTGTGCTGAAGCCCTGCCAGGCAAGAAGCGTCACCACCAGGAGGCGAGTCCAGAGGGGCGAGCGACGCGACCGCCACAGCCTGACCGCGCCAGCTCCGGCCACAATGCTGAGCAGAGGATAGATGGGCAGCACATGCCGCAGGCCGATCGAGATCGTGCTCGGCAGTACGGCAGCCAGAATCGTGACCGCTGCAAGGGCGGGAGCCCACTTGGCCCAGTCTCGAGAGCGGGCTATTGTCGCCATCCCGATTACACACAGCGCGAGAAACGGCAACGGTGTCTTGACCATTAGGGCGATCGGGAAGAAAGCCGGGTGGCCATTGGGGTAGCTCTCACCGAGGAGGTAGCTCCGATGCCCTCGCGCGCTATGACTGCGCAGTCTCTCGAGTCCATGCCAATGTTCCGGAGCAGGATAGGACGCCTCGATGATTTGGTAGGCCCCACGCTGTCCGTGACTGTTCTCTGTCACCAAGCTATCGATGAAGCGATGAGGGCGATCAGCTGCTGTGAGTACCGGGCCAATGGAGAAGCGGTAGACTGCCCACACGACCAGTGCTGCAACGCCGACTGCACCTATCAACCCTGAGGTGCGAGCGCGTGGGTCGATCCGCATCTTGCTCGGCGCCAGCCGCCACACGAGTGTCAGCAGGAAGCCTCCTGAACAGAGGAACAGATAGGCGGAGAACTTGCTCGCCAGGGCTAGCCCAATAGCTAATCCGAGAAGCGCCGCTCGTGAGCCGGTAGGGCGATCCAGCCAGCGAGCGAGCGCGAAGAACGCCGCACAGACGGTTGCGGTCGCCGCCATGTCGGTCGTCGCTAAGCCGCTGTGCGCCAGGATCGGCGGCAGCGTAGCAAAGAGTCCACAAGCGACCCCAGCCGTCCATACGTCGAACAGCTGCCGAGTCCAAAAGAACACAATCGCAGCGGCAGCGATGAAGAAAATGAGCGTACCCGCCCGCGCCCGCGCCAGGATATCGCGGTAGGCTCCCGTGCTATGCAGAAGCCGGCGTTGCTCGGGCGGAGAGTCGATCGCCTTCAGACCGGCAAGATGAGGCCCCAATGCGATGGCGATGCGAGATAGTGGCGGATTCTCGGGCTGGAGCGTATAGCTTCCTCGCTGCAGCCACTCCAAGCCTGTAGCGACGTGAAGCGCTTCGTCGATGGTTTGAGAGTAGACGCGATGGGTGGAGGCAATCTGCAGACTGGCTAGAGCGATCAGAGCCGCGGTGATGACCGCCGGCAAGGGATGCCGCTGTCGACTCGGCGCAGACATAGCTCGAACTCAGCGGCGGAGAATTGCCAGCCACCGCCACAGATTGAGCAGGCTGGCGAGTGAGCTTGCAACGTAGGTGAGAGCGCAGGCGGTGAGAATCTCTCGCGCAGCGCTCGCGTCTTCAGCTGCGATCCAGCCGTTCGCGGTCATCAACGGTAGTGCACGTTGAAAGCTGGCGTCCCACTCGACCGGGAGCGTCACGAGATGTACCAGCGATGCTGTACCGAGGGTTGCCAACCCGCCGACCACCATCAATAGGCCGACTTTGGGAGAGCGTGTGAGCAAGGTGAGAACAGGCGTCGCCATCATCAAGCCGGCGCCAATTTTCTGGACTGCTTGACCGCCCAAAACCATACGGGTTCTGGCCTCGAACGGGCGGAAACTCTCAGCGTGCTGAATTGCGTGGCCCACCTCGTGACAGGCAACCACCAGTGAGGTCAGGGATCTTTGATCGGCGTAATCACGCTGCAAGCGTACGGTACGGGTCTGAGGATCGTAGTGATCGCCGCCATCAGTGAGCTCAACCGTGACTCCCGTGAGCTCGAGTCCTCGAATCAGGTGGGAAGCCAGCTCGTGGCCGGTGCCAGGAAGATCTGAGCGTTCGCGGCTATGTTTGGCCAGCACATGCCGTGCCCAGAGTTGGGGAGCGTAGAGCGCGCCAGCAATCAGCAGAATCAACAGCAGAGTCGCCATCGACTCATTTTAATCTTGTCTAGGCTGAGCGCGGTCTCTCCGCTGTTGAACTGATCAGCTGGCTTGAGCTTGGCGTCGGCGCAGGTCGTCGATCTGATCGGCGATCGCCTCGGATTCGGCGATCAGATTCGCATACTGTGGAATTTTACCGCTGCGCTGAGCGTCGCGTGCTTCTTCAAGCTTGCGGGAGTACTGCTTCTTGAGCTTCTCGAGTGGATCGGTGCGAAACAATTTGAACATGACGCCCTCGGTGAGACGGTGTGGGTTGATGGGAAGTTTGGTAACGGCAAGCCGCTAGGCTCATCTGTTACTGGAATCTTCGCTACCTAAGAAGGGTTGGATGCGTCATTCAGCTGGCTGGATTAGCCGGCGAGTGCGAGTAGATGAAGTGCGATGCCGGCCCGTGCCGTCCAGGCGAGGGTGCGCACCCAGTTCGAGAGCACGAGGCGTTTAGCGGCTTGCGAGTCGAAGCCGGTCGCCAGAAGGCTATGCAGCGGTACCTGAACCAAGGCAGTCGACAGCCAGATTATTACGAGCAGGACCATGCCGGTCCAAGCCCACCAAGAAGCCGCGTCACCGGCTACGATGGCTGTTGCCGTCGCTGCCTCGGTGAGCATCAGCGGCGCAACCACCCACGTCGTCCGCTGCTGATGCTCGCTGGCAAAACCTTTGAAGTCACCCGCAGCAGCATGCGTAAACAGCGGATAGTGGACCAGCTGAACGAACCAGATCAAGCCAGTCATCGCCAAGGTAGCGGCCGCATGCAGGGTAAGCAGGAGAGTCATGAAGTGTGCTGGAACGACTGAGGGCGTGCTTGCTTGATCTGTCCGGCAAGCAGGCCGCGATTAGTGGCTAATAGAGAGCACCTCGACCTCGGTTTGGCAAGGAGCATCGGGGTTGCGATGAGAGAACCAAGCAACGTTCTCCAAAAGCGGATCAATTTCCAGCACGTAGTGCCCGGGTTGGCGTGGGGCTCGCACTTGTAGCCAAGAAGTGACCTCAGTATCGGGTGGGACCGGCTGATCAAGCTCAGTACGGATTCCGGCCTCGGGAATCTCCTTGCCGGTTGCGTCTAGCCATCGATAGGAGAGCCTAAAGCGAGCTGCCCCGCGGTGCGGCCAGATCTGTTCACTAGTATTCCGCAATCGGGTGAGAGCCAGAAACTCCTCTTTGGCCTTGACGACGTGTGGAGCGGTGCATGTTTTCCATTCCACGTGATAGTAGTCCTGTCCGAGGACTTCACGTGTCCCGAGAAAGGATACCGCCAACCCCAGATAATCGTTGGCTGGGATATCTTGGCGCCACCTGGGTTTCTCACCAAAAGTGGAAGCCAGTCGCATTCGATAGATGTAAAGGGCACCTTCAGGGGTATAGCGCACCCGACTCGGGCCGTTCGGGGTCAGCTCGAGCTGAAAAGTGATCCCGGATGGCGGTACGTCTCCAAAGTCCCGACGCTCGCGAGCGCCGGCGAAGTCGACAGTTATCCGATTGTGGGGAGCGAGGTTGCGGACGGCGAGTACTGCGGTAGGAATCTCTCGCGGGCTCTCGATCCACGCCTCGACCGATTCACCGCCCAGCAGCCAGAGCTCGTCGCCGAAGATCTCAGTCTGATCCGAAGGAGCGGAGATTAGCGCTGTTTCGATTCTTTCTGAATCGATGTTGAAAGCTTCAAGTCGCCGAAAGTCCGTTGCCTTGTCTAAGGTTGGGTACTCGAATGGCAGCCAAGTGAACGGAAAGTTGCGAGTGTGGGCCTGGTTGGGAGCGTAAGGTACGACCGCCCCAAACGGAGTGAGCAAGAGCGTACTGAGGACGAGCGCTCCCAAGGCGTAGCTTGCGGTGATCATCGCCACCGGAATTCGTGCCACTAGAAAGAGAAAGAGCGAGTAGACGCCGACGGCATGAGGATTTCCGATCTGACCGACATGACGTGCGAGAGCGACAGGCTCCAGCCAGACTTGGGTCACGCCGAGCATGCTGAGAGCCGCTAGCAAGAGCCAATGGAAGCGATAGCGTGGGCCGTACCCTGCGAAAACGAACAGTACTGGCAGCACGAGGGGAAAGTAGAGTAGTAGGCCACCGCGTCGACCCCACAGCAGAAATCCTAGGTCCTCTAAGAGATTGGCGAAGGAACGCTGCGGTTTCGTTGCCGTGTCTGCTGGAGACTGCAACAGGTCCTGCTCCAGCCAGGGAACCGACAGCGGATGGTCGACGCTGAACGTCGCGACGTCCAAACGGTCGCTAGCTCTTGCCTTGCCAATTCCTGGGTGCTCGACGAGCTGCTCAGAAACTACGAAAACCAATGCCGTGGTGGCGAGAGCTGCTGCAAACCAAGCCGCGAAGCGGCGAGGATGCGGCTCAAGACGAAAAAGCAGGGGAATCACAAGCCAGATCAGTCCTGGCGATTGAACGAGAGCGAGTGCCAGGACGCTGCCGGAGAGCAGGGTTGAACGCAGTGACGGCTGTCCCGCCTCACTTGGCTTCTCGGGCCACAGGCGATCGTAGGCCAGCGCGACGGTGGCCATGATCAAGATCTGCGGTTGCATTCGGAACAGATAAACGAAGGCACCGGATAGAGTGAAAAATCCGATGGCGTAGAGAAGGGCAGTGCCGTCGCTGTTCCAGCGGCTCAGTCGCCTCCAGGCGAGATAGACGACCAAGAGGAAGCACAAGGTATTCAAGACGACAAGGCCGTTGGCGCCAACGACCAAGACCCAGGGAGCGGCCAACAGCGGATAGATGAGAGGCTCAGCAAAGCGTGTGGTTTGCCAGGCATCAGCGCTGACCAGCTCGAGCTTGGCACCCGAGGCGAACGGGAAGTCGTGAAACAACCGCGCCAGGTCACCGGCGTCGCATGTCAGATCGCCGTCCTGGAGTAGGCTTGTGACCATCAAATACTGGGTCGGCTCGACAGGGTCTAGCTGCATCGGCAAGCCTGGCTTCTGCAGCGAGAGAATCAGAAGGAGCAGGCACAGCGCGAAGCATGCGAAAGCGAAACCTGCGGGACGGTTCATGAGCAGGGCAGGCTAGCGATGGATCCAAGTACCGGTTTTGCCGTCGAGCGCATCACCGAGGGTCAAGATATCGGTGATCAGAGTGCGCTGGCCACCCTTCTCGACGAAACGGCAAGCTGCTTCGATCTTGGGCCCCATACTTCCCGCAGGGAACTGGCCTTCCGCCATATAGGCTCGCGCTTCGGCGACGCTCAGCGAGCTCAGTGGCCGTTGGTTTGGCGTGCCGAAATCCAGCGCGACCTGTTCGACCGCAGTCAAAATGTAGAGCTCATCGGCTCCGATTTCTCGGGCCAGGACCGCCGAAGCAAGATCTTTGTCGATCACCGCTTCGATCCCTTCGAGCTGTCCGTCTTCTGCTCGCGCTACCGGAATCCCACCACCGCCAGTAACGATGACCAGGGCGCCAGCGTCGATCAAGGTGCGGATCAGGCGGCGTTCTATGACTGCGATGGGATCCGGCGAGGGCACGACGCGGCGCCAACCCCGGCCAGGATCTTCGCGCATTGCCCAGCCACGCTGCTTCCGTAGCTCTTGGACTTCGTCTTCACGATAGAACGGGCCGACATATTTTCTAGGTTGCTGCAGCGCCGGATCGTTGGGGTCGACCTCAACCAAGCTGAGCATGGCGCAGACCGGCTGCTCGAGGCCATGGCACAGGAGGCGATTGCGCATCACGCGCTCGATCATGTATCCGAGACCGCCCTGCAGATCGGCGACTACCAGGTCGAGCGGAAGATCGGGAGCCTGGCCGCGGGCGAGCTCGACGCGAATCATCTGGTTGCCTACCTGGGGGCCGTTGCCGTGGGAGAGCACGATTTGATGACCTCGCTCGACAAGTTGGATGACGCTGTCGAGGCTATGCTGGAGGTTGGCATAGTCTTGGCCGACGCTACCGTCGTCTCCTGGTCGCGTGATGGCGTTTCCACCAAGGGCGACGACGATGCGTTTGGGACCGGTGGCGGGCTCGGCCGCCGATGTGTCGTGTGGGGCGGGAGGTGCGGTCGTCATGGATCAGATCGCGTAGCTTTGATCTCGCATCAAAGCGAAAGTCTCGCCACCCGGCAGCTCGAGCATCAGGCTGCGGATTTGCACCGCCGGCTGCGTGGCGCTGAGGTAGACCCAGTCTATGTGTACTGCTTGATCAGGGGAGCTGAAATGGCGTGCTCCCACTTGACCGCCGAAGTGGTCGCTGCGGCCGAAAGCTATGTGCAATCCGAGCTTCTCGTCTAGCAGGATAGTTCCAATTGGTTGGATGCCAAACCCGCTCAGCACACCGAGTCCGAGCTCGGCAATATTGCCGTAAGCGGGCTCCCGGCGCAATTTTCTTGCTTGCTGGCGAGACGCAGGTCCATCACTTTCGACTCCCACAGCGCGATTGCCTTCAACTCGAAAAGAGACCACTTCTTCGCCGAATTGAACGGGTAGTATGCCGCTGGAGCGGCTTGGCGTCCCTTGACGCTCACCTTCGTACGGCACAATGTAGGCTTCGCCAGAAGGTAGATTGCCGGCGGTGCCGGGCTGTGTCACCAAGCCGCTCGAGGCATGTGCCGTGCGGAACCTGAGGTCGAGCTCGAGCATGGCGCTACCGGCATCGGTCTCGAAACGAAAATAGGCGGCCTCGGCGCGATCGAGGAGATCCTTGAGGCGACGCACCTGCTGGTCGATAGCAACATAGTCGAGCCGCAGCGCGGGCACCATGGCATTACTGAAGCCGGGCATCGTCGCGGCGCGAAAGCCGTGCTTCGCTGCCGCCAGTTTGAGCGGTGCGGTGGTGGAGTACTGTGTCGGAGCTATGACGATCTGAGTACGCTCGAAGAGTGCGTGAAACGGCTCGGCGGTTTCGTTTTCCAGATCGCGAGCGCAGCTCGGCAGCTTTGCTTGGCGATAGGGCCAGACCATGTCCGGTAGGTCTGCATTGTTCTGGCCAACATTGGGGTAGAGATAGAAGTCAGCGGTTAGGCCGGTACGAGCCGACATGGCGGCGAGACTCTGTGCCCAATTCGCTGCTAGCTCGCGGCGTTGTCGCCAGGCTGGCAGGTCGTCAGCCGGGGTCGATGGCAGGTCGGTGATTACGGCGAGGTGGGTGTCGCGATCGGTGGGTTGAAAAACCCGCTCGACGAGGGCATAGAGCTCGTCATGGCTGAGAACAGAATGCTCTTGCATAGCTACCGGGATGTTGCTCTCTGGAGGTGTGCAAATGGGGAGGAGATCGAAACGTCGATTCGGCATTCCTGCTTGAAACAAGGAGCCAGATTTTAGCATTCGAAGAGATTTCTGAGAGGATTTGAGATCGAATTCTCAGCCGAGTGTACGCAGAACAGCTGTTGCTATATCCTCAATTCTCTCCGGTTCGCGTGTCACTGGACACAGAGTTCGAGACTCGCGCCGGGTTGATTGCGACCGATAGCCGCCAACTTTTTTGGCGGTGATGTCAACTTATCTTGCAGATTCGGCGTCTGAATTCTCAGCGCCCTACTATCCGGAAGCGCAGCTCGGCAGGGCTCAGCGTCATTCGAAACTCTGAAAGCATGGACTTATCGTCATGGCTCGAAGAGCGGTGTGATCGGGGATGAGTTGGCATCCATCGTGCAAAATTTCTGAAGTGCGGTGAGGGTTCGGGGGCTGGAATAGGCGGGTCCGTGTCCGCCGAAACGTCCGGTGTTTCAGCTCCCGGGACGGTGGACGGGGTCAACCGCAGTGTCAGTTTGGCTTCGCTCGAGCGCGGGGACAGAAGGGGTTTCCGTGGCGGCCGTCCCGGTTAGAAAACGGGGGCCGACAGCTGTGTTCTCATCAGGTGCGGTCCCAATAAGTGGGAAGGAATGCCATGCAAGACCGAGTTCTATTGAAAACTTCCGGCTCACCGAGAGTCGGAACGGGAACGGTTGTCGCCTATGGAATCGCCCTCTTGTTGTTCGCTCAGATCGCATGGGCGGACGGCGGGGTCGTGTTTCAGGATATCGCAGCCGACGGTGGCGCGGGATTGAGCTACAGTCGCGTGCGTTCCGATAGTGACGTCAAGTTCGACATCCTCAGGGATGCCGGTATCTTCTTTTTCTTCGACATTGGCGATACGCCGCTCAAGTCGCGGGGAGCCCCGGGAGTAGCGATTCTCGACTACGACGACGACGGTGACCTGGACCTCTATGTCACCAATGGGCCGCTGACGCCGAACAGCCTGTTTTCGAACCAGCTAGCCGAGACCGGCGAGCTGACCTTCGTCGACGTCGCGATCTCTGCCGGGGTGGACGTCTCAGACCAGGACAGCACGGGTGTTTGCTTTGGTGACACTGACAACGACGGTGACGCTGATCTGTTGGTGCTGAGCGGTTTCGAGCCAAACCGCCTCTTCGAAAACAACGGTGACGGCACGTTCACGGATCTGGCATCTTCCAGTGGACTGTCCGACGACAACAAATCATCGGTCGCCTGCACGTTTGGCGACGTCAACAATGATGGCCTGCTAGATGTCTACATCGCCAACTGCTGCCTCGACATGAACAACCAGTTCGCTACCGGCACGGCCGAGCCGTTCGCCTTCAATCAGCATAGCCAGCTCTACCTCAACACCGGGGGTAACGTCTTCGTCGACGTCAGCGCGACGTCCGGAATCGAAGATCAGAAGGGCTTCCCGCCTGGGTTCGACGGCTCACCGGGCGTAACCTGGGCCGCAGGTATGGTGGACTACGACCTCGACGGTGATATCGACATCATTACCGCGGAGGACCAGGCAGCCGTGCCTCTAGCTCGTGACGGGGGCACCGATCGCGGTCTGATTCACCTCTTTGACAATGACGGAACCGGGCACTTCACGGATCTGACGGTGAGTGCTGGCCTGAACCGAGCAGGAGCGTGGATGGGGCTATCGTTCGGCGATATCAATGCCGACGGTCATCTCGATCTCTTCGGGTCCAACCTTGGTGATTATGCAACGACGCTCCTGACTCCGCTCGACCCGGTCTACGGCGACTTCGTCAACTATCAGCTCGGTGACATGACCTCGCGCTGGTACCTTGGATCGGCCAGTGGCGCATTTATCGATCCCGGTATGGGCGACATTGTCGCCACACCGTTTGGCTGGGGAACCTCGATGGAGGACTACGACAACGACGGTGATACCGACATCATTTACCACGGTGGACTGCTGCCAGGGCCCGTGGTGCAGGGGGCGCCTGGAATTATCCTTAGAAACGATGGGCAAGCCAACTTCACCCGCGATACAGCAGCGCTCGCTGATTCCACAGACCACGAGCGGCGGACCGTGCAAGGGGTCGCAATGGGCGATCTCAACAACGACGGTTTCTCCGACATCGTGTCGGTTTCGAACTTCGATATCCCTGCAACGGCAGCGCTGTCGACCTACAACCACAATTGGGGCTCGCCATTCGACGGTGGGCGCTACTTCCAGTTCTTCGAGCCGACGGATACTCCTCTGGTGACGACGTTTTCTGGCGTCCTGTTCGAAAACGGCACGCTGTCGGTCGAGATCAATAGCGCTGACAATGGCAAGGGATCGGCCACCGTAGAGCTGTTGGGAACCGTCGGGTTGACCAGCGAGGGCTCGGTCAACCGCGATGGCATTGGTGCCATGGTCAAGTTTCGGACCTCACGCGGCAAGCGCGCTATGAAGCCGGTCCTTGGCGGATCGAGCTACGCATCGCAGGACAGCCTCGAGCTGGTGTTTGGCATGGACCGAGCGAGGCGCGGCCGGGTCGACGTGCTGTGGCCAGGAGGTGTCCGAAATCGTCTCTATGGCGTGAAGCGAGGTGAGGAGATCATCTTTCCTGAGATCCCGTGCGATATCGCTGGTAGCTGGGCGAGCTTCTTTCAGTATGCGGTGTGCGTTGGCAGCTCCCTGCACGAGCTTCGCGACGCCGGCATCATAAACCGTCGAGAAAAAGGGCGCTTCTTCGCAAGCGCGATCGTAGCTTTCATAGAAGAGCACTGATTCCAGCATGACAAGCCCAACCGGTCGGTGATTGCCCGCACCGACCGGTTGGATGGTCGGCCGCGAAGACCTGTCAAGTGAGCGTTGGCGGCAGCCGAAGCCTTTACAATAGAAGGCATGAGAGCCATCTTGGAGCTTTTCGCTCGCCATGGCGTAGCTGCCAATCTGTTGATGGTGCTGATCGTCATCGGCGGGCTGGTGAGCTTGGGGCAGATTCGAACGCAGGTATTCCCAAGCTTCGAGACGGACCTGATCTCGATCACCGTTCCTTATCCGGGAGCAGCTCCAGAAGAAGTCGAGCAGGCCGTCTGCGCCCGGGTCGAAGAGCGCGTGCAAGATCTCGAGCTTGTCGAGCGCGTGCGCTCAGTGGCTGAGGAAGGTGTCGGCACCATCACGCTCGAAGTGATCTCGGGCGTCAATCTCGACCGGGCGGTCAATGAGGTGGCAGCTAGAGTCGATGCGATCGATTCGTTTCCCATCGAGGCCGAAAAGCCGATCGTCCAGCGCGTCGAGCCACAGCATCAGGTGCTGAGCGTGGCGATCTCGGGACCGGTCGACGAGCTCAGCCTGAGGCGGCTCGGCGAGGAAGTCCGAGACGATATCGCAGCGCTACCCGGAGTCAGCCGCGTCCAGCTCGCCGCCGCCCGACCCTACGAAATCTCGATTGAAGTCTCGGAGAAGGCATTACGACGCTACGGCTTGACCTTTGACCGCGTGGCGGCGGCAGTACGCTCTTCTTCGCTCGATCTACCGGGCGGTACGGTCAAGACCGAAAGCGGGGAGATCTTGCTGCGCACCCGCGGGCAGGCCTATCGTGGTGAAGACTTCGAGCAGCTAGTGCTCCTTACCGCAAGCGACGGCACCCGCTTGACGTTGGGAGAAGTGGCCGCGGTCAAAGACGGTTTTGCTGACACCGAGCAAGCCGCCCGTTTCGACGATCATCCCGCCGTGCTGGTGCAGGTGTTTCGGGTCGGCAGTCAGGACATCATCAGGGTCGCCGATCGAGTCAAGGCGTATGTCGCACAGGCCCGGTCAAAGCTACCGGAAAGGGTGGCCATGACCGTCTGGCAAGACGAGACCCTGGTGCTGCGAGGTCGCCTCGAGACTCTCCAGCGCAACGCCCTGGCGGGCCTGGTGCTAGTGCTCGCTGTACTGGCCCTGTTCCTGGATCTGCGGGTCGCTATGTGGGTTGCCCTCGGGCTTCCGGTCTCTTATTTAGGGGCAGCTTGGATCATGCCTGGCCTGGACGCGTCGATCAATATCGTCTCGCTGTTCTCTGGCATCATCGTGCTCGGCATGGTGGTCGACGATGCGATCGTTGTCGGCGAGAACATCTACGCTCAGTTCGAGCGCGGAAAGAGCGGCCTAGACGCTGCTATCGATGGCGTCAGCGAGGTCGCGACGCCTGTCCTATTCTCTATGCTGACCACAGTGGCCGCATTCTCGCCACTACTGATGATGGCTGGCCAGCTCGGAAAGGTCATCCGGGTGATCCCGATGATCGCGATTGCCATTCTGCTGTTCTCTCTCATTGAATCGCTGCTCATTCTGCCGAGACACCTTTCGCATCTGCGACGAAGCGCCGAAGCGGACAGGCAGCGCAGCTTGTGGCAGCTATGGCGCAATATTCAGCAGGGACTCGCCGGCGTCCTGAACTGGATTGTCTTCAAGCTCTATCTACCCCTTCTGCGGTCCGCCGTGGCCTGGCGCTACACCACGGTCGGTGTTGCCATAGCGGGCTTCTTTCTCACAGTCGGTTACGTCGCCGGTGGGCATATCAAGTTCAATTTCTTCCCGCCGGTTGCGGCGGACAATCTGGTGGCGCTACTCACGATGCCGCGAGGAACACCCTCAGCGGCTACTGAGGCAGCGCTGGCACAGATCGAGTCCAGCTCGGACGAGCTACGGAAACAACTCGCCGCAGAAGGCCATCCCGATGTTATTCGCCATGTCCTGACCTCTATCGGAGAGCAACCGTTTCGCAGTCGCCAGGCTGCTAATACAACTGGCCTTGCCGCGAGCTTCGTAGGAGGGCATATTGGAGAAGTCAATATCGAGCTCGCGCCCGCCGAAGAGCGCGGCGTAACCGCCACCCAACTGCTCAATCGCTGGAGGGAGCTCACGGGAGCGATCCCAGATGCCGCTGAGCTCAGCTTCAATTCGTCGCTCTTTACCACAGGGGAGGCGATCGACATTCGGCTCTCGGGGCGTGATCTCGACGAACTGCAGACAGCTGCGACCGAGCTCAAAGACGCCCTGGCATCGTATCCTGGGGTGCTAGACGTCAACGACTCATTCCGCGCGGGTAAACAGCAGCTGGAGCTGGAGCTAACGCCGCAAGCCGAGACGCTAGGGTTGACCCTTGCCGACCTGGCGCGGCAGGTTCGTCAGGCCTTCTATGGTGAAGAAGCTCAGCGCATTCAGCGGGATCGAGACGAAATTCGGGTCATGGTGCGCTACCCAGTGGAGGAGCGTCGTTCGCTGTCGAACCTCGAAGACATGCGAATCCGAACACCGAGTGGCGCGGAAGTACCGTTCACTATTGCTGGAAGAGTTTCCTCGGGACGTGGTTTCGCCACCATCGAGCGCACCAATCGCCGGCGAACCGTCAACGTGACCGCGTCGGTCGACCTGACCCGCGCCAACCCCAATGAAATCCTGGCGGATCTCGAGCGCAAAGCTCTAGCGGATCTCTTGGTGCGCTATACCGACCTGAGCTACACGCTCGATGGCCAGCAGCGCCAGCAGCAGGAGACCCAGAACAGCTTGAGCGGAAGCCTGGCAATCGCCCTCTTCCTCATCTATGCCCTGCTGGCGATACCGTTCCGCTCTTATTTGCAGCCTTTGGTGGTCATGGCTGCGATCCCCTTCGGGATCATCGGTGCGATCTGGGGACACGTCCTGATGGGGCAGGATCTGACCGCTTTCTCGGGCTTTGGGATTGTCGCCCTGACCGGCGTCGTGATCAACGACAGTCTAGTTCTCGTGAGCTTCATCAACCAGTCTTACCGTCAAGCTTCGAAGCCGCTTGCCGATGCGCTGCTGCACGCCGGTCAAAGTCGTTTTCGGCCAATCATCCTCACTTCGGTGACAACGTTTGTCGGATTGACGCCGCTGCTGCTCGAGCGCAGCATTCAGGCGCAGTTCCTAATCCCAATGGTGACCTCGATCGCGTTTGGCTTACTCTTTGCCACCCTGATCATCCTTGTCCTGGTACCCGTTCTCTTCCACATCCTGCAGGACTTGAAAGGCTTGGTGAGTCGAGGCGCGGCGGCTACGGTGGCCTAGGCATCAAGTAGCAACGGATGCGACTGTGACGGCAGTAGGTCGCTCCAACGGATGTTGATGGTCCAAAAACACGGCGGCCCCGCTCGCGTCGCCGCTTGCGGGGCCGTACGTCGATCGTTGCAGCGTCTTGCTAGAAGCTGACCGAGAAGCTGGCGATGGTGTAGTCACCGCCTTCGGAAGTGGCGAAGATGGGCTGCAGTCTAGGACCCTGTGGGGTGAAGGCTGGGACAGGAAGGAACGAGAACAGTTCGGCGTCAACGTCGAAATGATGCTCGACTTTCAGGACGAGATGCGGCGCAAACAAGTAGTTGAGAGCGATGCCATAATCTCTTCTAAGGTCTACCGAGACTTCCTGTGTCGCCGGCAGTCCGAACGGTACTGTGAAATCATCCGCGTCGTGGTTGGCCTCGGAGAACTCGGCCTGACCATAGATGCGGAACTTCTCGGTCGGATGGAAGCCGATCTGGATGTAAGAGACCGAGAAATCGCCGCCAAAGAAGATCTGGCCACCGTCAGTCGTGAACTCTCGGTACTCGCCCCGGAAAACGAACTTCTCCAGATCCAGATCTACCGAGACATACCAATCTTCGAACTGATCGCTCTCGTCCGGCAAACGGAACGTGCCGACCAGTCCTCCGGTCACATCGCGCCGCTGACCGCCGAGACCGAAGCGCAGCGCTGGAATCGGCGTGTTCAACCAAAGCTGGAAGCCGAACGCGTCCTCTGCCTTGGCAGCACTCGCCTGACCGCCTTCGACAAAAGGATCGACCTCGAAAAAGTCGTACTCACCGATCCAGAAGTCGAACTCGAGTGCCCAGTCCGATGCCGGTGCGAATGTGTGAGAGAAGACTAGTCCATCGACGGTCTCGCTGGTGAAGCTGCCCTCTTGATACATCACGTACGGCGGGCGGTAGAACGGTAAGACAGTGCCGACGTCTCGCAGCTCGTTGAAAATTCCGAAGGGGATCTGAACGCGACCGAGTTTGATCGCGGTGTTGTCACCGATACGGCGCTCGTAGAAGGCCCAGTCCAGCTCGATATCGTCTTCGACGTCGTTGATCGGGCTCTCGCCGAGGCTGCGGCTCGACAGCTGAACAATCATCACGTCTTTATCGGTGATTTGGTATCGGAACTGCAGCGCCATGGCGCGATAGTCCCACGTGCCGTCCTCCGGAATGCCGAGGATCAGCTCATCGACCGTCGGACTGAAGAAGCCGCCCGACGACAGGGAAGACGTCGCGTAGGCCTGGGTCAGAAAGCCATGAACCGAGAGCTTGGAAAGCGGGCCTTTTCCATCCTGCGCAGACGCCGGCGTCGAGCTGGCAATCACCAGACACAAGATGAGCAAAGACTGGATGAACAGCGGCTTAGTCTTCGGACCCATGGTTCCCCCCTCCTAACCGTTGGTGGTGCTTCGCGTGGAATGTGTCCAGAAGTATACACCAGAAACGGGCCTCGTAGAGACACAGCTCAGCCCGCAAAAATCAACGATTTTCGCTGTCACCGCAGAACAGAAAAAACTCTAAGAAAGGTCGACCATACGATGTATGTAACCTTCGACGCGCGCCTTGCTGTGCGCGTGCTCGCGGTCCTGAGGATGCACGACCATCGGTAGACCGTGCTTGGGGGACATGACGACGTTGACGTGCGGATCGATCCTGGTGCCGGAGACCATTCGCAACCGATAGCGCTGCACGATCATCGCGACGATGACTTTCAACTGCATCGTGCCGAGGCCGGCCCCTAGACACTTGCGAGCACCCGCACCGAAGGGCAAATACTCGTATGGAGAGGCTTTGAGTGTCTTCCAGCGCTCCGGGAGGAAGCGCTCGGGGTTTTCGTAGACGGCCGAGTCGTGGTGGGTGATGTACGGGCTGAACAGCACCTCGCTACCGGCCGGGACCTCGAACTTGCCGAGTTGAGTATCTCGGACCGCGACGCGGGGGAACACCACGCCTGGCGAGAGTACTCGAAGGCTCTCTTTGACGACTCGATCGAGTACCGGCAAGGTGTAGATCTGTTGATAGTCGGGAGGGCCGCCCGCGAGATGCTCATCGAGCTCGGCCAACAGCTCTTCCATCGCTTCAGGATGCATCGCCAGCAAGAACAATGTCCAAGCCAGGGCACAGGAAGTGGTGTCATGGCCAGCGAAGAACATGACGAATGATTGACTGATGAGCTCGTCGTCCGTCAGGCGGCCTTCATCCTCATCACGAGCGGCGATCATCATCGACAGGAAGTCGCTGCCATCGGCCCCGTTTCGCCGCTTGCGCTCGATCTCTTCCCGTAGGCTGGTGGCAATGTCTTCCATGTTGCGACGCAAGCGGCGGTACGGGGTGCCAGGAAGATCGACCGGTAGCATGGTCACCGGGGAGAACATGGCGTCGATCATGTGGCGAATCTTGATCGCCAGAGACCGCGAGTCTTCGGTCGGGGCGAGCCCGAAGAGGGTCTTGGTACCGATCTTGAGCGTCAATCGGCTCATCTCGGGCAGCATGTCGCGTCGATCACCGGGCTGCCAAGCTTCCAACGCTTTCTCGGTGAGGCGAACGATGTCTCGATGGTAGCTCTGCAGGTGCTCGCGGGTGAATGCTGGCATCAGCAGGCGCCGTTGCTCGGTATGCTTGGCGCCGTTCATGAACAAGATGTTGTTCGACAGGCGATCAAAGGCCCGAGTCCTGGGGCCTCGCGGGCGTCGCGTCTGAAAGTCCTGCAGTTGGGTGAGGATCTGGCGATTGTGCTCTGGTCCAAAGGCGAAGAAGGTACGCCCCCGAGAGCCAGATGGCTGAAAAAACAGTGTGGGATTGAGACCCTCGGCCAGGCAAGCAACCGAGCCGTAGGTCGCCCGCAGGTCGGACATGTAGCGAATCGGATTCCTGAAGAAACTCAGCGCGTTGCCGCGCCAACCGATCATCGGCACTGCACGCGGTGCTGGTGCGATATCTGGCGTTGTGACTTCGGGCGATGCCGCGGCTACCGGCGCCATCGGCTCATGATGGACACACTTTGACTGTGTTTCCACGAGGTTCTCCTTGATCTCGTCTCGTTCGGCGTGCTCGTTTCCGGCGAGCTTGGACAGCCCGAACCTTCGGTGCTCAGGTGGAGGTTTGGGGTCTACCGAATAGTCGGTAGGTTACCATAGATTGCCGATCGGAGATTACGATCAACATGACGCTCGAGCGATCGCGCTCAGCTGGATTGCAATCGCTCTATTAGGCGGCTTCCGACTACGGCCTGGCGCCATCCACGCAGCTCCGGCGGTAGAGTTGGAGAGCGCGAGTCGAAGAATCGTCGCGCCAACTTCTCGACACTCTTGCGGGTGGCAAGCAGCTCGGGGGGCAAACCGAGCCGATCCGCGATCGTTTTGACTTCCTGTCGCAGTTCTTGAACCTGGCTGCGATAAGGAGAGAGGTCGCGCGCCCGTGGTTGTGCCTCTGGCAGCTCCGACGGCGGTACCGCCAGAGCCGACCGAATCAGATCGATCAGTTTAGTACCGTGCCGCTGGAAGGCGGACCTGCCCAAAGACTCGATCCTACGAAGTGCGTTACGTTCGCGCGGCAGCTTGCGAGCCAGTTCGACGAGCGTCTTGTCATGCAGCACGAAGTTCCTTGGCAGGTCGCGCTTTCTGGCCTTCAGCTCGCGCCACTCGGCAAGACGTCTCAAGGCCTCTAGCTTGCGTGGCGGCAGCGTCTTGGAGGCGCCGAGGCGGAGGTAGGCGTGATCAGGGGCGGGCAGAAAGCGGTCGGCGTCGAAGAGTGCTTGGAGCTCCTCTTCGACCCAGGAGGTTCGGCCGGTCTCTTCGAGCGTACGCTGCAGGTTACGGAAGGCGGGGAGTAGATAGAGAACGTCTTGGGCAGCATAGCGCTTCTGGTCCTCGCTCAGCGGCCGCCTCAGCCAATTGGTGCGAGTCTTGTCCTTTGGAAGCTGGACTGCGAAGAGAGACTCGACCAGCCGGCCGTAACCGATCGAGTAGCCGAGACCACAGAATGCTGCTGCAATCTGGGTGTCGAAGACCGCCGACGGAAACGCTCCAAAGCGATGAAACAGGGCCTCCAAGTCTTCGCTGCACGAGTGCAAAACCTTGACGATGCGGGGATCGAACAGGACCTCGCGCAGCGGCGCGAGGTCCTCGATCGCCAGAGTGTCGACGAGGGTGGCGGTAGTCCCGTCGGATATCTGGATCAGTCCCAGTTGCGGATAGAACGTTCGCTCCCGCACGAACTCCGTATCGACCCCGAGAGCCTCGCGGTCTCGCCAGCGAGCGCAGCAGGTCTCGAGAGCGTCAAGGCTCTCGATATAACGCGGATGTTCGGCGGGTTCCAACGACAGCTCGGTTTCGGCCAACTCTAGGTCTCTAGATCACGGGCGCTAGCCTTCGAAGGCCTGGTGAAGGTAGACATCGCGCGAAGGATAAGGGAATTGAATGCCCTCAGCGTTGAAGCGGTCATAAATGGCGCTGTTGAGCGTATCGAGGATTCGACCTCGCAGCACCGGCTCTGCCACCCAGGCCAGCAGCTCGAAACGCAAGCCAGAATCTTGGAACTCGCGAAAGCGCACTCGCGGCGAAGGCTCGGAAAGCACTTGGTGGTGAGATTGGGCCACCTCCAACAACACCTGGCGCACCTGAGCGATATCGCTGCCGTAGGCCACCTGAATACTGACCCGCACTCGGCGCTGACGGGCAGGCCCGCCGGCCTCATTGATGATCTTCGAGTTGGCGAGCACTGAGTTGGGGATGATGATCTCGAGATCGTCACGCGTCAGCATGCGGCTCGTTCGAATACCGATGCGTATGATCTCGCCGCGCTCGCCGGTCTCGAGCACAATGAAGTCGCCGACAGCGAACGGAGAGTCGGCGAGAATCGAGATTCCGGCAAAGAGATTGGCGAGAGTGTCTTTGGCCGCCAGGCCTATAGCCAGCCCGGCGATACCTGCTGACGCCAGCCACCCCGAAACCGAGACGTGCCAGGCCAAGAGCAGGAAGTATGCTGCGCCGCCTACCAGGATGACCGTGGCGGCGTTCTCCAACACCGGCAGCGTTTGCGGCTGAATGAACGTGAAAATGTCCCGTCTGCGGGAGAGAGTCTCGAGCGCCAGATTGGAGAACCGCATGGCGAAGCCGAGCCACACCAGAATCGCTATTGTGGCGAGAACGGAGGCGAGGTAGCGGTCAAACGGCGCCGACAGCTCGAGCTGAAGGCTAGCGAAGTGAACACCGAGCAGCAAAACAGTCTGCGAGACTGGACGGCGTAAGAGAGCGAACAGTCGATCGTCGATCTGGGTCGATGTGCGACGCGTCAAGCGGGGGAGGACGCGAACCGAGATGATCTGCGCCAGCTTGGCGAGCGCCATCGCCAGCAGCAGGATTGCGAGCGCACGCTGCCAAGGCTCTAGCGCGAAATCGACAGAGAGCTCGGAGAGCTGGCGAAGCATCGGCGAATTGATGAGTTGGGCAGCCTGAGACGTGAGCTCAGGTCTGACGAGCGCCGCAGCATTTCTTGTACTTCTTGCCGGAGCCGCAGGGGCATGGCTCGTTGCGGCCAACCTTGCGATCCGTGCGCTTGACCGTACTCGGCTTGGACTGACCCGATGACTTCGCCGGGGCAGAGAAGCGGAAGCGAGACTTCATCTGTTCGACCATCCGGGCGCGGCGCTCGGCGAGCTCTTCCTCTGAGACCGGTTCGACCCGGAACAGGTTGCGCACTACCGAGTCTTCGAAGCGAGTCTTCATATCGGTAAAGAGCTCGAAGCTCTCCCGCTTGTACTCGTTCAGCGGATCCTTTTGCCCATAGCTGCGCAAGCTGATGCCCTCTTTCAAATGATCGAGGTTGAGCAGGTGGTCTTTCCAGCTCTTATCCAGAATCTGCAGCATGATGTTGCGCTCGAGCAACCTCAGGACCTCTTCGCCGTTCTGTTCTTCCTTGGTGGTGTACTTGGCTTCGATGGTCGACCAGAGCTGTTCCCTCAGCTCATCGATGCCGAGATCGTCGAAATCGATGTCGAGGGTGTGGGTGTCGATAGCGAAGGCTGACAGGACTTCCGTCGACAGCTCGCTCATGTCCCAGTCGCGAGGGTCGATGTCATCCGGGCAGTGGCGGGCGATCGCGTCATCCAGGATGTCCGAAGAAATGCGCATGACGAAGTCCCGTGAACCTTCGACTCTGGATCCACCAAAATCTTCTTCTTGCCCTGCAAACTTGCTCGTCAGCACCTCTTGCCGCAACTGGTACAGCGCTTCGCGCTGCTTGTTCATGACGTCGTCATATTTGAGCAGATGCTTGCGAACTTCGAAGTTTCGGCCTTCGACCTGGTTCTGCGCTCGCTCGATAGCCTTGGTGACCATCTTGTGCTCAATAGCCTCGCCATCTTCCATGCCCAGGCGGCCCATCAGATTCTTGACCCGATCGGTACCGCCACCAAAGATGCGCATCAGATCGTCTTCTAGGGAGATGAAGAAGCGCGACGAGCCGGGATCGCCCTGACGCCCCGAACGACCGCGCAGCTGATTGTCGATGCGACGAGATTCGTGGCGTTCAGTGCCGAGAATATGGAGCCCGCCGGCTTCCAGCACCTCTTCGCGCTCGGCGGCACAGATACCCTGAATGCGCTCGAGGGCTTCCTGGTAGGCCTCGTGATCCTTCTCGGGATCCGCCTCGGCGCGAGCCAAACCCTCCGCATTACCACCGAGGACGATATCGGTACCACGACCCGCCATGTTGGTGGCGATGGTGACGGCTCCTTTACGTCCAGCTTGCGCCACGATCGCAGCCTCGCGTCCGTGGAACTTGGCGTTGAGCACGACGTGCGGGATACGCGAGCGCTTGAGACGTTTCGAGAGCATCTCACTGTTCTCGATCGAGATCGTACCTACCAAAGTGGGCTGGCCGCGCTCCTGACAGTCGCGAATCTCGTCGATGACTGCGTCCCATTTTTCGCGTGCGCTGCGGTAGACCACGTCAGGGTAGTCGGGACGGTTGAGCGGACGGTTGGTGGGAATTACCGAGACGTCGAGCTCGTAGATCTGGCCGAACTCGGCCTCTTCCGTTTCAGCGGTGCCGGTCATG
Organism: Acidobacteriota bacterium; assembly: GCA_039030415.1. Lineage (GTDB taxonomy): Bacteria > Acidobacteriota > Thermoanaerobaculia > Multivoradales > J023 > JAAELT01. The sequence goes on from JBCCEE010000002.1 coordinate 53,259, forward strand.
CCCGCCAGCTTGTCGTACATGCGGAAGTAATTCTGGAAGGTAATCGTCGCGAGAGTCTGATTCTCGCGCTCGATCCGCACACCTTCCTTGGCCTCGACTGCCTGGTGCAGCCCGTCGGACCAACGGCGCCCTGGCATCATGCGTCCCGTGAACTCATCGACGATGACGACCTGGCCATCCTTTACCAGGTACGCAACATCCTTCTTGTAGAGATGGTGGGCCCGCAAACCTTGGTTGACGCCATGGATGAGATCCATGTTCTCGATGTCGTAGAGGTTCTCGACGCCGAGGAGTTTCTCGGCCTTGGCGACGCCCTCGTCGGTCAACGTGACAGTGTGGGCCTTCTCGTCGACCAGAAAGTCACCGGTCGTGTACTTACCGCCTTCCTCGTCTTCATGCTCTTCCCCTCGCTCGAACTTGGGGATGATGCGATCGATGCGATAGTACTTGTCTGTAGACTCCTCGGAAGGTCCCGAAATGATCAGCGGGGTGCGCGCCTCGTCGATCAAGATCGAGTCGACTTCGTCGACAATCGCATAGTGATGCTCGCGCTGAACCATGCGCTCGACTTCGAACTTCATGTTGTCGCGCAGGTAATCGAAGCCGAGCTCGTTGTTGGTGCCGTAGGTGATATCGGCGTTGTAGGCGGCTTGCCGATCTGCGTCCGGCATATTGGTCTGAACCACGCCGACGCGCATGCCGAGCCCCTCGTAGACCGGCGCCATCCACTCGGCATCACGTTTGGCGAGGTAGTCGTTGACGGTGACGACGTGTACACCTTTGTCTGTGAGGGCGTTCAGGTAAGCGGGTAGAGTGGCTACCAAGGTCTTACCTTCACCGGTTTTCATCTCGGCGATAGAGCCGCGATGCAGCACGATGCCACCGATCAGCTGAACATCGTAATGGCGCATCTTCAACCGGCGCCATGCTGACTCGCGCACGGCCGCGAAGGCGGGGACGAGTAGATCGTCGAGACGTGCGCCGTTCTCCAGCTGCTCGCGGAAAGACTGAGTCTTGGCGCGCAGCGCCTCATCATCCAGAGCCTGGAGCTCTGGCTCCAGAGCATTGATTTTGTCGACGAGTGGCTGCATGCGCTTCAACTCGCGCGCATGCTTGGTTCCAAAGACTTTCGCCAGGACCGAATTGAGCATGGGAAGAGATCTCTCAGCTGCAAGAAGGGAGGGGGAAGCGAATCAGAAGACGTTCGCCTGCGCAGGAATTGGAGGCGTTGCCTCCTAGTCAGAATCCTATCAGAGACGTATCTGCCCCAAGACAGACGAGTCGGTGGCCAGGTAAGGCTTGGTTGGGGGCAGGACTTGAACAGGCAGTACCTGACCAGAAGCAAAACGAGCCGCCTGGGCTGGCGGCTCGTGTGACGGACCTTGGCTAGCTCGAGGTCAGGGTGAGCTGCCGTCGAGGATGTAGCCCAGTGGATTTACGGCTTGTCCATCGACGTGGACTTCATAATGCAAGTGGGTTCCGGTCGACCGACCCGTCGAGCCCACAAGACCAACCACATCGCCGCGGCGGACCCGCTGGCCTTCTTCGACCAGGACTTTCGACATGTGGCCGTAGCGGGTGCTGAAACCAAAGCCGTGAGAGACGAAAACGGCATTGCCCAAGCCTTGAGAGCGGCCGGCGCGAGTGACGATGCCGTCGCCTGTTGCCCACACTTCTTTGCCAGCCGGAGCCACGATGTCAATGCCTCGATGCATGACGCGCTGAGCCGTGAACGGATCGCTGCGGTAGCCGAAGCCACTGGTGAGCAGGCCTCGAACGGGGGCGATGGCAGGAGTCGCTGAGATCAAGGAAGAGCGTTCGCCCAGCTTGACCTCGAGCATGCGCATGCCGCCGCTCATCTCTTGCAGCGTCTCCTCCAAAGCGGCCAACTGACCGTTCATGCCGGTGCGGTCCTGTAGCGGATCGGTGCCGCCGATGCCGGCTTCGGCGCTCGGCGACAGCTCGGTCAGGCCAGCGACGATGGCGAGCTTGTGAATGCGCTGCTGATAGTCAGCGACCTGCGTCTCGAGATCGCGGATGCTGGTTTCGAATCCTTGATTCACCGTCCTCAAAGACTCGTTCTCGGCCCGCACCTGCTCGAGCTGACCGCTATCGAAGCTGGTGTTGAAGAAGGCGACCGCGGCAAAGATCCCGCCGATCGTGAAGAAAGCCAGGGTGCCGAGAAGCAGGCCAACCTGGAGAGTCGAGAACCGCCACTTGCGGAACTTCGCCCGGGCGTGCGGAACGAAAATGATCGTGTGTTGCTTCAAGGTCAGAAGTGTGATCCGGAGTCGATAACTAAGTTACCGGTCATCGCGACTCTGACCGGGGCTCAACGTTTCTCCCTACATCAAGATAGGCGAGCCAGTCACGCGTCCACAGCTCTACTGTGTCAGCCTTGCGGGCGGAATGCCTGAATTGTACTCAAAACTTGTGCAGAGTCAAGCACTTGAAATATTGGGACTTAGCTATAAGGGCTCGGCGCCGCACGTTGGCTCAAATCACCACGACTCATCAAGCCGTCGAGGAAGTCGACCAGCACCGTCCACAGCTCTTCAGGGCGGTCCATCATCAGCCAGTGGCCCGAACCGCCGATATGACTGACCGCCAGCTCGGGGCGAAGACGATGCAGACTGGTCGGCAGCGTGTTGAAGTCGCTGATCACACTGTGGACCGAGCCCGGATAGCGGTCCAGTGCCGCACAGGGATCGAACTGCAGCGCACTTTCGAAGGCGCTCACCAGCATTTCAGGCTCTATGGTGTCGAGCTCTCCGAGCACTCGGTCGGCAACCTCGGGGCGGGCACCGACCAGAAGCTGGCGAAACTGCCAGCGAACCTCTTCCCTTGGGTCCCGCTTCAGTTGCTCCAGCAGGCTGTCTCGCTGCCTCTGCGGAATTTGCCTCTGGTCGCCATTGGGGTCGACCAGCATCAAACCCGCGACACGTCCTGGCTGTTGGCCCGCGTAGTGCAGCGCTGCTGCGGCTCCGAGACTGTGGCCAACCAAGACAAACCGTCGCAGCCCAAGATTATCGGCGACGGCAGCGATGGTCGCAGCCATGGTTGGAATCGTTGCATCAATCTCGTCGGCGGCATCTGAATGGCCATGTCCCGGCAGATCGATTGCGACCGCACGCACCCCGGGGCCGACAGCGGCGAGCTGTGGAGCCCAATGCTCGGCACGCCCCGCTAGGCCGTGAACGAAGAGCACTGGCGTCGCGCCATCGGGAAAGCGCTCCAAAATTCTGACGGATCCCAGCGGGCCTGGTAGCCAAGACTCGGTGACGTCGGAGGGCGGCTCGAGCCGCGGAGTCTCCAGATCATTCGCCGGATCCGAGAGGCTGGCTTCGAGCTGCCGCGGCGGGCGGCGCTCGCCGCGCACTAGGGCCGCGAGAATGAATCCCAGGGCGCCCAGTCCCAGCCATCGCCAGCGCCTGGCTCCAGCGTGTTGGGGGCTGTCGCCAACACGACGGGCAAGGGCTGTCTTGCGACGGGTTGCCCGTGCTCCTTCCGAGCGTGATCGAGCGAGCTGCCGGGAAGATCGTTGGTGCTTGGGGGGCCTTCGCCGCCACATCATGCGTGTTTTGCCTCGCTCAATCAGTCGCCACTCAATCAGTCGCCACTTAATCAGTCGACGGACCTGGCAGCTGCCTCACGCCCTTCGCTCTCTTGGCCTCCGGCGGCCTCGGCCTCCGCTTCGGCCTCCGCTACCGCGGCTGCGGCTGCCTCGTCGAGGATCTGCGAGTGAAGAGCTACGAATCGTGGCGAGTAGTACTTCGGATCAGGGGCGAGTGGCGAGTCGAGCTCTGCACAGGCCAGAATTTCGCTGGCGATCGTCTCGCGTCCGGTCTCGTCCTGCTCACCAGTCAAGACCCACAGGGCGTGGTGGGAAGCCGCTCTCAGCAAACAGACATGAGCTTTGGCGCGTCGATCTCTGGTTAGCTTCTCATCACTGGTGAGCTCGAGAACTTCCTCGAAGCGGGTCGCGAAGAAGGCTTCGGCCGCTTGCCTCAGCTGCTCGGGCGGACGACGGGCAGCACGGCGCAGGTTCGCCAGAGAAACGGTTAGCTCGTCAGTGAGCTGATCCAGAGCGGCGGCGTCCGCGCCCGCCTTGCTGTCTACCACTTTCTGCAGGAGGTCCTGCACTTCGTTGACGCGCCCACCGAGTCGCCGAGGGTAGGGAGCCAAGTCGGCGATTGATCGAAGGATCCGTCGAGCGCTGATCTCGGCTTGTTCGAGCTTCTGCAAGGCCGCCTCGCCGGTCGCGGCGTTGAGCTCGGCACGACGTTGACGAGCCATCGCTATTGCGGTCTCGAAGTCTTCCTGGGCCTGGTTTGTGAGAGTCTTGGCGGTGTCTAGCACGTCGAGCTGAGCTTGCCGTTTGCCTTGCTCGAATTTGGTCTTCGCACTAGCCAGCTTCTGGGACGCCCGCTGTTCGAGAGCATTGAGTGATGGCGAACCCTCTTCCCATAGCGGTGCGAGCTCCGTGGTCTTGGCTAGATCAGAAAGATCGGCGGCGGTTGCTTGGACCCTGGCCAACAGCCGCTCGACTTCACCGGTAGCGGTTTCGACCTGGCTGAGCGTGTCGCGGCATTCCGCCATACGGCGCTCGAGATCCGGCAGCAGTTTGGCCGAGCGCTTGATCTGATCTTGCCGAAGCGATTCATCCCAGGACGCGATCGCAGCGCTGCAGCGTCCCTGCTCAGCCAGAGCGACACCTAAGTAGTAATGCGGCACATAGGCCACATTGAGGAAGCGATTGACACGCTCCGTAGATCGTTCGCCAATCGCTGACCGGAACAGTTCCTCTGCGTCGCTCCAGCGTTTTGCAGCAATCGCCTCGACGCCGCGTTTGTGGGTTTCACGCCACTCGGCAGCTGCTGGCTCGGCGGCCAATCCAACTGCGAGCCACAGTGCCATAGCGAGCGCGCCACGTTTCATTGCCACCACCCGCTACTCTTGAAGTACTCGGTGACGTCGGTCTCGGCGAGCTCTGGAGCACAGAGTGCAGTCGCCTCGAGCCGAACGTCGACCGTACACGTCTGAACTTCTTCACTGGTGGGATCCCGCAGCTGAATCCGGTAGGTGTTGGGAGGTAGCTCGAGGTAAAGCGGAGTCTGCGCCTGCTCGGGGAGCTCTTGCAGGTAGCCTCCGCCGTCGGTGATCTCGGTGATCTCCGCCCATGGGGCAGCATTGATGGTCAGCGCTCCTAGGCTTGGTGGAGGAGTAGCCACCGCGGCCACGGGTGCCGGGGGCGGCGGCTCAACCGGCTCCGGCTCAGCCGGTTTGCTGCTGCGAAAAGCCAGCCAGCTACCCAGTGCCAGCACGATCACCGCCGCGCCAGTGATCGCTCCCCATTTCTGCCAGTTGAGCGGCGGGCGAATCACCGTGCGGTAGGTATCGCTGCCAATCGCGTCCGGCGACTCGACCGAAGCTACGGATTTCGCCGTATTGGAAGCGAGTGCTGGTTGGGGTGGGGGTGCCTGGGCTGCGGCCGGACTCGGCTGGGGAGGGGCTGTCTCTTCTCTGGCTGCCGACTTGTCTGCCGCTTGCGGTGGCGGCGGTGGCGGCTGAAGCTCTGAGATCTCGGTCAGATCCTTGCGATTGATGGTGGCCTCGAGCTGCTCTTTGGCTGCCTCGAGCCTGCCCTGGGCCACCAGCTCGCTAATCTCATGGGCTGCAGAAGTCAGCTCGTTCTCACCAGCGCTCTCGGATACGAGCGGCAGCGAGCTGACGTCGAGCAGGCGGGTTTTGAGCGCAGCATCGGCGGTTGTCGAACCGCCCGGTGCTGGACTCGGCGGGGGCGACGCGGGCACAGATGACGATGCACTCTCGGAAGAGGGCGTGGCCGAGGCGGAAGCAGGAGAGCCATCGGCAGCGCGGGCCGAGATCGGTCGCGTCGAGTGGCCGCTGCCGCTACCGGCGGGAGGCCTCAAAATTTCTTGAGCGGAGGCTACTGTCGAGATGGTGTACTCGCCGACCTTACCTTCGAGCACGCCCTGGGTCGTGCGGCTGATGACGGTAGGGGACAACACGTCGCTCGGGTCGACGGCTTCCGTCGGCGTCGACAGAGCCGGTGGGTCGGGGGCGGTCTGCAGTGCCGGCCACCTGCCTGCAGCGACGTCATCGCGAATCGCCTCGAGCTCCGGGATCAGCTCGGCGAACGAGTCGAAGCGTCGTTCTGGCTTCTTGTCGAGGCAGCGCGATATCAAGTCTGACAGCGGCTCTGGGCATTCCGCCCAGACCTCGATCATCGGCTGCGGAACCTTGTAGAGGATCTGGTACACCAGCGCCGACAGCGTGCTGCCCCGGAACGGGCGTTCATAGGTCAGAAACTCATAGGCGAGTACGCCGAAGGAAAAGATGTCGGCACGGTGATCCAGATCCGAGCCGCGAATCTGTTCGGGCGGCAGGTAGCTAGCGGTTCCCATGGTGACACCCTTCTGGGTCAACTGGGTCTCAGCGCTGGCCAGCTTGGCGATGCCGAAGTCCATGATCTTGACGAGGCCGTCCTCGAGCACCCGAATATTGCCCGGCTTGATATCGCGGTGGATCACCCCTTCGGAATGCGCATAGCCCAGGCCATGGGCGACCTGAAGCAGATACTCCAGACGGGTTGCCGGCGCGATCGGCACTCGCCGCTTGACGATTGGGCTGAGGTCCTCGCCAGAGAGAATCTCCTGCACGAGGTAGGGGATCTCGCCTTCGAAACCGAACTCGTAGACGGTGACGATGTTCTTGTGCACCAGCCTGCCGGCAATCTCCGCTTCGCGAAAGAAGCGCTGGCGCAATCCTTCGTCTTCTACCGAGCAGATCTTGATCGCGACGTCGCGTTTCAAATAGGCGTCGCGGCCCTGGTAGACCACTCCGAAGCTGCCTTGGCCAAGCTTCTGAGTGACCTTGTACTTTCCGATCTTCTCGAAGGTGATCACGATTCGATCATCATACCATCGCGGGTGGTGCCTAAGAACCCGCGAGCTCGAGCCAGTGGAACGCCGCGACAACGAGCGAATGAGTGATCCTACCCTGGCGTAGGAGCGTTGGGACTTGAGACCTGGGAACCGTGACGACCGTCAGATCTTCCCCTTCATCCGGCGTCGGCTCCTGGGTTTTGCGGGCATCCGTGATCAGCCAGGTGGTGCAGGCGTTGTCCTGGATCGCCGGATTGGGATGAACTGTACCGATGAGTACCGGCGGCGAGCCGGTATAGCCGGTCTCCTCGGCCAGCTCGCGGGCTGCTGCTGCCGCCGGATCTTCACCGGGCTCGAGGACACCACCCGGGATCTCGTGTGTGATGGTGTCGAGACCGTGACGGTACTGTGAGACCAGCACGACTTCGTCACCCGGAGTCAGCGCGATGACGTTGGCCCAGTCAGGCACCCGCAAGACCTGGTAAGTGCCGGCTCGGCCGGTGCGAGGCGAGCGCCGCACGATCTCCTGGAGACTGAAGACGCCGCGCCGAAGTGGCTCGTGCGTCTCCAGGGTCGGCCAAGCTTCTGGGATAGGCCAGTCGACAGGCGAGCTGTCGTCGCTAGAGCTGTCATCACTCATCGAATCTCCGGGCTCATTTCTCCGCCAAGGGGAATACAAAGGTTTGGGTGGAGGCGAGATGCAGCTCCTCGCAGAAGTGCTTTCGCCGTGATCGTGAGGTGTCGATCCACTTGTTGCATCGTTCGAAGTCACTGGCCAGACAGATGCACTTGCAGTCCCCGGCCGCATGCCATAACGTCTCCTGCCAATGGAAAACACACTCAATTTACCATGGTATCGCCGCCTTCACTGGCAGGTGTTCACGGCGATGTTTGTCGGCACGATCGCTGGTCTAGTGGGTGGAGCGGAGCTAGTTCCAAAGGTTGCCTGGCTCGGCGAGCTGTTCATCAAGCTGCTGCGCATGATGATCGTGCCGCTGGTGTTGACCTCGATCATCTCCGGTGTCGCTTCGGTGGGTGGGGGACGTAGCGTCGGGCGTCTGTTCAGCAAGACGCTGGGCTACTACTTTCTGACCAGTGGACTCGCTGCACTCACCGGCCTGCTGCTGGTCAACCTGATCAATCCAGGCGTTGGGGCGACCTTCGCCGGGGTCGAAAACGCTACGCTGCCGGAGCTGACCACCGCCACGACGCCGAAAGAGCTGCTGCTCGACGTCGTGCCGGAGAACGTTGTCGCGGCGGCCGCCTCGGGCAAGATGCTGGCGATCATCTTCTTTTCCATTCTGCTCGGCATGACCATCGGTGGATTGCCCGACAGCCACCGTCAGGTTTTGACGTCATTCTTCGACTCGGCCTTTCAGGCGATGATGAAGATGACCGGGACGATCATCAAATTCGCCCCGATCGGCGTCTTTGGTTTGATTGTCAGAGTGGTCGGTGAGACCGGCTTCGCGAGCTTCAAGGCGCTGGGGCTCTACATGCTGACCATCGCCTCTGGCCTACTGATTCACCTCTTCATCACGCTACCCATCGTGCTCATCGTGCTCGGGCAGATCCGGCCTTGGATCCACTTCCGCAACATGATCGAGCCGATGGTGATGGCGTTCTCGACCAGCTCTTCGGCCGCAACCCTGCCGGTCACCATGAACGCGGTAGAGAACAAGGTCGGTGCTTCCAACAAAGTGACCTCATTCGTGCTGCCGATGGGCTCGACGGTCAACATGGACGGCACGGCGCTCTATGAGTGCGCTGGCGTGTTGTTCATTGCGCAGGCACTAGGGGCCGACCTCAGCCTGATGCAGCAAGGGGTCGTAGTGCTGACCGCGCTGCTCGCTTCGATCGGAGCCGCGGCGGTGCCGTCGGCGGGCCTGGTGATCATCTTCTTGGTACTCGAGGCGGTCGGCCTGCGGGGACCGGAGGTCGACGCCATTGTCGGCGCGATGTTCGCCATCGATCGGCCGCTCGACATGGGCCGCACCGTGGTCAACATCTACAGCGATTCCTGCGGCGCGGCGATCATCGCTCGATCTGAGGGTGAAACCAACGTCGACACGGAGGTCGTCCCATGAGCCGGCTGACGCTCAAGCGCGTATTGATCACCGGTGCTGCCCAGGGACTGGGCCAGGCAATGGCTCGCGGCTTCGCCAGCGAGGGCGCCGAGATCGTGCTCACTGATCTCGACGGGGCTGCGCTCGAGGCGGCACGGGAAGATCTCGAACGCTCCGGCGCGCGCTGTCGCTCCTATGTGCTCGACGTCACCGACGCCGAGGCGATCGAAGAAGTGCGGGCCAGCCTGCATCGAGACGCCGGTGCCATCGACCTGTTGATCAACAACGCCGGCGTCGTGTTCGGTGGCAACTTCCTCGACGTTCCGCTGAACCAGCATCAGCTGACCTATCGCGTCAACGTCGAAGGCGTGGTCGCCATGACCCACGCCTTCCTGCCCGACATCATCGCCTCGCCGCGTGGCCACTTGGTATTCATCGCCAGCGCGTCCGGCTATGTCGGACTCCCCAAGGGCAGCACTTACGCCTCCAGCAAGTGGGCCGCGATCGGTTTCGCCGAGTCCATTCGGGCCGAGCTCAAGCAGCTCGGGCACCGGCAAGTGGGCGTGACGACGGTATGCCCGACTTATATCAACACCGGTATGTTCGAGGGCGCGGAACCTCCCAAGACCGCCAAGATGCTCGACGCCGACGAGATCGCTGCGAAGGTCGTCGACGCGGTAAAGCGCCGCCGGGTTTGGGTGCGCGAGCCGTGGATCGTCAAGGTTACCCCGCTGCTCAAGCATGGCTTGCCGACGCCGCTCTCGGACTTTCTGAGCGACGCATTCGGCGCCTCTTCGAGCATGGATCGTTGGCAGGGGCGGGACAAGCCCGAGAGTTGAGGAGCGGCTAGCTGACTATGGATTCGCCTGGCGCGTCGCAGCGCCCTGCACCGGATACGTATCCGCCGGAGGTCCGCTTTCTCGACCTGGACGACCGGCAGCTGATCCTGGTGGGAACCGCCCACGTATCGCGCAGCTCGGTCGACCTGGTGCGCCGGGTGATCGAGGCCGAGAAGCCCGACTGCGTTTGCGTCGAGCTCGACCCGCAGCGCTACGAGTCACTATCCCAGGCTCAGAGGTGGGAAGCGCTCGATCTCAAGCAGGTCATACGCTCCAAGCAGCTCTTGACGCTGCTGATGAACCTTCTGCTGGCCGCTTACCAGAAGCGCTTGGGGGGCGATCTCGGCGTGCAGCCCGGCAGCGAGCTGCTCGAGGCGACGCGGGTGGCCGAAGAGCATGGCATTCCGACAGAGCTTTGTGACCGTGACGTCCGCGTCACTCTGCGGCGAGCCAGCCACGCGACCTCGCTGTTCCGCAAGTTCGTGCTGTTCTCCGAGCTGCTCGTCGCCACCTTCGAGAAACCCGAGATCTCCGAAGCCCAGCTCGAAGAGCTCAAGGAGCAGGACGTGCTCAGTGAGCTGATGGACGATCTTGGCCGCCATTTGCCGGCGCTGAAGAAAGTGCTGATCGACGAGCGCGACTCCTACCTCGCCGAACGCATCCGCCGATCTCCCGGGCAGCGCCTGGTGGCAGTGGTCGGGGCCGGCCACCTCGAAGGTATCGTGCAAGCTCTCACCGAGCGACGGAAGGTGGATCTCGAGGCGCTGTGCGAGATTCCCAAAGTTTCGCCGATGTGGAGGGTGGTCGCCTGGGGCATCCCGCTGTTGATCCTCAGCGCCTTGGGCTGGATCGGGTGGACGCAGGGGGCCGAGCGGATGGGCGAAGATCTGCGGTTCTGGATCCTCGTCAACAGCATTCCGACAGCGATTGGGGCGACCATCGCCCTGGCTCACCCGCTGACCATCTTGGCCGGAGCGATCGCAGCTCCGATCACCAGCCTGACGCCACTGGTTGGGGCCCACTACATCACCGCCATCGTGCAAACCTACCTCAGGCCGCCCAAGGTCAAGGAATTCCAAACCGTCGGCGACGATATCCTGATACTTCGGCGATGGTGGAGCAATCGACTGCTCAAGGTCTTCCTGGCATTTGTACTGCCGGCTTTGGGAAGCGTGCTCGGAACCTTCATCGGAGGCGGTAAAATCTTCTCCAGCCTCTTCTGAAGAGGCGTTTCCGCACTCTCGGCTTCGCCCGGAGATGCGGCTGGGGCACTGGGGCATCCGTATCATCGTAGATGATCCGGTGCCGGTGGCGTTCTCGAATCGAAGGCGATGCAGCAACAGATCTCACACTTCAAGATCCTCGAAGAGATTGGCTCCGGTGGGATGGGCGTGGTCTACCGCGCTCGCGACCTGAGGCTGCGACGTACCGTAGCGCTCAAAGTGTTGCCAGCAGGTGCTTTCGCCGAACCGATGATCCGCGAACGCCTGATGCGTGAGGCCCAGACGGCATCGTCACTGAGTCATCCCCACATCGTCACGGTGTACGAGACTCATTCGGCAGGCGATCGGGATTTCATCGCCATGGAGCTAGTCGACGGCCGCTCCCTGGATCATCTGATCGGCGAAGAGGGGCTATCGCTAGAGCAGGCGCTGCGCTACGGCATTCAGATTGCCGATGGCCTGGCCTGCGCTCACGAGCACGGAGTGATCCATCGCGATCTGAAACCGCAGAACGTGATGATCACGCCCAGCGACAACGTCAAGCTGCTCGATTTTGGTCTCGCCAAGCGATTCGTACCCTCGGGATTCGAATCCGAGCATGACAGCTCCAACCTGAATCCCGGGCTCATGACCCTCACCGCACCGGGTGTCAAGGTCGGCACCCCGGCCTATATGTCCCCGGAGCAGATCGAGAGCCGGGAGATCGATGCGCGAAGCGATATTTTCTCGTTCGGCTGCTTGATGTACGAGATGTTGACCGGCGTGCCGCCCTTCAGTCGCCGCAATGCGATTCTGATCTTCAAGGCGGTGCTGAGCGACGAGCCCGAGCCGGTGCGCAGCCTCAAGCCCAAGCTGCCAGCGCGGCTCGAGAAGCTTCTGATCAAAGCCATGGCAAAGGCCCGAGAAGATCGTTTCGACAGCATGGCAAGCGTTCTCGCCGAGCTCGAGGCACTGCACAACGACCTCTACGGTACCGGCATCTACAGCTCACGCTCGGGCGTCATCCCGATGCCGACCCTGCGCCGGCCGCGGTCCCTGTGGCGACCGCTGCTCAGCGTCGTCGGAGTCTTGGCCATCGCGGTCATGGTGTGGGCCGTGATATCAGCCTCGCGCCCGCCCAAGCTCAACGGCTACCGGCTGATCTCTTCCTCCAGGGGATATCAGGCGAGCATCTCGCCCGGCGGCCAAAGGTTTGCGTTCGTGGCCAAAGATCGCTCCGGAGTCGGGCAAATCTTCACCCAGGCGTTGACCGGCGGCCTGCCGCAGCAGCACACCCATGAAGGATTCTCCGGCGAGACGCCGCGCTGGCTCTCGGACCGTGAGCTGTTGTTCGCGGTTCGCGGCGCCGGTATCTGGACGCTGAAACTGGCCGGCGGCTCCGAGCCCGATCAGTTGCTCGAGCTCGGCGCCAATCCCCGTCTCGACATCCAGGCTCGCCAGCTGGTCGTCGAGCACAAGGGCATCGTCTGGATCGCCGATGCCGATGGTCGCAACCTCCAGCGCTCGCAAGCGTTGCCGCCAGCGTTCTTCAGCCGCTGGGTCGAGCGCTCGCCGGCGTTCTCCCCCGACGGCAGGTCGCTGGTCTACTTCCAGCCGGAAGTGGGAGCTCGCGGCAGCCTGTGGGTGGTGCCGGTCGCGGGTGGCCAGCCGCGGCGCTTGATCGATAGGCGCTTTGCGGGCAGCGATCCGGTGTGGACGCCAGATGGACGCTGGATCATCTTTGCCGCGGACCTGTCCGGAGAGACCTACCTGTGGTGCGTGTCGGCGCAGGGCGGCGATCCGCTGCAGCTGACCCGGGGCTCTGGCCGCCACGGCGAGCCCGAGATATCAGCGGACGGTCGACATCTCGTCTACACCGTGACCAACCCGTTCCATACTCTGCGCGTACGAGATGCTGAAACCGGCGAAGAGCGGACGCTGCACGACAGCAACTTCGGGATCCTGTCTCCGGCCCTAGCGCCCACGGGAGACCGGGTCGCCTTCGCGTCACCTTCCGGCGACGGCATCCACCTGTTCATGGTGGGTATCGATGGCCAAGGACTACAGCAGTTGACCAGCGGCTCCGGAGAGCGCAATCTGACGCCGCAATGGTCTCGCGACGGCACGCGGCTCTACTTTCATCAGGAGCAGCCCCGGCCCAGCCTACGCGCCCTCGAAGTGGCGAGCGGCGTCAGCCGAGAAATCCTCCCCGACTGGTCTCGCGCCAGCCGGCACGAGGCGCGGGTCGATCCGCGCGGCGAGCGCGTCGTCTACACGCCGATCGCAGAGGGCAAGGCCGGAAACTCGAGGGTGCGCCACCTCACCACCGGCGCTGAGCAGACCCTGAGCCGAAGCCTGCGCTCACCGCGCTGGTCTCCCAACGGCGGCCTGATCCTGGGAGGGGATGAAGATCACCGGATCTATCTGTGCTCGGTGTCGGGCGTCACCTGCAGGTATCTGGTCGACGGCATGTATCCGAGCTGGCGACCAGATGGGGAGTCGATGACTTTCGTTCGCCGAGCCAGGCCGGTGACGGGCGGCCATGCGGTCGAAGTCGACCTGCGGAGCCTCAATCTCGAAACCCTCGAACAGAAGGTGCTCGCCGAGCTGACGGCGCTGCACCACCTCGACTTCGGTTACGGGGTGCTCGACGACGACAGCGTGGTATGGAGCCACGTCCACGGGGGCCGCAGCGAGCTGTGGATGGTGGACCTGGAGTAGCGCTCGGGTTCAGGCCTGGGGATGGGCGGGGTTTCCCGCTTCGCCGGGAGGTGAGAACAGGCCCAGCCGCTGCTCCAGCCGCTGCTCCAGCTGCCTGAGATACGTGGCCTGGCTCTCGAGGTCCTCTGTCAGCTCATCGATCAGCTCGCGCAGGTGCACCTCACCCTCGTTTTCGAGCTGATCGGACAGCTGGGCGTCGGCGGTCTTACCGCGGCGGCTCACCAGTTTGGTCATATGCCGAACGGCTTGCTTGATGCTGCGGCGACTGCTCTTGAATAGGCTGCGCGCGAGTGACGACACCGTACCGGTGTCAGCGTTGCGGTACACCTCCTCGACCGCTTGACGCACGGCGAGCAGCTGTGGATCGCGATGGGCAGGGCCAGGGGAGCCTGGGTTCGCTGGTGTCGATGGAGCGCTGCCGTCAGGCAGGATGATGGTCGTCGGCGTGCCGCCGCGAAGCGCATTGACGCGCAGGGCGTGCCGCACCAGATAGGCTTCGTGGAAGGTCTGGGAGAATGTGTCGACGGTGTCCTTGATGGTCAGAAAGAAGAGAATCTTGCGCACCAGCTTGCGCACGATCACCGTCGCGATGAATACGATCGGCTTGATCACCAGAGTGCGCAGACAGCCGATCGCGCAGCCGCTCGCGGTCGGCGGATTGTAGCCGCAGGCGAGCAGCTTGGCGGCGTCGGAGGCCAGCGGCTGCTCGGCCGCCAGCGCCAGCTGCGCCACCAGCCGGTGGCGCAGCAGATCCCGCGCCCAATCGTCGAGCAGCGGGATCGGAATGAGCGGACACAGTCCGCTGGCGAGGCTGTAGGAGACGATCTGTCTCAGGTCGCTGCCCGCCGTCGGGTCCGACGGCGGGGCTGCGGTTCCGCTCAAGGAGAGGCGCTCGCCCACACGGTCAGATCGCCGGTCTCGAAGCCGTCGGTAAAGATCGAGCCCGGCGAATTGATGAGGAAGATCGAGCCGTCCAGATCGACCAGGTAGAGCTCGCCGTCTTCATCTTCGCCGTAAGCGCTGATGCTGAGACCAGTGTCACGCCATAGCGTGCTTTCCCAGCCACTGTCGCTGCGAGTGGCGAGCCACATGTTGCCGGTGCAGTTGTCACCGTAGACGTAGGTCCCAAAGAAGCCGTCGCCGATGATGTTGCCGCGGTAGACGTAACCGCCGGTCACCGAACAGCCGACGAACGTCCCGCCTTGATTGTGCAGGTAGGTGAGGATCGGATCGGTCAGCGGTCCCGGCAGGCAGGGATTGAAGTTCTGGGGCAGGGTGCCTTCGCGACAGCTCCAGCCGAAGTTGACCCCGCTGGCGGTGCCGGCCGCCTGATAGCTGATCTCCTCCATCTGACCCTGACCGACATCACCGATGAACAGGTCGCCGTTCAAGCGGTCGAAGCTGAAGCGCCAGGGGTTGCGCAGGCCGAGGGCCCAGATCTCGTCACAGCCGTCATTGGATCCCGGCAGGGCGTTGTCGCCCGGGATCAGATAGTTGCCGTTGAGGCCGCAGGCCTCGCCGCCAAGGAAGGATTCGGTGTCCCGCACGTCGGGCTGCCGAGCGGTATCGACATCGATCCTGAGCATCTTGCCGAGTAGATTGCCGGTGGTCTGGGCGCGGTTTTGGGTGTCGTTGGCGCCACCGCCATCGCCCATGCCGATATAGAGCAGACCGTCCGGACCGAACAGGATATTGCCGCCGTTGTGATTCGAGGAGTCCTGCTCAATCTCGATGATGGTAGTCGCCGAGCTCGCATCGGCGACATTCGGATCGCCTGCCGAGACGCTGTAGCGCTCGACGATGGTGCGATCGAGACCGGGCCCCGGGTCGCGCGTGTAGTTGACGTAGAAGAGGCCATTGCTGGCGAAGTTGGGGTGGAACGCCAGGCCGAGCAGGCCCTGCTCGTTGCCGAGGTCGTCGACCTGGGCGACGATGTTCAGAAACTCGGTCGGCGCCGACGCGCCGTCCCACACCAGAATGCGACCCGCCTGCTCGACGATGAACAGTCGTCCGGAGCCGTCGCCGGCGTGGCGTATGGCGACGGGACGCGTGAGACCGGTGACGACCTGGGTCAGATCGAGATCCGCAGGCTGGGCGACCACCGGGGTGGGCAGGAGGGGCAGAAGTAGCGCCGCGACGAGCGCAGCCGTATGGGTCAGAGAACGCATGTTTGGGATCCTCTTCGTTGCGACTGGGAGGTTTACGAACGATCGGCGTCGGCAGGTTGAGTCCGCGCACCAATGCTGTAGAAGCAACGGTAGAGTACAATAGTTTTCGATGAGTTGTGGCCGCGACATGTCCCATCTCCTGTGGATTCTGCCGCTGATGATCGTCGGCTCGGCGGCCGAAGGGCAAGCAGCCTACGATCCCGAGCGCATTGCCTGGTCGCGGCTCGAGCTCGAAGCCTCGAAGTTCTTCGTCACCGCCCGCTCCGAAATCGAGCTGGCGAGCCATCCGCCGAATGTCGCTGCCGACGAGCTCATTGCACCGGCTGGCGCGGCGGCGCTGAAGGCCTCGGCCCTCGACCACTATCTGATGGCGATCCGAACGCGCTTCCTGAGCCAGGAGTCGCAGGTGCGCTTTTGGTTCGACAGCGACGCGCAGGCGCTGCAGCGCAGCGAGCTGTCGCTGTCGAAGAAGCGCAAGCGTCACCGCACCTACCGCTACAGCGCTACGGGAGTGCATGCCCGCACGCTGCGTCCCGCTGACGGTGAGGATGGCCGGCCCTATTCCGCCTGGACCGACAGCGAAGACGATTTCACGCCGTTCCCGCAAGCCTTGGATCCCGCAGCGGTGGTCACCGAGGCCGCCTCGCTGCTCTATGCCGTGCCGGCCTCCAGCCTCGAATCTCCTGGCGACAGCACCCGTCTCTACATCTACTCGCGCGGTCAGATCAGTCCAGTCGAGGTCACCGTCAAGGCACGGGAGCGGATCGCGGTCGACTACGTCGAGGTTTCCGCCAAGGGCGAGCGTCGCGTCCAGGAAGATGCTGAGACCGTTCGCGTGGCGCTTCGCCCGCGCCAGCCCGAGGGTGGTGACTCCGCTGAATTCAAGCTGCTCGGGCTCGAGGGTGACATCGATCTCTATCTCGACGCCGAGACCCGGGCACCGCTGTTGATGACCGGCAAGATCCGAGTCGCCGGCTCAGTCCGGTTGCATCTCAAGCGCGTGGTTTTGCGCTGAGCTCGCCATGACCGAGGCGACGGCAGACGGAGCGGATCGGGTCGAGAGCACTGCCGATCCCGACCGTCCCGCGTCGCGCGAGCCCAAACCATCAGAGCCCAAGCCACCTGAGCCCAAGCGCCGGCCACTGCGGCTCCTGCGTCGGCTCGTTCTACTCGGGCTCGGTTTGTGGGCGCTCTACATCGTGGCGATCAACGTGTTTCTGAACACCTCGCTGGCACCCAAAGTGATCAACCGCAAGCCCGAGAAATGGCAGATGGGTTTCGCTGGCGGCTGGTCGATCATCCCCGGTCGCGTACACCTGTCAGACGTCAACTTCGACCTGCGGGCACGTCGCCAGGACTACCGCTTCACGGTTCAGCGTATCTTCGCCAACATCGCGGTGCTGAAGCTACCGGGTCGACGCCTGGTGACCCAGCAGCTCGACCTCTCCGGGCTCGACGTAGCGATCACGCTGCGCCCGGCCTCGGCGCCGCAGCCGCCGCCTCCGACCCGGCGCACGCCCGGCTGGCGTATCGAGCTGCGCGGCGTCAGGGTCGACGACATCGAGCGTTTCGCCCTGCAAGATATTGGCTTGAGCGGCGGAAGTGGACGCTTGACGACCGATTTCCGCCTGCAGGTCCGCGGCGAGATGGAAGTCGACAACGCGCGCCTCGAGTGGACTGACATGGTGCTCAGCAAGGCTGGTGAGGTGGTAGCCGAGCCGGTGCGCATCGACTTCGAGGGTGGGCTGTCAGCGCTCAATCCCAAGCTCGTGCGCGGCACGGCGGTGCTCGACTACCTCAACGGTCAGCTCGAGTTTTCCGGAGACGTGGAGCGCCTGTCGATCTTCAGCCGCTTCTTCAGCAACGTGAAGTGGATCCAAACTCTCGACGGCTCGGGAAGTCTCGATACCAACCTCGCCATTGCCGATGGACGCATCATCGCCGGTAGCGAGCTCGACGTGACCGCCGAAGATCTGCGGCTGGACGTCTTGGGCTACGCGGCGGAGGGCTCGGGCCGGGTTATCGGCACCGTCACGGAGCCGCCGGCAGCCTCTGCGGAGGGCTCCTCCGAGGAAAGCACCGATGCCGACAGCAGTAGCACCGCCGCAACCAGCAGCGACGCCAGCACGGACCCGGTCGGCCCTGACGATCGGCTGGCACGCATGGAAGTCGTTTTCGACGATTTCGCCGTGCGCCGCAAGCCGGCGGTCGATCCCTACGTGCATGGCACCGGTTTGCGCCTGATCGCCACCAGCCGCGATCCCAACCTGCGCGACGGCATGAGCGATCTCGACTTCGTGCTCGACATGCCCGAGGCCGAGGTACCCAACATGGCGGTCTACGGCAGCTACCTGCCACCGCATCTGGATTTCTCCATCGACTCTGGCGTCGGCGCGCTGCGCCTGCATCTCGAAGGCTCGGCGATCCGTCAGCATGCCCAGGGTGAGCTGGTGCTGACCGCCGACCAGGTCAAAGGGCGCTTTCGCGACCTCGAATTCGAGGGTGCCCTCGAGACCGACACCAAGATCACCGGCAGTGACCTCGATAGTTTCAACCTCGGCATCGTCGGCACCCGTCTGGCGGTCAAAGAGGTCACTCTGAACGACGGTCGGAACACCGCCGAGACCGGCTGGTGGATGACCCTCGACGTACCCGACGGCACCCTCGAGATGGGGGAGCCCTCGCGAGTGCAGGCCGAAGTCGACATCCTGATGAAAGACACCCGCGCGATCATGGCGCTGTTCGGCGAAGTCAAGCCGTGGATTGATCGCTTCGAACGCATCTTGACGGTCAAGGAGGTGCGCGCCGAAGCCTCGGTCGCGATGGAACCTCAGACGCTGAGCCTACGTCATCTTTCCTTGGAGGCCCGCCGGCTGCGAGGTCGTGCCGAGCTCGAGCTCGGCGAGGAGCGGCCGCGGCGCGGCATCCTATATGTGCGTTTGAACGGGTTTGCGGTGGGGCTCGAGATACAAGACAAGGGGCGTGACGGGCAGCGGATCCGCCCCAAGCG
>JBCCEE010000003.1:0-67899 GCA_039030415.1 Acidobacteriota bacterium
CCGCGGTCCACCAGCTGTTCCACTTTTTCTCGGCCACGACACCGGCCAGGATGCGCTTGATCTGAGCGCCGGTGAGTGGCGTTTCGTAGCTTTCGAATACCGCGTGCAGGAGCTCGCCGGGCGCCTGGTCCCTGAGCTCGACGAGTTTTTCCGGATCCACCATCTTCTGATAGAGCACGTGATCCGGAGTCAGAGGCTGAAGTAATTTGGAAGCTCCGCCAAAGCCCACTTGCAGCACGACGTCGTCTTCGAAGCTGACCTTGAAACTCTCGAGAGCCATGTTGACATCTTCGACCCGGCCAGCGCCCTTGCTCTCCATATGCACGATCGAGCCGATGTCGAAGGCGAGCAGGCCGGCCAAGCGCTGAGCCTTCTTCCAGGTTTTCGGTCGATCGTTCACCGCCAGGTGCAGGCCCACTTTCTCCACCATTTGCTGGTAGCTCGGGCGGTCTCCATAAACCTTGTCGAGAGTTTCCAGGATCGCGTCGTGGAAGTTCTCGGAATTCATGAGCAGTTTGTCGGCCTGCCTCAGCAGCTCGAGGCGAATCTCCCATTCCCCCCGTTCGGTGAGCTGATCGTCGAGCAGCTCGAGAAGAAAATGAGCGGTTTCGTTTTCCCTGGCTTTGCTGAGGGACTTGGCTACCGGAACGAAGAACTCGAGATTCAGAGGGTCCGCTTCGACTTGAGCGAGCCAGATCTCCTCGATAGCGCCGAGATCGCCGTTGGCGAGATGCTCGGCGATCTTGTCGCGATGGGTGTCATCAGTGCTTTGTGTGCTGGACCGAGTCATGTAATTGAACCTATCAGAAGGCGGGTTGGAGGCAGTAGCTGGGTATCCTCTTCGAGGATATTGGTAGCTCGCCGGGACTCGGTTGCGCCGGACCGAGTCGGTCGAAGCCAGCCACAGAGTCGGTCTTCGCTACCCGTGGCGAAGTCCGTCGTTTGCCAAGGAACGGAGCTGTGAAAGTTGCTCCTACTCGATCTCCCGGCCTTTTGAACGTGATTCCGCCGCCCAAGGCGAAGTGTGACTAGAGTATAGGTGATGGACGATCCTGCGCGGCAGAATGTTCGGTCTAGATTGCGACGAGCGGGCGCAGCCGAGCTCCAATCGATGCTGTTGGAAGAGGCGAGGAATTTGTCTGCTGGGGACGCGATCGCGGTGATGCGGAACCCCTTCGTGACGGCCGAGGTCATCGAAGAGCTCTCTCGGCGTCGGCCGCTGCTGACCCACTATGAGGTTCGATGCGCCATCGCAAGACACCGGCGTACGCCAGAGATCGTCGGGTTGAGATTCGTACCCGACTTGTTTTGGCGCGATCTCTTGGAGATCACCGTCGATATGCGCGTCCGGCCCGCGGTGCGGGCGGTAGCGGAGAAGTACCTCTCAGATCGCCTGGATCGATTGACGGTGGGCGAGAAGACGACCCTCGCACGCCGCGCCACTGCCAACGTGCTGGCAGGGCTCCGCAAGGATCCCAATCTGCGGGTGATCAAGGCATTCCTATCGAATCCGCGGCTGACCGAGCCGGTGCTGCTGCCCCTCGCTGCGAGCGAGGTGGCTTCGCCTCGTATCTTGGACGCCGTCGCGTCCGATCCCAAGTGGGGCAGTCGCTACGAGATCAAGGTAGCTTTGAGTCGTAATCCGCAGGCGCCCTTCCGCGTAATCCTGGACATCCTGCCGTCGTTGCGACGTCATGATCTGCTCGCCGTGGCGGAGTATGAGCCCCACTCTTGGGTGGTCAAGCACCGGGCGAACGAGCTCTTTGCAGATCGCTGATCTGATGCGTTTTCGACCGCGTGGGAGATTTGACCGCCCGAGACTGCTGCCGTTAAAGTTGAGCAGCCTATAATGTTGGGAAAATAGGAGATCTGTTGATCGAGACGTCTCGAGAAGTTCGCCGAATCCCGACTGAAACGGTCAATGCGTCCGGCAGCTCGGATGTCGATTGAAGGCTCTCCATGTTCGGCCGCAGACTGGGATCGCACCCGAGCGCATGAATAAGCATCAGCGAGACGAAGAAGACGAGCGCTCCGAAGATACCCCGGTTGTAGCGGAACCGGAGTCGTTCGGTACCTGGCTTCGCCGGCAGCGTGAGGTGCGCGAAATCGATCTGCGGGAGATCGCTGACTCCAGCAAGGTCAGCATGTCCTACTTGCAGGCGTTCGAAGATGATCGCTTCGACGTCCTGCCTTCGCCGGTTTTTGCCAAGGGCTTTCTGCGTCAATATGCACGCTATGTCGGACTAGATCCCGAAGAAGTCGTCAACTTCTATCTCGCGGCGCGCCATCCGGAAGGGGAGGCGGAACCGGAGCTGCAACCTCGAACGAGCTCTGAGACACCGTCACGTCGATACCTCGTGGTGGCCCTGGCTGTGGCCGTGGCTCTGCTGCTGGGCGTCGGTCTATTGTCGAAATACGGTGATCAGCTCGGGTTAGCCGCGCCGTGGGGCGCAGCTCCAGAGCCTTCTCGGCCAGTGGTGGAGGAGTCGGCTGAACCTGCGCCGCCAGCCGAGCAGCCTGAGATCGAGCCGCCGACCCAGGCGAGCCTTGTCGAGAGCCCGGATGAAACCGTCGCGGCGCTGGCGGAGCCCGAAGCGCCGATTCGCGTGACGCTCGACTTCATGAGTGACTGCTGGGTCGAAGCGTCGGTGGATGGCGTCAAGACCCTGTCACAGCTCAACGTGCAGGGGGAGTCCCTGCTGCTGACAGCTGAAGAGGTCGTAGAATTCAAGGTCGGCGACGTCAACGCCGTGCAGGTGGAGGTCAACGGCTCGCCATACGAAATCGAGAATCGTGAGGGGACTTCGGTCAGGACCGTACGAGTCGATCTCGAAGCGATCGCCCGCGCAGGCGAGGTCGAAGCCGCCCCTCAGCCCTCTCCCCAAGACGAGCGAACCCAGGATACGGAGAGCTGAGCGAGCCCCAAGGGGCTCTCGCTCGCAGCAGAGAGCATGACGACTCAGAGTAGTTTGCTCGATCAGATCCTCTCGGGTGAGAATCGCCAGCTGCAGGTCTTGGCGGCTTCGGGGCTCGTGCCCTTGCCGCCCGATGAGCTGCTGCCGATTCAAGTCGCGCTGGCGAGCAGCCCGGATGGCGAGATCGCCGGCAAGGCCAAAGAGGCGCTGATGAACCTCGAGCCGCGAGTCGCGAAGGATTTTGTCGCGCACCATGCGGGCGAGCTGGAGCTGACCTACTTCGGGATCCGTTCGGAGAATCCAGCGGTCCTGGAAGCCGTCATCAAACGCCGGGACGTACCGCGCGAGCTGCTGGCGCAAATGGCTGCACAGCTGCCGGCGGAGCTGCAGGAAGTTCTGGTGCTGCGTCAGGATGCGATCGTCGAGCACCCTGAGATCCTGGTGGCCCTGGAGCGCAATGCGCAGCTTTCGGCCTACGCCAAGCGGCGTATCTGGGAGTATCGTGAGCATCTCTTACCGCGTGAGAAGGTTCCTCCCAAGAAGCCAGAGGAGATTCAGGCTGAGGTCGATGCGCTCACGGAAGAAGAAGTTCAGGAAGCCATCGAGGAAGCGCGGCATCGTCCGACGGAGGGCAATCCCGAGGAGTCCACAGGGCTTACCGACGCGCAGATTCGCTCTCTGTCGATTCCCGTGCGGATCAAAATGGCTCGCGGCGCCAACCGGCAAGTCCGTGCCATCTTGATTCGTGATCCGAATGCCCAGGTCGCTCTGGCCGTCATGACGGGGAACAATCTTCCGGATCAAGAAGTCGAGCAGATCGCCAACAATCGCAGTGTTGTGATGGAGGTGCTAGCCGAGATTCCGAAGCGTCGTGAATGGATCAGAAAATACTCGATCGCCAAGGCCCTGGTAAAAAATCCACGCACCCAGCTAGCGACATCGATCGGGCTGGTACCGCGGATGACGATGCGGGATCTGCGCGATCTCGCTCGTGACAAGAATGTTCCGGATGGGGTGCGTTCGGTAGCTCGCCGTCTCTACATGGCTCGACGGTGACCCGATAAGCTAAATGGTCGATAAAATCTGTTCCTGAGGGCCAGTTCTGAGATGAGCAAGGATTTCTACAAAGTGCTGTCGCTTGCGCGCAGCGTGAAGCCACCGGAGATCAAGGCGAGATTTCGCGAGCTCGCTCGAGAGCGGCATCCCGATAGATTTCAGGGCGTGGACAAAGCTCAGGCAGAGCAGGAATTCCAAGACATCACCGAGGCCTTCAACGTGCTGATGGATCCGGTGCGGCGCAGGCAGCACGATCTGGACCTCGCCCGGCCGACGCGCAAGGCGGTCCATGACCCGAGCGAGGTCGTGCGGGTTTATCTCAATCGCGGCATCAGGGCCTTCAAGAAAAACAACTTGGCCGAGGCGGCAGCCAACTTCTCGCGCGCCACGGAGACAGAGCCCGACAACTACCAGGCTTGGCATCATCTGGCGCTCACTTGTGCCCGCGAGCAGCGCTGGCTGCCCAAAGCTCAAGAGGCGATCGCCAAAGCGTGTGAGCTGAGGCCGAAACACGTGCCCTATCTGAAGTTGGCCGGCAAGATCTTCGCGCGCAGCGGGATGACGTCTCGCGCGAAACAGTATTACAATCAAGCCCTGAGAGAGGGTGGCCCAGATCTCACGATCAGTAAGGGCCTCAAGGCCCTGGAAGGGGCTCCGAGGCAGGATCAGGAGAAGGGCAAACCTGGTCTCTTCAGAAAGATCTGGTAATGCTGCGCATCGAATCTTTCGGCTCGACTGATGTCGGCCTGCTGCGGACGCACAACGAAGATTGCTTCGACGTCAACGATACATTCCAGGTCTATATCGTGGCCGATGGGATGGGGGGGCACAACCACGGCGAGATCGCTTCTCAAATCGCCGTCGAGTCGATCCGTGATTTCATCATCAGCAGCATGGACAACGACGGCACCCTGCCGATCGGTTACGACTCTAGCCTCCATCAGCATTCGAACCACCTGAAGCGGTCGATTCACACCGCCCATGATCACGTGCTGGAAGCGATTCGCGAAGACGGCGCGCTCCTCGGCATGGGGACGACGGTCGTCGGAGCCATGCACAAAGAGAAAGTCGTCGCGATCGCTCACGTCGGCGACAGCAGAGGTTATCGGCTGCGGGACGGCCATCTCGAGCTGCTGACCCAGGATCACACTTGGGTGAATGAGCAGGTGGTAGCTGGCTACTTGTCCGAGGAGCAGGCCAAGTCGCATCCTCTGAAGAATGTCGTGACCCGTGCCCTGGGAGGCGACAGCGATATCGTCGTGGACGTCACCGAGACTGAGGCTCGCGGCGGCGATCTGTTTCTGTTGTGCTCGGACGGCCTCACGACGATGCTCAGTGATGAAGAGATCCACGAACGGTTGGTAGCGGAATCCACGCTCGAAGACATTGGGCGCCGCTTGATCCAAGATGCCAATGCGCGCGGCGGATTCGACAACGTGACGGTAGTGCTGTTCAAGATCTGCGCCGAGGAAGGAATACCCAGCCGGAGGCACCCCAGCCCGGTGGCCTCTGCCATCTGATGTGATGCCTCGGGAGTGCTGGAACGTCTCCTGCTGGTGACAGCACTGGCTGATCGTCATTGGTTCTTGACCCGTGCCACGTCCGAGGTTATCCTCCCGTTCCTGCCTGCATGATCCGTAGGCACTCGGGGCGTAGCTCAGCCTGGTAGAGCGCACGGTTCGGGTCCGTGAGGCCGGAGGTTCAAATCCTCTCGCCCCGACCATACAAACCCGCCGACTCGTCCATACCCGAAATCGACGAGACCTCCGCGAGCCAGCGCGTCGAGGCAGAGGCGGGACAGCCCGGCCAAGCGGACGGCTAGGGTCTTCCGAAGCCGCTCAGCTATGCTGTCGACCCGGCTCGGGTGCGGCCCAGGCGCCTGCCCTCTCCTTGAAAGCCGGTTGCGAATCTCCTATCCTTCGGCCGGCTCCAGGATCAGAAATGGGTTCTCGAAGGTCCGGACCGGTGCACCCTTGGCGGGAACCAGATGCCGGAATGGAAATTGCTGCTGTCTGCCTGCAGCATTGAGGTCCCATCATGAGTCGGGCTTGATTCACGGGCGGCCGATCACGGAGCCAACGAGCTCGCGTCAGAACGCCGAGAACGAAACTGGAGGACTAGGATGAGCGCAGCGAACGCCAGAGACAAGGAATGGTTCGGTCACCCGAGGGGCTTGTCCACTCTCTTCTTCACCGAGATGTGGGAACGCTTCAGCTACTACGGGATGCGCGCTCTCCTGTTGCTGTTCATGGTCGATGCGGCCAACGGTGGCCTGGGTATGGACACGCGTCAAGCTGGCGCGGTCTACGGCCTCTACACCTTCGGGGTCTATGCCCTGGCACTGCCCGGCGGGTGGATCGCCGATCGCCTCGTGGGACAGCGTCGGGCTGTGCTCTACGGCGGCATTCTCATTGCTCTCGGACACTTCAGCCTGGCTTTTCCTGCACTGCCAGCCTTCTATGCTGGCCTGTTCCTGATCGTGGTCGGGACGGGACTGCTGAAGCCCAACGTCAGCGCGATTGTCGGTGATCTCTACACCGACAAAGGTGCGCGCCGCGACGCCGGCTTCTCGATCTTCTACATGGGAATCAATATCGGAGCGTTCGCCGGCCCGCTGTTGTGCAACTTCCTGGGCGAGCCAAGAGAGGGTGTGACCTGGGTCAACTGGCATTATGGCTTTGGCATCGCCGGGGTCGGCATGACGCTGGGGCTGATCCAATATGTAATGGGGCAGAAGTACCTCACCGGTGCAGGGGAGCTCAAGGGTGAGTTCGCGCGCGCCGATAGCGTCGCCGATGCCAAGCGCAGCTTCACTATCGGTCTCGGGGTGGTCGTTGCTCTAGTTGTCGCGCTGGTTCTGCTCAGCAGCTCCGGAACCATCCCGCTGACGCTCGTCGGTTTCGCCCGAGCGACCGGCATCACCGTCACTGTGCTGGCAGTGCTCTACTTCGCGTGGGTCATTGGATTCGTTTGCAAGAACACCACCGAACGCAAGCGGGTGTTCGTATGCGCCCTGCTGTTTCTCGGCGCCGCGTTCTTCTGGTCCGGGTTCGAGCAAGCCGGCTCGTCGATGAACCTCTTTGCCAGTGAGCTGACGGATCGAGTGATTTTTGGCTTCGAGGTTCCTGCTGGATGGCTGCAGTCGGTCAATCCGATGTTCATCATCCTCATGGCGCCGGTCATGGGCATGCTTTGGGTCTGGCTGGATCGACGCAGCCCGTCGATTCCCGCCAAGTTCGGCCTCGGCCTCGGCCTCTTGGGCGTCGGTTTCCTGGTGTTGGCCTGGGGTTCGGGATTTACCGGGGATGGCGCGAAGGTCGGCATGCAGTGGCTGGTCGTCACCTACTTCTTCCACACCGTGGGTGAGCTCTGCTTGAGCCCGGTGGGTCTATCGAGTATGACCAAGCTGGCCCCTGAGCGCCTGGTGGGTCAGATGATGGGGACTTGGTTCATGGGCTCGGCGCTAGGCAATCTCATCGCAGGACTGGTCACCGGATACATCGAAGAGATGCCGATGCCCGATCTCTTCCGCACCGTCGCCATGATCGTTTTGATCGCGGGTGGAGTCTTCCTGGTCACCAGCCCGCTGATCAACCGCATGATCGGCGATCTGGACGACAAGAAGGCTGAGACGGCCTAGAGATCAGGACCCGAGATGGCGGGCCTAGCGGGGGCTTCCAGCAGCTCGAAGAGAGCGAGCTGCTCGGGGCCCTCGTTGCCGGTCGACAATCCGGAGCCTGTAACCCCGAGCAGCCGGACGCTGCGGCTTTCCGCTTCGGTGAGCCTCAGCAGCTCGAAGGCGGTGGCGGCGATCAATTCCGCCGAGTCGGTTGGACGGTCGAAGCTGCGGGAGCGGGTCAGGGTCGTAAAGTCGGGATAGCGCACTTTGACAGTGACGGTGCGTGCGGTGATCTCACGCCGCTTGAGTCCAGCCGCTACCCGCTGTGCCAGGTTCTCCAGCTGGGCGTCCATCTCTTCGAGGCTGCGGATGTCTTGGGCGTAGGTGCGTTCACTACCCAGGCTCTTACGCTCGCGCTCGGTTCGTACCGGGCGTTCGTCGATACCACGGCTGAAGTTGTAGAGGCTCTGGCCATGGCGTCCGAAGCGGCGCTGCAGCTCTCGAGGCTCGAGGGCGCGTAGGTCGGAGATCGTGGTCACCCCGAGCTGGTTCAGCGCCTTCTCCGTTGCCGGACCCACGCCATGCAGGCGCCTTACCGG
Source organism: Acidobacteriota bacterium (assembly GCA_039030415.1). Classification (GTDB taxonomy): domain Bacteria; phylum Acidobacteriota; class Thermoanaerobaculia; order Multivoradales; family J023; genus JAAELT01. The sequence goes on from JBCCEE010000003.1 coordinate 8,190, forward strand.
CATCGGGTCCAGGAATGCCTGGACGTGCTGTGGCTTTACGACCGTCAAACCGTCCGGCTTGTCATGGTCGGATGCGATCTTGGCGATCAAGCGATTCGGCCCGACTCCCACGCTGACCGTGAGATTGCGCTCCTGCCAAACCTTGCTGCGAATCGCCTGGGCAATGGCGGTGGCGCTGCCATACGGTTCCAGACATTCCGAGACGTCGAGGTATGCTTCGTCGAGCGACGCCGGCTGAATCACCTTGGTGAAGTCGCGGAAGATGTCGAAAATCGCCTTGCTCTCTTCGCTATAGCGCGGGAATTCCGGCCGAATGAACACGACCTGGGGGCAGCGCCTGAGCGCTTGGGCCGCAGGCATTGCCGAATGAATGCCATACTTGCGCGCCTCGTAGTTGGCTGCTGCAACGACGCCCCGCCCATTGGGGTTACCACCGATAACCAGCGGCTTGTGACGTAGAGAGGGATCTTCACGCATGTGGACCGCAGCGTAGAAGCAGTCCATATCGCAGTGTAGGATGCGGCGCATGAGTGACGCTTCCGTGGTCAGGAGGTCGCCAGGTTGCGATTCACAGTCCTCATATGGGGCATTTTACCGCCCTACTACCGCCTTTGGCCACGGTCTCGATAGTTCCGCTGCTTCCACTGGATAATGGAGATCTAATGTCGGAGCGGAATTTGAATTCGCCTGGTACCGGGCCCGAGCGCGTTCCTAGAGTCCCTGGTGATGCTCCGTCGGGCGGCGTTCCGTCGGGCGGCGCTCCGTCGGGCGGCGCTCCGTCGGGCGGCGCTCCGTCCTCGACGTTACGCGGTGCCTTCAGCTCTGAGCGACCGAGCTCCGTCACGTCGGCTGCCTGGACACTGACTCTGGTGCTGATCCTCGGCGCCGGTGGACTGCTCTACGGATTGCGCTCGTGGGTCGCCCCGGCGTTGGATCGTTGGCTGCCGAGCCTCGAGGCCCCCCAGCCCGTTCCGGTCAGTGACCTTCCGCCGCCGCCGGTTCAGGACGAGCCGGTGGCAGTCGAGCCCGAAGATCCGCCCTGGACCTACGTCGACATCGAATCTGCATTGATGCCGTTGCCCGCGCAGACGGAGGACCTGATCGCCGCTGGCCTAAGCGAGCTAGGAGAGCTGCAGGGGCTCGATTCCAGTGACGAGACGCGAGCTCTGTTGGCTCGCAACCGCTGGCGGTTGTGGGGGCGGATCTGGCGCAACCGAGTCGAGAAGGTTCGCAGCCAGATGCCACCGCTCGAGGATTGCGCGATTCATGCCGCGCTCGACCCAACCTGTCGCGCCATGGCCGAGAGTCTGGCAGTGCTCGGCCGAGTACCCGACGCACAGCGGCTCGACGACGCCAGGCAGCGGTTCGGCGAAGCTTCCCAGATCCTCGAACAGCTCACGGAGCCTGAAGCCGAGCCCGAAACCGAGTCCGAAGACAGTGCCTCGGGCGCTGGCGATTCATGACGCCAAGACGTAGGAGAACACTAGGGGAGCCACGATCGTAGCGTCGGATTCGATGACGAATTTGGGTGAGTCGACGGTGAGCTTGCCCCAGGTGATCTTCTCGTTCGGTACGGCGCCGCTGTAGGAGCCGAACGAGGTGGTCGAATCGCTGATCTGGCAGAAGTAGGACCACATGCGGGCGGGCTGCTTCAGATCTTGCTCGATCAGCGGTACAACGCAGATCGGAAAGTCGCCAGCAATTCCGCCGCCGATCTGGAAAAAGCCCATCCCGCAATCTTGGGTCTCGCCTTGGTACCACTGCACCAGCTGCTTCATATACTCGAGTCCACCTGAGACCGTGCCGAAGTTCTGAATCTCGCCAGCCAGGTGACTCGCCACGAAGACGTTACCGAGCGTCGAGTCTTCCCAGCCTGGAACGAAGATTGGCAGATCGGCCTCTGCCGCCGCCACCATCCAGGAGTCCCGTGGGTCGATCTGATAGTGCTCTTCGATAGCTCCCTCGCGGATTACCTGATAGAGAAACTCGTGGGGTAGGTAGCTTTCGCCCGCTCGGTCGGCTCGTTGCCAGCGCTCGAGGACTTTGGCCTCGATCCGCCGCATGGCTTCTTCCTCTGGAATGCAGGTGTCGGTGACACGGTTGAGGCCCTGCTTGGCGAGATCGAGCTCCTGTTCGGCGGTCAGGGCTCGCCAATCCGCGATTCGCCGATAGTAGTTGTGGGCGACCAGGTTGAAGAGATCTTCCTCCAGGTTGGCGCCGGTGCAGCACAGTCCGTGAATCTTGCGCTCACGGATCAGCTCGGCGAGGGAGATGCCGAGCTCGGCGGTCGACATCGCGCCGGCCATGGCGAAGAACATCTTGTTGCCGGTCGCGAGCTGATCGACCCAAGCCTGAGCCGCTTCAACCGCGGTGCGCGCGTTGAAGTGGCGGTAGTGGCGCAGCATGAATTCTTTGATCGATACGTTGGCTCCGGGCACGGCGAGATCTCCTGCTTGGCGTGGCTTCGTTGGGGTTGAGAAAACGCTACTCTAGCAAGCCGCTGGCAGCGCTGCGCGAGCCATTCGAAGTCTGGTAAAACGTGCTAGAGTCACGCGCCTTTTGCGTAGGAGAGCCTGCCAATGAAGCCCAAACACGCGGATCGGTGGTCGATCGCCGAGGCCATCTCACTCTACGGTATCGATGCCTGGGGCCAGGGTTTCTTCTCGGTCAATGAGCGCGGAAACCTCCAGGTCGGACCCACGATCGGCCCCGCGCGCACTCTGGATCTCAAGGAGCTGGTCGACGAGGTCAAAGAGCGTGGTATCGCGGCGCCTTTGCTCATCCGCTTCTCCGATTTGTTGGAGGCCAGAATTCTCGAGATCCATGCGGCGTTTCGCCGCGCTATCGAGGAGCATGAGTACGAGGGGGATTATCTCGGGGTCTATCCCATCAAGGTCAACCAGGATCGCTACATGGTGCATGACCTGGTGGAGTATGGTCGCCGATTCCACTTCGGCCTGGAGGCTGGCTCGAAGCCTGAGCTGTTGGCGGTAATCGCTGTGTTGTCAGATCCCGAGGCGTTGATCATCTGCAACGGCTACAAGGATGAGGAGTACATCGAAACCGCGCTGCTGGCTTCGCGGCTCGGACCGAAAGTCGTTCTGGTGGTGGAGAAGCTCTCCGAGCTACCGCTGATCGTGGCCGCAGCGCGCAGGATGGGTATCCGGCCCCGAATCGGGGTCCGGATGCGTTTGGCGACCAAGGGAGCCGGGCATTGGGAGTCCTCTGGCGGTGACCGATCGAAATTCGGACTCACTGCGCGCGGTCTGCTCGAAGCCACGGACTATCTGCGCCAGGAAGAGATGCTCGACACGTTCGAGCTACTGCATTTCCACCTCGGCAGTCAGATCGCTTCGATCCGCAATCTCAAGACGGCGTTGCGCGAGGGCGGGCAGTTCTACGTCAACCTGGTCCGCATGGGGGTTCCCTTGAAGTACTTCGATGTCGGAGGCGGCCTCGGCGTCGACTACGATGGCTCGCAGGCGGCCAAAGACTCTTCGATCAACTACAGCCTGCAGGAATACGCCAACGATGTGGTGTTCGGAATCAAGGAGGTCTGTGATCCCGCCGGCGTCGAGCCTCCGATCCTCGTCACAGAGGCCGGGCGTGCCACGGTGGCTCACCATGCGGTTTTGGTTTTCGAGATCATCGGCGTGGGAGAACCGATGCTGGGTGCGGTGCCGGACGAGCTGCCTCCAGACACCGAACCGGTCTTGAGCCATATGTTGGAGTCTTATCGCGCGCTCACCGGTGACAATGTGCGTGAGACTTACCATGACGTGCAAGAGTATCGCGAGGAGTGCCTGAGCCTGTTCCGCCTCGGCCACCTACCCCTCGAGCACCGAGTCATGGCTGAAGACATCTATGGGGCTGTCTGTTTGAGAGCTCGTCAGCTAGCGCGGGGCATGGCTCACCCTTCGCCGGAGCTCGAAGACGTCGAACCCGCGCTTGCCGATACTTACTTCGGTAACTTCTCGATTTTTCAATCGATGCCCGACTCGTGGGCTATCGGCCAGCTCTTCCCGGTGGTCCCGATCCATCGTCTCGATGAGAAGCCGAGCAGTTTCGGGGTGATTGCGGATATGACCTGTGATTCCGACGGCAAGATCGATCGCTTCATCAACCCCGACCCTGCGAGTCGAGATGAGCGACCGGTTTTGGACCTCCATGAGCTGCGCGACGAGCCGTATTACCTCGCAGTATGTCTGGTGGGTGCCTATCAGGAGATCTTGGGCGATCTGCACAATCTGTTCGGCGACACCAATACGGTTCACGTCTCGCTCGACGAAGAAGACGGCTATCGGATCGATCACGTGATCGAGGGCGACACCGTCATGGATGTACTGGGTCAGGTGGGCTACCGTCGAGACGGGCTCCTGGCACGCGTGCGCCGCTGGTCGGAGATGTCGATCCGTCGGCGTCGAATGAGCCGGGAGCAAGCCCGTCAGCTACTGAGAGCCTACGAGGATGGCCTGGCGGGATACACGTACCTGGAGCGCGACTGAGGGACGGGTTCAGCCGCGAACGTGTCAGGAAGCTTTGGCTTTCGACGCGCTCGCCAATTCGTCTTGCGGCAGGTAGACGTGGATCGAGGTGCCCTTGTTGGGCTCGCTTTCGATCAGCATGTCACCACCGTGGCTGACGACGATGCCGTGAGCCACCGACAGGCCCAGGCCGCTCCGCTCACCCGTCCCTCGGGTGGTGAAGAAAGGCTCGAGAATGCGTTCCCGGGTTTCCGAGTCCATGCCATGGCCGGTGTCGCTGACCGTCAACCGGACGTAGGAGCCCTCGTGCGGGCGTTGATGGAGCCGTTCGAATTCGGCGTCTATCTCGATCTCGGTCAGCCTCACCTCGAGAATGCCGCCTTCAGGCATCGCATGATGGGCGTTGGTGCATAGATTCATCAGAACCTGATGCATCTGATCGGGGTCGGCGATCACGGTGGAGTGCTCGAGGGTCACGCGCTCCTGAATTTTGATGTTGGTCGGCAAAGACGGCCGGAGAAGCTTCAGCGCCTCATTGACGATATCTTCGAGCCGTACCGGTTTGCGCTGCGGCTCGGCTTGTCGACTGAACGCCAGAATCTGTTCCGCCAGGTTGCGGGAACGCTCGGCCGCTGTGAGTATGTGCTCCAGGCGTTTTCGGATCTTGCTGCCGGCCGTGGTCTCGTCGATCGCCATATGAGCAAACCCCAGGATAGGGGTCAGCATGTTGTTGAACTCATTGGCGATGCCGCCTGCTAGGCTGCCGATGATCTCCCATTTCTGGGAATGCCGAAGCTGCTCTTCGAGCCGGGCTTTCTCTTCCTGGGCCCTCTTGCGGTCGGTCACGTCGCGGGAATTAATCACTCCACGAACCTGGCCGTCGGCTTGTATATGGGTGCTCGCTACGGCCTCCAGGATGCGGGTCGAACCGTCGCGATGGCGATATCGAGACTCGAAAAAAGTGACTTCGTCCGGTTGCTCGAACGCCAGAAAGATCTTTCTTATGACGTCTTCCCGATCGTCCGGGTGCAGCAGGCCGAACATGTTGGTGCCGGTGCGATCGTCCGGGGAGTAACCTAGGACCCGCTCCATCGAAGGGCTGGCGTAGTGAATCGTCCCTTGTTCATCGACTACCGTGATGATGTCGAGGGCGTTCTCGATCAGCGACCTGAAGTGCGCTTCGCTGGCCAGCAGCGCTTCCTCGGCTCGTTGGCGCTCGATGACATGTCGCCATTCGCGGAGAGCCCCCTCTACGACTTGCGGCATGTTGGCCAGAGTTTCGCCAGACTTTACGATGTAGTTGAGTGCCCCGGCCTTCATCGCTTCGACCGCGACCTCCTCGTCGCCGTGACTCGTCATGATGACAATGGGGTACTGAGGATCCTCGCCTTCGTTGGGAAGTAGCTCAATACCCTTGCCGTCGGGCAGCAAGAGATCGATCAGGGCGAGATCCGGCGCTGTCTCGCTCAAGAGAGAGCTGGCTTCACGCAGGCTGGTCGCTACCGACAAGCGCATTTTCTCCGCCCGCGGTTCGAAGGATCGCCGTATCAGCTCTACGTGAGCTTCTTCGTCTTCGACTAATAAAACATTAATGTTGGGTGCGCTCACTTGCACTCCACAATTTTATCCGGGCGTAGATCACGAATCGGCGCCAGGCCATGGATAGTGATTCCATCCCAGCCAATAAAAACCTAGATCATCCATCAGTTTGGTGAACTTTTCAAAATCCAGGGGCTTCACCAGATAGCTGTTTGCATGATATTCGTAGGCTTTGCCAACGTCGAGATCCGCGTGCGAAGTGGTGAGAATAACCACGGGAATCTTTTCCAAACCCTCTGAGCTGCGGATGACTCGTAGTACCTCTAAACCATCGACCTTGGGCAATCGCAGGTCCAACAGCACGACATGAGGGCGGGGGCTGCGCTGTGGGTCCCGATAGGCATTGCGCCGGAGTAGGTAGTCGAGAGCAGCTTCACCATCTGTCAAGTGGTGAATCGTGTTGGCAACGCGGTGATCCTGAAAGCTGCGCATCACCAGCTCGGCATGATCGGGATTGTCTTCCACGAACAGGATGTTCAATGCCTTGCCGTTCATCGTGCTGTTCTCGTGCGAGGTCATGGGCTCGCCAGCTTCCGGGATACCGCCTGGCTGGAGGTGCGGTCGTTCATCAAGTGCCCGCTCGCGACATTGCCCTGCCCTGGTCGTGATTCCAGCCCAGCCAGTAGGTACCCAACGCCTTGATCAGCTCGTCGAACTGCTGGAAATCGTTGGGCTTTACCAGATAGCTGTTGGCGTGCGACTGGTAGGCTTTCTTGACGTCCGGCTCGGCGCTGGATGTCGTCAGAACGATCACGGGAATCTCGTCGAAGTTTCGGGTCTTTCGTATCTCTCTCAGAACATCGAGACCGTCGACCTTGGGCAACCGGAGGTCCAGCAAGATCATATGAGGCCTCGGCACAGCTCCGGCCTCGGCTTCCGCCCCTGAGCGAAGCAGATAGTCCAGAGCCGCTTCACCGTCGCTGAGATGATGAATCGTGCTTTCGAGCGGATGATCCTCGAAGCTTCGCTTGACCAGCTCGGCATGATCGGGATTGTCTTCGACGAGCAAGATCTCGAAGCGTGGTGAGCTTCGCTCCGGGCCAGTGCGCTGGGCAATACTCATCACGCGTTACCGGCGAACCGGTCTTGTGAGCCGAAGGCGAACCGGTTTTGTGAGCCGAAGGCGAACCGGTCTTGTGAGCCAAAGGCGAACCGGAGGTTCTGGGCGCTAATTATCGGGGGTGTCATGAGGGGGCTAAAGACTCTAATCGCGTGTATGGAAAGACTCAAGGCGTCGGCGTCAGGAGTGAGGAAGTGCGGAGCTCCAAGACCTGAGCGTCTCCAGCACGATGTCTGGCATCTCGAGTAGCGTGCGGTCGGACTTCACCACGTAGCGGGTCACCCCTGCAGCCAGAGCCTCCGCTTTCATCGCCTCATCCGCTTGACTGGTCAGGAGGATGATCGGGTATCGGCGCGCCGGCGAGAGTGTCGTCGCCAGCTCCACGCCCCGGCCGTCGGGCAACAAGGAATCGATGATCACGATGTCGGGTGGGGCTTGTTCGGCCCGCTCCCGGGCCTGCTGCAGCGTGGTCGCTACGGTCAGGCGCAGGCTGGGTAGAGCTTCGAAAGAAAGCTGGATCAGCTCTGCGTGTGCTGCTTCGTCTTCTACTAGTAGGACATGGGTCGTCCCGCTTTGCATCGTTACCTCCCACGCGGAGCGAGGCATTGTACTCGTGCGGTGAAATGTACGTCGCCCGACCTGTCCTGCGCCTCGTGCCTTGCGCCGAATGGTGTGATGTTGGCGCTGCTCAGATCACCCCTGGCGCATGCTGCCGAAGATGGACGAAATCAGCCTCATGAACGATGTTATCTCATTCCCAAGGGCTAAGAAAGCTGCCCCGAACGTCATTCTCGCCGTGATTTTGGGGATGTAAGGAGGACCCTCCGCGTCCTTATCGCGTCGAAAAGTTACCCATCGCTCGCCGAATCCGCCTAGAATTCGCCGAGTGATTATGCCCAACAGATTTGCCGATCGTCGGCAGTGAAACGTATCACCTGAGCTTTGAGGAGAGGTTGCCATGAACTGCCTGAGATCGCTCGCCCTGTTGTTGTTTGCTGTCTTACTCTTGGCCTCTCCGAGCCGCGCCGTCGCTGGTGAAGAGGCACCGTTGCGCGGCAGCTGCGTGCCCTCGGAGACGGTACTCTGTCTGCTGAACGATCGCTTCTCGGTCGAGGTCGCCTGGGAAGATTTCGACGAGAACACTGGCTTGGGGCAGAACCTGCCGCTAGTCATCGACGACACGACCGGCTTCGTCTGGTTCACCGACGCCGAGAAGCTCGAGCTGTATCTCAAGGTCTTGGACGGCACCGCCATCAACGGTCATTTCTGGGTGTTCTACGGCGCTCTAAGCAACTGGCAGTACACTGTGACCGTGACCGATACCGTGACTTCGATGCAGGCGGTCTACACTAACCCGCTTGGAACCTTCGCCTCCTCGGTCGACGTGAGGGCCTTCCCGGAACCAGCGCGATCGGCGCCACAGCCAACTTCTCGGGCGGCGCCCCTGGCAACTGCTCGCGGTCCGCTGACCTGTGTGCCGGACTCCACGACACTGTGTCTCGACTCGGGGCGGTTCCAGGTCGAGGTCGACTGGCGAGACTTTGTAGGCAACACTGGTGACGGGGCGGCGATCCCAGTGACCGACCTCTCCGGATTGTTCTGGTTCTTCGCGGCGAACAACATCGATCTGGCTGTCAAGATCTTCGATGGTGGCGACGGCAATTTCTGGATCTTCTTCGGCTCGACGACCGAGGTCGAATACACCCTGACGGTTACGGATGTCTGCACCGACACTGTGAGGCAGTACCTCAATCCTCTCGGTACGCTCACTAGCGGCGGAGACTTCATGGCGTTTCCAGTGACGCCGAACTGCAATGCCGAGATCTTCTCGGACAGCTTCGAGTCAGGCGACACCACGGCATGGTGAGGACGCTTGGTCCGTTTCGAGCAAGCAATTCTTGAGCAATTCAACCGTTTGTGGCCTAGAGACCTTATTTTTTATTCTTTTTGACTGAAAAAGTTTTGCCAAAGCCATTCCGGACCGTTCGAAACGCGTTTGGTAAAACGTCATTAGACTTTCTGACCGTCCAAAACGCGTTTGGCAAAACATCATTAGACTTTCTGACCGTCCGGAACGCGTTTGGCAAAACGTCATTAGACTTTCTGACCGTCCGGAACGCGTTTGGCAAAACTCTCCTTGCCCAAAGAACGGATCGCCGCGTCGATTTCACAGCGCAAAGGGTGCCCGAACCCCACGGGACTCGGGTAGCTAGGCTAGCTAGAGCTACCGGCGGCGCAAGCGCCTCAAGCCGAGCAGCAAGACGCTGGCGGCGAGCGCGAAGAGACCGATCGGTGAAGCGGCCGGAATATCCAGCGGCGCGCCTTCGACGCTTGCCGCCGCGACCGTCATCGGTACCGGCGCGGCGCGCCCATAGCGCTCCCAGATGTCGTATAGAAGCTCGCCTCGCGACATTCCCGGCAGGCCATCGGTGCGCGGCAGACAGTCGTCGGGAAAGTCGTTTTCGATCGCTTGGTTGAGCAGGAATTCGACGTACTCCTTGCTCATCGTCTGATAGTTGAGGGTCGCCTCGACAGTGAGCGGTAGCGCGGCGTCGAACGGTAATGGGATCTCGTAGGCGGTATCGTCGTAGTTGATCAGGATACCGGAGCCGGGGAACGTCTCGGCATAGCTGTAGCCCACGGGGCGCGTCTCAATATCTTCTCCGCCGGAGAAGCCCAGCGGCGGGATCCGGTTGTCCGATGCCCAGCAGTTGTTGAGCACGAAGTGGAACTCGGGTCGTCCCATGGCGTCCGTGACGTCACACTCGTTGGTGCCGTTGGCGTTCCAAATGCCTGGCTTGGCCTCGTAGACTTTGACCTGGTTGTCGAGAGTGAGGTCGCCAGTGGCGGCGTCGTAGGCGCCGCTCTCCCAGATGATGGTGCCCTCGGCGTCGCGCGCCTGGATGTTGAGCCACATCCTACGGCCTTCGGTGTAGCCGGTCGGCAGCTTGTGCCCGGCGAGATTGGTTACGCGTACCGAGATACCGAGCGTTTCACCCGGTGCGACGTCTGCCGGGGCTGTGATCTCGACCTCCGCCGAACGATTCTGCAGCATATCGAGCGCCCAGGAGGTGGTGGCGTCGAAGGCGTCATCCCGACCGAGGGCTGGATATTCGCCCTTGAGCACTTGCGGAACCCAGGCGTTGCCGCCGGCGAATTGGTGAGTGCCCATATCGCCGGTACGGTTGTTCTCCTGGAACACGCAGGCGAACACCGGGTCTTCGGTAGCATCCGGCATGTGGCAGGCCTGGCACGATTGCAGGCTTTCGCCCTTGCCGTCAGACTTGGCGAAATCGCTCTGCTGCCACTCTTTGAAGGTGCGCTCGATCGGGAACGCTAGCCCGGTATCGACGCCATTTTCGTCGATCAGCGTCAGCAGCGGGCTAGTGATGTTGTGGCAGTTGCCGCACATGTCGGAGTCGACGTGGTACTCCGAGAACTCCCACTGGTGGGGCGGCTCACCGACGCCGCCCGGATAGTCGTACGGCCCGCGCCGGCAGGGACCGGAGCCCGGGGTGGTGCAATCTTCGTCATCGATCCAGAACGAGGCGTTCTCGAAGTAGACCTCTTCCTGTCCGGGCGGCGGGTCCTCATTGACCATCATGCGATGGCAAAGATGGCAGCTGACTCCATCGAAATCGTTGTTGGCCTCGTCGAGGTTGCCCTCCAGGCTGCAGCCATCGACGCTGCCACCAGGCGGTTCGGAGCGGCCGGCTAGCCAGGCGCCGGGGGTATGGCAGCGCAGGCAGAAATCGCCGATGCCCGGGACGTCGTTGTTGGCGACATCGAGGGCCGCCCAGAACAGCGGATCACGCGCCGAATTGGCCATCATGGAGCCCGCCCAAGTCGGATACGGCTCGACATTGTTGTCTTCGTCATACTCGCCGTGGCAGAGCTGACAGTTCATCGGCTCGAGCATCGGGTGGGTCAGCCCGGGCTGGGTGCCGTCCGGCGTCACGTCGCCCGCCAGAGAGACTCCTGCGGTCAGAACCAAACCGAAGGCGGCGAGAGCGAGAAGAAAACACCGGGCACGGTGGCTACCGGTACGGCTACTACCGAGATAGCGCATCACTGTTGAATTTTCCATGATCGGTCGGGAGTATAACCCAGCAGTTCAAGGCGTCGCTTCAAGGGTCTAACTGTTGTCCAAGAGTTGTGTGAGCTGTCTCGAGAGCTGTGTGATCTTGTTTTCGGAGCTCAATTCCAAGCGCTGGCGTTGCCAGACTCGAAGCCATCACTGAACAATGACGTCTGGGTCCCGATCATCTGAGCCATCGCCACGACGTTCATTTTCAGCGTTTCACCTCCCATGGCTAGGGAGACGTTGGTTTCGGTGTCGCAGGTCCTGTGGTAACAGGGGTAGGAATCCCAGTCATTCTCGATGGTGAGTAGCGCCGGCATGCCGCGATTCAAATAGGGGACGTGGTCCGAGCCGAACGGATTGAACGAGATCACGGTCCGCAGATCGGTATCGATGGCAGCAGCAGCGAAGGCGTCGGCCAGAGCTGAATGGCTCGACGAAGTCTCGAGCAGACAGTCGAGATCCGCATCGCCGGTGTAACCGATCATGTCCATGGTGAGGACCGCTCGCACCTGGTCATCGAGGCCGCTCGAGACCAGGCCCGAGGCATGATCTTCGCTGCCGAACAGGCCTTGCTCCTCGCCTGAATAGCACATGAACAGCACCGTCGCTTCGGGAGGGTGAGCGGTGAAGATGCGCGCCATCTCGAGCACGCCGGCGCATCCTGAGGCGTTGTCCTCAGCGCCGGGAGCGGCATTGCCAGGGGACTGCGAGGTCGCGTCATAGTGCGCGCCAACAATGTAGAGGTCGTCGGGACGGACGCTGCCGGTCAACGTGGCGAGCACGTTGAAGGCGGCGGTCGCTCCGACCTCGAAAACCGGCGTTTCGACCGTCAAGCCCGGCATCGCTGCGAACTGTTGAACCAGCCAATCTCTCGCCTGCAGGATCTCGCTGCCGTGGGTGTAGCGGTTGTAGCTGGAGAGGGTCGAAACATCGTTGAACCAGCGCTGAGCGTCGACCTCTTCGGCGAGCATCGAGGCCTGCGGCAGCAGAGCTTGACGCAGCCTGGCCTGGCGTAGAGCTGTCAGATTTGCGGACTGACGGGCCAACACCTGATTGGGCTCGAAGGGGCGCATATGGGCGTGGTGAGCGTGCGGCGGTATCGGTTGTGCGTTGCTGCGCGCCTGGATCACCGCGCGTCGTCCCCCCATGGCCAGTACGTCGACGTCCATAGCCGGGAAATCGTCGGTACGGGCGCCGTGCATCACGAAAAGCCGCTCGGGCCGCGGTGCAACATCGAGACGCTCGCATGCGAAGTTGCGCTCGAGCTCGACCAGCGTGGCCTCGGTGGTCAGCACCAGCAGCTGATCGTCGAGCTCCATCCACCACTCGAAACCGGGGTGACCCGCAAGCTCCTGCAGGCGCTCGGCACCGATCTCGTCGATGTCGAAGCGACCATAGACCGCCTCGTTGCCTGCCTCGAGTGAGGCACCCGAGAAAGGAAGCATGCACCAGGTGGCGATGGCCGCCAGGGCGTACTTCGTTCGGTATTGCCATCTGAGACTCCACATATGCTCTCCTAGACCGGTGCTCCTGTTGGGACCGGGCAGGTAGACGATTCCGGTAGGCGAATGCGGCTACGCTGAGCGCCGTGAACGAGTCAGCGACGCGACGCAGGACTGGATTGACACGTCATAGAATAACGCGACATTTGTCGAACCCGTCCGCAATCGAAAAACCGATTGCGGTGATGGATCCGGCGAGAGCATGTTGGTCGAGGTCAGCGGCTGTCGAGACGGCCCTGCTGTCTCAGGCTTTCGGCGAGGTAGCCGCGGGCGGCAATGACCCAGGGATGGTCGGAAGAGAATTCCTGCTCGAGAACCAGCAGGGCCTCTCGAGCCAAGCGCTCCGCGGTCGGATAATCGCCGAGCCGGTTCTTGAGCTCCGCCCACCCCGTCTTCACCAGCGCGACCTCGGGGTGGCCCTCCCCGAGCGCGGTACGGCCGATCTGAACCGCGGCGTCGAATGTGGCATCCGCGGCATCGAGATCGGATTGAGCCCGCTGCAGCGTCGCCAGGTTGTAAAGAATGGAGGCAACGGTCGGATGCTGCTCACCCAGAGCTTGGCGATGAATGGCGAGCGCCTGCCGATAAAGAGCCTCGGCTTCTTCCAAGCGACCGCGGGTGAACGCCAGGTCGGCGAGGTTGTTCAGCCTGTTGCCGACGCGGGGATGGCTGTCGCCGAGGAGCTCGGTTGTGATCGCCAGGGCTTCCTGATACATGGCCTCGGCGCGATCGACCTCGCCCTTGTCCACCAGGATCTGTGCCAGTCGGTCGAGGCTGGTGGCGGTATCGGCGTGACGGTCGCCGAGCAGCCTGCGGCGCATCGCCAGAGCTTCGACCAGCAGCGTCTCCGCTTCTTCGGCCTGGCCTCGAGCGTAGAGCAGATCGGCGATGTTCATCTTGGTGGCGGCGAGCGCGGGATGTTCGCTGTCATAAACCGCGACGCGCATGGCGAGGGCTTCGTCATAGAGCACTCGAGCCTCGTCTAGTCGACCGCGCTTCCTGAGGACCAGGGCCAGGTTGTTGAGGGTGGTCGCGAGATGTGAATGTGGCCCTTCAAACAGCCGGCGCTGCATGCTTTCCGCCTCGCGATACAGTCGCTCTGCCGTCTCGTAGTCGCCTTGCGTCTCGTACAAAACCGCCAGATTGTTGCGGTTGAGAGCCGAGTCCGGGTGCACGTCGCCGTAGAGGCTCCGGTAGATCTCGGATGCTTCGTGCAGCATGCCCTCGGCTTGGGTGTACTCGGCTCGCTTGCCGAGCAGGTTGGCGTAGCCATCGAGAACCTTGGCGAGTAGGGCGGGTTGATCGAGCTGGCGCACGGTCACAAGAGCGCGGGAGAAGAGCGAATCGGCGGTTTCGAGCTCACCTAATCGACCGTCTGCCAGCGCCAGGTGATAGAGACTTTCGACTACCTCTGGATGCTCGCTGCCGTACAGCCGCTCACGGATTGCGAGTGACTCGGTCTCGAGCTGGCGGCTGGCCGAGTAATCGCCTGCGAGCAGCAAGACGTCGGCGAGCTCGTGCAAACTGGTCGCCACCGCTGGATGGTTCTCGCCGTGAACCTGACGGTGCAGCTCGAGCGCCGTTGCGAGCTGCGTCTTCGCGCGTTCGTAGAGCCCCAGGTTTTTGTAAGAGCGACCCATGGTCGCAAGCAGGTCGGCTCGCGCCTCAGGGGCAGTGGTGAGCTGGCCCTCGATCTCGCCGGCCGCTCGGTCGAGAAGCTCGCGAGCGGTGACGGTCTCGCCGCGTGCTCGGGTGGGATCCGGAATGGCGAACATGTTGAGCAGGAAGCCCGAAACGCCAAGGTAGCGATCGCGTTGCGCGACGATCTCACCGCGCTGGATCAACAGGGCGAGGATCAAGGCCACGAGCATCACGAACACGCCGGCGGTCGCGGCTACCGCGATCCGGTGCCGGCCGACGAACTTGCTCACGCGATAGGTTGGGGTATCTTTGCGCGCCAGCACCGGCAGGCCGGCGAGACAACGGTCGAGGTCCTGCGCCAGCTGCTCGGCCGACGCATAGCGCCGCGTCGGCTCCTTGGCGAGAGCCCGCAGCACAATGGTGTCGAGATCGCCAGCCAGCCGCCGTCGGAGCCGGCGCGCGTCGGTCGCCCTTGCTGCGCTGATCGAGTCTGGCGTCCGACGCTGGACCGTGCCGTCGCGGTCGGCTACTTCGCGTCGCCAGGTGACGGCGGTCGACGGCTTGGGCGGCGGTTCTTCGGTGACTCTTCGAATCAGCTCCAGCGGTTTGGAGCGATCGAGCGTGAAGGGGCGGTGACCGGTGAGCAGTATGTAGAGCAGCACTCCCAGCGAATAGACGTCGCTCGAAGTGGTGATCAAGCCGCCCTGCAGCTGCTCCGGGCTGGCATACTCGGGAGTGACCGCCATCTGGCCGGGCTCGGTCGCCTCGACGGCTTCCGGAAAGTCTTCGGCCCGCAAGAGCTTGGCGATTCCGAAGTCGAGCAGCTTGGGCTCTCCCTGCGCGTTGATCAGGATGTTGCCCGGCTTGATGTCGCGGTGCACGACGAGATTCTGGTGCGCGAACTGCACCGCGTCGCATACCTTGCGAAAGAGCCTCAGCCGGGCGGCGATCGACAGCTCGTTGCGGTCGCAGTAGTGGTCGATTGGAGTGCCGTCGATGTACTCCATCACCAGGTAGGGTTGCTGCTGCTCGGTGGTGCCGCCGTCGATCAACTGTGCGATCGCCGGGTGCCGTAGGTTGGCCAGGATCTGTCGTTCGCTGCGGAACCTGCGCACCATCGAAGGCGTCGCCAGCCCAGTCTTGATCCGTTTGATCGCGACCTGCTGGTGGTAGGCATCGTCGTCGCGTCGCGCCAAGAAGACGTCGCCCATACCGCCGCCATCGAGCGGGCGGATGATTCGGTAGATCCCGATCCGCTGCGGTGGATCCAAGGCGTCGTCCAAGGCCAAACGAGCGGCGGGCTGGTCGATGAACGTGCTGGAGTCGTCGTACGAGCCGATCAGCGACGCGACTTCCCGACGCAGCTCGTCATCGCCAGCGCAGGCCTGATCGAGCAGGCTGTCGCGGGCCGCGGCAGGCTGCTCGATCACCTGATCGAACAGCTCGCGAATCTGGCGCCATCGCTCTGGAGTCAATGTATCTCTCCATTCGAACCGAGCGCATCGGAACGCCGGGGCGCTAGCCTCCCCTGGAGTACCGGTCAGCCTGTTTTGAGGTAACTGACAGCTCGGTTTCGCGTTACCTGGGGAGAGGGAACGCCAATCAACCAAGGAGTCCATTCTATGCGTTTCAAACCTTCGAGACCCTGGCTCATTCCGCTGTCTGTTTTGATCGCAGCGACGATCGTACCGGCGGTGATGGGAGCGGGTTTTCATGACAGCCAAGTCGTCCTGGTAGCGCCCGAAAAACCGACCGTGACGATGTCGTGGTGCAGCATGCAGCCGGGCTGTACCGAGCCATCCATTCAACGGCAGATTGTCGCTTGGCCGGCGCACGGTGACCTGACCTGGAGCTCGGGTAACGAGTTGCAGTATCAGCCTCGAGAGTCGTTCTGGAAGCTCGGCACGGACAGCTTCACCTTCCGGTACTCGATGCCCGGATCGTCTCCCTCGTTCGCCACCATAGCTCTGCATGCCGGACACTACGGGAAGTTCCGGCGCATTGAGGAAGGCTTCGAAGGCCAGGATGTCGGCGGCCTGTCCGGCGCGGCTTTTGTGGTGCCCGACGCGGCGATTGCTGGTGAACGAGGGCTGCGGGTCGTCGACAACAATCTCGCTGGCTCCGGGGCCTTCACCTTCGAGAACAACGGCCTCGACCCGGTGGATCTGTGTGCTGACACCGCGCACCGCTGTGCATGGGGCGACAGTGGCGCCCAG
Source organism: Acidobacteriota bacterium (assembly GCA_039030415.1). Lineage (GTDB taxonomy): Bacteria > Acidobacteriota > Thermoanaerobaculia > Multivoradales > J023 > JAAELT01. Next base: position 24,776 of record JBCCEE010000003.1, read on the forward strand.
GGTGGCAACGACACTTTGAAGCTACGGCTGCCGCCGGTCGGCAATCCGGATCCCTTCAGCGGTTTCCATCAGCCTGCGGGGTCGGTCGTCTTCTATGCTCTCGAGCGAGCCCCTGGAGACGGGATCGCCGACATCCTGCTGATCCCGGGAGAGACCGGTTGGAGCGTGCAGGCTCGCCTTTATCGTGGCACCGCCATCGAAGTCACGGATCCCTTCGCTTTGATGGGGCTAGAGCCCGAGCTGCGGCTCGATTGGTGGAGTAGCGCCCCCGGAGTGCGCGAGGGTGGCCTGAGGCTGTGGGTCGACGGCGCTGTGGCAGGCTCGATCACCGACATCGACGAATGGCATGTCGAGCAGGCACGTCGACGCATCGGCGTGATGCCCACCCACAGCAATATCGATCTCTTGGCTCTAGACATCGACGATCTGAGCTTGAAGTCAGCCGCAGTGAGCTCGGCGGCTTTCATGCCGCTGCTTCAGGAGGGTTTTGAGCAGGGGCTGGGGGCGTGGGACACCTCGGCGGGCCCGAATCTGCGAGTCAGCGAACCCGCTGGCCTGATCGGCGATCAGGGGCTCGAAGTCGCTCCGCTGGCCGGTTACGACGGCTACTTTCTCGATCCCTCACCCGCGAATAGCCGTCATTTCGGAGTGCGATTCCGTATGGCGGCCGGTGGCCTGTCGATGGTGCCGCAGACCGGTCTGCGACTGCTGGCGCTGTCTGCCTCCAATGCACCGGACCCAATCCACGATCAGGTCCGGCTGCAGCTACTCGAAACCCCGGGAGGGAATCACGAGATCCTGCTGCAGGCGCGCTCGGGAGATACCGCATGGCAGAGCTCGCCTGCTATCCCGCTCGTCGACGGTACGAGCCTGGTCGAGATCACCTGGCGTGCGGCCGATGATGGAGCGGCCAACGGCCGCATGGAGCTATGGGTCGATGGCGTACTACGAGATCAGGCTGTCGGTCTCGACAACCCCGGAGCCGCGATCGAGTCCGTGCGCCTCGGGGCCTGGGACGTAGCGGCCGGCGCCTCTGGCGAGCTTTACCTCGACGCCTTCGAGTCGTGGTCGGGCGTACCTTCTGAATAGTTTTTCCGCGGCACTCGCCACCGTCGAGTGCTCGGTTGCCGAACGAGCCCTGAAGGGAGATCTTCAGGGCTTTGTTTTATATGAATGAATTTTTGCTCCCTCTGATGAGGTGATTCCTGGCACTGCTCCGCGTTGCTTGATGAAGCCGGCTGTGGGATCACTAAACGTGAACAGTTGTTGAGCCGGATAAATCAATCTGTGGAGGAAATTAGAAAATGTTTCAACCGCGTGACTCGATACATTGCAAGCAGGTGGCTAAGGGCCGCCGCCGGCTCATTGGGAAAGCTTCTGGTGGGTTGGTCCACGTTCTGATGGGTTTTCTGATGTTGTTTCATTCGGGTGGGGTGGCAGCAGCGAGGCCGGATAGTGCGCCATTGCTAGAGCCGGCCACGACTCTGTGGACTGCGGGATCCACAGGGGTAGCAGCTTTCGATCCTGCAAAGGGTCAGCGACTCGAGCTTCCGCAGACGGCCGGCTCACGCGCCCTCGCTGTCGATGCTGAGCGGCGCACTCTATGGGTTGTGACGGACGTCGCACTGGCGTGTTTCACGACCGATGGGCGTCTGCTGTGGCGTCAGCGGCTGTCTGCTGTCGACGGTGGCTCAGTGGCGCTCCAGATTGTGCCATCCGATGGCTCGGCATGGCTGGCGCGCGGAGATCGCCTAGAGTCTTTTGGCGCCGGCGGGCAGCTCCTGCAGGGGCTCGAGCTGGGGGCGTCGGCACGCGGACTGGCGCTCGATTCGGACCGTTCCCTGCTGTGGGTTGCGACCGCTAATGGCTTGACCGCCCGCGATGCAATCGCCGGCTACCCGGTGCGTGCGTCCGATTTGGACGGCAAGGCGCATTCCATCGCCGTTACCGAGGACCGGATCTGGCTGGCGACGGGCGACCGCGTGGTCGGTCTGGATGCCCAGGGCACCCGCATGCTCGATCGCGAGGCGGCCGCCGTGGCGGCGGTGGGCGATGGCCACGGTGGCTTGTGGCTGATCGGCAAGACTCGTCTGGTGCTGCTCGATCCCCAGGGTAAAGAAGTGTTGACGCGGCGACCTTTCGGTGCCGAACGTGAGATCGGGGCTTGGGAATTCGATCCCGCGACCCGTTCGCTATGGCTCACCGATGGAAGGGAGCTGGTGAATTTGAGCGCTTCGGGATGGGAGCTCGGTCGGCAGCGGCTCGCGACCGGCGAAGACGCAGTGCAGATCACCGACTTGGCGGTGCTCTCGGCTCAGGACATTGAGCAGCCAAGCGTCGAGATCGTCGCTCCGGCGAGTGGCACTCGTTTCGACGTTCGCTTTCGCGATGAGCGATCCGGCGTTCGCGCTGGCAGTCTGCAGGCAACGGCCGCCGGCTCGCCGCTGCCGGTTCGCTGCAGCTATCGTGCGGATGGCGCGCGCTGCCAGCTAGAGAGCCCAGCCACCTTGGGTCTCGTTCAGTTAGAAGTGACCGTCGTTGATGAAGCCGGCAATGTCTCGGCTCCCGCCGTCGCCGTCTTTGACGGGGCAAAGGAGGGTTCAGGGAACGGCGAGAGCTCAGCGACTAAAGTAGAGGCTGCGCTGCCCGACAACACCAAGAATCTGATTCCGTCAGAAGCGCCTACCTACACCCCGGTGGTGACGCCGCGCGGCTTCCGGCCCAACGTGCCGTTTCTCTCGGCAAGCGATATCGACCATGTCGACACCGCGTCAGGCAACTTGGTAGTGACCGTGCCTTTGGGCCAGACCTACCAGGTGGGGCCTATCCTCGAGTACCAGCTGCGGCCGGTCTACAACTCCAATCTCTGGCAGCATATCGAGGTCGGCTGCCCGGCTACAGGCTGCGCTCCGCCACACGAGCCTTTGACGTTCGCGTCTACCAACTATGCGGCCAATGCTGGCCTCGGCTGGGAGCTGCACTTTGGCCGTCTGTATGCGCCAATCGCACCGTCCGGTCTTCCCGGCTTCGAGTGGAAGCGCTGGCCTAACCGGCCGACCGATGCCACTGATCTCAACAAACGCTGGATGTATGTGTCACCTAGCGGTGCGGTGACCTATCTCCACTCGCTTCCAGACCGCGACAACGGCACGACCTCGCTGCCGGTGCGCTACTCCAAAGACGGCAGCTTCCTACGCATGCGTCAAGTGTCGGCCAACGAGGTACAGGTGCACATGCCGAACGGTCTCATCTCGGTGTTCCACAAGACGGGTGAGAAAGCCGGCACTGAATTCTGCGGCGATGGCATCACCGGCTGCTGGCGCTTCCACGAGACCAGAGACCCATACGGCAATCACGTTCAGGTGACCTATTCGCTCACGGGCAGCACCGAGAAGTGGCAGGTCGAGGATTCGACCGACCGACAGCACACCATCACCTTGAGTCACGCTGACAGCGATACCGGAGGGGGTGACGGTCCGCTCGAATACAGCACGCCGGAGGGAGACGAGTGGGGTGATTTGCGCAAGGTGGTCACGAAGGTAGAGCTTGCGGCCTTCGGGTCGCAGAAGGCGACCTACAACTTCTCCTACACCCTCCGGACCTTGCAGCGAGGCGCCCCGCACGATGGCCATCGGCTACCGGCAGCGGTCAACACGATCCATGTGGCAGTGCTTGACAAGATCACGGTACCACTCTCTCAGCCCTGGAGGTTCAAGATCTACGACCAAAATCCTTTTATTGCGGGAAGGCTGAGCGAGGTCACCGGCCCCACCCGGGGCAGGATTGGTTGGGCGTATTCGAGCGCTCACTGGTTTGTACCCACTCGCTGTACCTATCACAATGTCGATCCCGGCTCGATCGAGTGGGATTATGCGTATACCGGAGTGCGCACGCGGACTGCCAAGCCCCCTAGCGGTAACGAAACAGAGGGAACCTGGACTTACGGAAGTCAGCTTTATCCTCCGCCCAGTCAACTGCCGCTCTCAGGGCCGAACTGCGCCCGTGCCAATTATCGCAAGACGACCGTCAACGGACCGGCGGACGAAGACGGCAAGCATACCCGCACCGTTTACTACAACTCGGTGACTCAGGGACCAAGACTTCCCAATTCGGGTATGCCGATCAACCAATGGCAGGTGACGGACGGGGGCCTGCCGTTTACCAAGGACTACACTATCGGCGACGCGAACTCTGATCTGCGGTTTCTATCGAGCCAAATCTTCCATTGCTCGAGCAGCGGCTGCGGATCTGCCAAGCGCTCGACCTATGTGCGTTACGCCAGTGAGTTCCGCAACCAATGCAACAAGAGCCTGGGCGATAGTCCGGGCTGCTATCAAAGTAATCCGCTGCCGGTTGCCGAGAGAACCATATTCCACGACGATGGCGGCAATTACATTGAGTCCGAGCATCAAGATTACAACGGCGGTGGTCAGTTTCGACGCACTGTGACCCAAGACAACTTTGGCAGCGGTATCAACACCCGTGTCGACACTACTGATTTCATCGCCACCGGCTCGACAACTCTGGATATCAACGGCAACACGGGTTATGTAGACATCGAAGATCCGGCGAGCTATCTGCCGTCGCTGACGGACCCCTGGATTCTCCACCCTTACAGCAAGCAAACCGCGGAAGAGGGGGGGCAAAAATACGTAGCTGAGTTTCAGTTCAACGACCAGGGGTCATTGATCTGCTCGCGACGTTGGAAGGGAGGCAGCTTGCGTGGCGGCAAGGATCTGGTGGTCAAGCTGCAGATCGGCGATACCGACGGCGTCGACAATGGTCTGCCGATCCGCGAAACGGTGGCTGGGGGCGAAGGGGGGACTCTCGCGTCGCCCCTTTGCTCCATCAACGGCATCGCGTCGCAAGGTACCAAGTTTGTGCTCGAACACAGGTACCAGCACTTGCAATTGTCCGAGACTTACGTCGCTGGCTTTCCGCATCGCTACAGGGCAACTATCGACCTCAATACCGGTCTGCCTTCTGAAACGTTCAACGTGTCGGATCAAGGCACTGCCTATCTCTTCGACGAGTTGGGCCGATTGAAGGAAAGCACGCCTGAGAATTCTCTCAAACAGGCGAAGACCGAGATTACTTACGACAATCCGGCCGGGAGCAATCCTTCGGTCGAAACGGTTCGCAAGAGCAATGAGGGGGTGGTTCTCACTCGAGAGAAGGAAGTCTTCGATCATTTTGCGCGCCCGATCCGAAGCATCATGCGGCGACCTGTGGGCGAGAGCTCTTTCAGCGAGACTGAGCAGAGGACGGCCTACAACGATCTGGGTTGGGTCACCAAGGTCACGACGCGACAAGACAAGAGTGATCTAGACGATAGTCTGGTAACGACCTATGAAAAGTACGACGCTTTTGGTCGCCCAGGTCGAATCGGGAGGCCAGACGGCTTTCTGGAGACCCGTAGCTATCAAGGCGTGCGCGTGTCGGCCAGCATGGTGGAGATACGCACCTCATCAGATAGCAATGCCTGGGTGGAGACGACTACTACCAGGGACAGCCGTGGACGGGTCATCAAGGTTGAGAATCCCCTGTTTTCCACCTCGTGGACCTACGACCCGTATGACGTCGTCGTCAGTGCTCGGCGGTTGGGCGAAGGTATCGATCAGAAACGTCTCTACAGTTATGACGCCAGAGGCCTGCTGCTCGCAGAGCGTCATCCGGAGATTGGTCAGAACGGCAACGGTTGGGTGACCTACAAGCCGGACGCTTTTGGCAACCGACGCCGGCTAAAAGATGACCGTCGCGACCTGACCTACGTCTATGACGACGCTGGCCGCCCGGTTCTGCTCAAGAACACCTACGGTGGAAAGCATTGGCGTGAGTGGGCATGGGGCTCTGCGAACTCTGGGTCGAATTATCGCAAGGGTAAGGTGTTTCGAGAGATCCGGCACAACTACCCCAACAACGATGCCAACGATTGGGCGGTCTACGAGGAATACGAGTTCCGCGGCAAGCTGGGGCAGGTGTCGAAGAAGACTACCCAGCTGCAGTTCCCGAACAACGTCGAGGCGGAGCGCTATGGCGTGTTTTTCGTGCAGTACTTCGGCTATGACCAGCTCGGCAACAGGACGAGCTACAGCTACCCGAAATGCGCGGCGGCACCGCAGAATGGTCGCCGTCTGTGCAATGACGGGCCTAACGATGTGCTAGCGCCGAACCACACCGTAACGGTCAAATACAACCAGGGACTGGAGCACAAGGTGAGCTCGGACCTCGGTCCGTGGGCCGAGTACAGCTACCACCACAACCTGCAGATGTCGTGGATCGATTACTCGAACAACGTCGACGGCATCTTTGATCAGGGCACCAACGGGATGGTTCGGCCGCAGCGGCTCCGCTACCTGATGGGCAGTGCTCCCCGCTTCGACACCGGCAATTTCGGCTATGACGGCGCGGGCAACGTGTGGAAGATCGGCGCTGACCGATATGTCTACGACCAGGCCAGCCGGCTACGCTCTGGCACGGTGGCGCAGGCGGGTAGCGGTTTCAAGAAAGAATATAGATACGACGCCGCCGACAACATCCTGAAATACAGCCAGGATGGCAATCCGTGGGTCGAGCACCAGGTCAGTGCGGCGACCAATCGCATGTTGAATGGTCAGGGGCATCCCATCACCTACGATCAGTCCGGCAATATGACGGATGTCGGAGCGCCAGCGTTGTACGCCATGGAGTATGACGCCCTCAATCAGCAGATACGGTTCGAGAATACGGTACCCGGCCAGCAGTCGGTCCACCTTTACGGATTCGGCCCGGGCGAGCGCCGGTTGATCATCCTCGACCCTTCGACCTCCGAACGCACCTTCAAGATTCGTGATCTCGAAGGGCGCGTGATGCGTGAGTACGAGGTCACCGGCTGGGGTGACTATGTCAGCCCTTCTGCACCAGGGGCGGGATGGGTGTTTCAAAAAGACTTCATCTATGGGCCGAGTGGCCTCATCGCCACCCGTTCTCAGGATGGCACCGAGCACTTTTTCCACCAGGACCATCTGGGCAGCACCCGGGCAATCACCAACAGTAGTGGCGCTCGAATCGGCGTACGCAACTTCTACCCGTTTGGTGTGGGTCTCGCCAACAACAGCGGCGCCGACGAGCCGACAGGGAAGTTCACGGGTCATGAACGTGATCCCCACAACCTCACCGACTACATGTTGGCCCGTACCTATCTCTTCCCGTTTGGGCGTTTCGCTAGCGTCGATCCAGGGCGTGACGGCTGGAACCTCTACGCTTATGTCGGCAACAACCCGATCGGGCGAGTCGATCCCGATGGCCAGTTCGCAGTCGGTGTCGCCAAGAAGCTTCTCAAGCTGGCGCTCAAGGGCGGAAACGTGGCGTCTGCCTTCAGTGGCGCGATCGCTGATTTCAACACGGTGACCGACTCCGACGCCAGCCTGAGGGATCGTGTTGGTGCCGGTATTTCCCTCGCCAGCGAGATTGCAAGCCCGGTGAGCGTTAGGGATGCCAAGGCGGGGATCGCTGGCGGGCGCAAGATCACGCAAACAGTCGTCGGCGCTGGGCGTCGGGCTACCGAGAATACGATCGAGCTCGCCAGTAGCGCCAGGAGCTCGTTTGCCAAGAAACAAGCGAAACGACTCAGTCAAGACGCGGCAAGAGATGTGAAAAATCTAGTGAAACGCCTGTCACAAGGTAATACGAATCCCGGGAAAGGCACCAGTGCTCTCGGGAGCGGTTTCTTTGAGCTGAGAGGCAATAATGCTGGCCGGGTCATAGTGAAACAAGTGGGTCCAAACGCTTTTGATATTGTTGGTACGTTTCAAGGCCACAAGGGAGGAGATGCCAAGAACAGTCGAATCATCCAAAGGTTTATCAATGACTACAAAAACAACCGCTGAGGGATCTATAGGTCAGCGTACCGTGAGAGAGCTTGGTGGTGAGATATGGAGCGAGCTTTCACAGGGCTTCCCGGAAGAGGCCTTGAGCTGGCAGATTCGAAACGAAATCGTCGACGTCATCATGGTCGTACTGGCACGGCATTCTGGAAAAATGATCGAAAACGACATGGATCTGCTAGTCGGATCGTTGGAGCCTGAAGTCCCAGCTAGCTGAGACTCCCTGCTCCAGAGCATTCCCTCCGGTTTCAGCAGTCGAGCCGTGGTCGGCGGAACCACCGCGAGACCGGCATGCTCTGGCTCTACCGTCGAATCCGGCGGTAGAGCCAGGCTTTAGCGCTTTTCCAGTCTCGACTCACCGTCGCGTGGGTGATGCTCAATGCTTCGGCGGTCTCGTTGATCGTGAGTCCGGCGAAGAACCTTAGCTCGACGACCTGGGCCTGGCGCTCATCGAGGGCGCTCAGCTCGTTGAGGGCTTCGTCGAGAGCGACAAGGTCGATCTGCTGCTCTTCATAGGCGTCGGCCTCGTCGAGGCCGACTTTCTGCGCCCAGCCGCCGCGCTTGTCGGCCTGGTGGGCGCGGGCGTGATCGACCAGAATGCGGCGCATGATCTGGGCCGCCACCGCGAAGAAGTGAACTCGGTCACGCCAGCGAGCGCGGGTCTGATCGACCAGACGCAAATAGACTTCGTTGACCAGGGCCGAAGGCTCGAAGGTGTGGCTGGGGCGCTCACGGCTCAGGTACGATTGCGCCCGTCGACGTAGCTCGGCCATCACCACCGGCATCAGCTGGTCCAGCGCCTCCTTGCTTCCGGCGCTCCAGCTGCGCAGCATCTGCGTGACGTCGTCTCGGGATTCCACGAGGCTCGCTTCCATGGTGGGTCAAGTATACGAGCCCGCCAAATGGCATGGGCGGCCGTTCGTCCTCGCCTTGGAACCATCGGGCACGACCTGCTTCAGGCAGCAGAGACCTAAGCTCGAGCGGCTGGTGCCCCGTGCCCGATCCGTTCAGCCGCCGCTTGGCTCACCCGCGGCGATCGGCGGCTGTGGCTCGAGCGGCTGGAGGTCGCGGCCGGCGATCGCTGGATGGTCGGGCGGTATGCGCGAGGCGCGAAACACCGCATGCGTGAACTCGTCGACCGGATGAGGTGGTGAGCCATCCGGCAGGGTGACGGTGCCCTGGCGAGGATCCCAGTACTCCCAGACGATCTCACCGCTCGGCGTGACTTCGAAGAAGCGCCCTTGCGGTCCCGAGCAGATCAGCGTGTTGCCGTTGGGGAGACGCTCGGCGCCGGAGATGAACGGCGCGAAGAAGAACGCTTCGGAGGTGCCGCGATAGGACCAGACCGGCTCGGTGGGGCCGAAGGGATCTGTTTCGGGAACCAGATAGCTGCCGTCGGCCGCGGTCGGCGGTACGATCTCGTAGACGGCGGAGTACGGCCCCGACTCGTCCTCCATTTCGTTGCTGAAGACGGTGAGGTTACCGGCGCCCGGGAAGCCGTCTGGAATCCAGCGAGCATCGTGCTGGTAGAAAAGCTGCTGCGCGCTCTTGTCGCCGCGGTTGTAGGCTGCCGGGTTGCCCCAGCGATAGAGCAGATCACCGCCTTTGCCCCAGCGACCGCCCGTGCTGCCGGCGGCTTCTTCGGTGGTGGTGCTGTGGTCGATGATCCAGATCTCACTGTATCGCCGCACGCTGAGGACGATCTGTTCGAGGTCGGCGTTGTAGGCGATGCCGTTGCTGTGGAAAAGGTCGGAGCGCAGATCTTCTTCGGTGGTGTCGTCCGAGACGTAGCCGAGCGCTTTGAGCTTCTCGAGCTCCTCGGCCGTGGTGACTTCGTCGAGGTCGCCGTTGATGTCGATGCGGCCGGGATGGTCGGCCGGATCAGCGTAGTTCTCCAGCCGCTGGTTCAGGCCCTGCACCAGGTGATCCCAAGCGTGCCACTTCCACACCACTTTTCCGCCGGTGGGTCGTTCCGGTTCGATCTCGATGATCATGTCCGGCCAGACTCCAGCTTCGGGTACCTTGGCTGGATCGCGACCCGCATAGCGCGCCTCGTCTGCCGTCTTGTGCTCCCAGGCGATGGCCAGAATGTTGCCGTTGGGTAGCCGCTCGATATCGTGGTGTAGTAAATGCTGGTCGCTGGCGAAGAGGAAGTCCCACACCAGCTCGCCGTCCCAGGTGTATTCCTGGATCCTGCCTCCTTGGCCACCGCCGCTGAAACGTTCGACGTCGGGCTCGCGTGCGGTTCGCAGCAGGTTACCGTTTTCGAGCAGGTAGATGCCGCCGGAAGGCGCGAGCTCGGCCTTCCAGGTGTGGACCACCTGGCCCGCGTTGTCGATCAGATACGTCGTATCCGACAGCAGTGGACCGAACAACGTGTAGCCGGGCTGAGCCCCCGGCAGGTTGGTCCTCAGGCCGCGCGGCTCGTTGGCTCCGACGACATCGATCTTCGGGGCTTCGCCTGCGGGCTCAGTGGGCGGCTCGACAGCGCCTTCGCGTGCCTCGCAAGCGGTCAGAAAGCATGTAGCGATGAGGAGGCCGAAGAAACGACGTGCAGACCGGCGCGCTGACTGGGGAACCATTGTACTCGTCATGAAATCAGGGTATCCGACTGCTTGGGCTCCATCAAGAAGCGGCGGCTCTGCGGAACCGCCGAGATCGGAGGCGGAATATCGCACCGTGAGCCGGGGCTTCAGCTCCAGAAGTCATCCTCGTCTGTGGCGGAGAGGTAGCTCTGCTCTGCTTCCATCCAGGCGTCGAAATCCTCCTGGCTGTGGATGGTGGCGAAGCCGCGCATGCGGTAGTGGCCAAGGCCACAGAGCTGTGAGCAGCCGATCTCGTAGTCGAACGCTTCGCCGTACTTCTCGCGCATCTCCTGGGTGGTTACGGTAGGCACGAACCAGACTGGAAACTCCATGCCCGGAATGGCGTCCTGCTTGATTCGCATGGCCAGGATGAAGAAGCTGTGGATCACGTCTTTCGACGACAGCCGGATGATCGTCGGTTTGTCGACCGGTAGATGGAGCTGATTGATCGTAGTGACGTCGTCCGCGGCGCCATCCGATGCGCGATCGAGGCCGAGCGGGTTGGATAGGGCGTCGATCAACTGTGGATCCGTCGCCCCGAAGATGCCGTCGGGTCCCGGGTAGTGAACGTTCCAGGCGAATTGCTCGGCGATCACCCGCACGACCACGGCGTCGGATGCGTCAGGTATGTTGTCGATGCGCTCGGAGTAGAGCGGTATCGAGAAGCCGACTAGCAGTACGACTTCGAAGCCTACGACCGCGGCTTCGCCGTAGCCCGACGCGCGGCTCTTCAGGCCCCGGTAGCTCGCCATTGGCTGACGGCTCTTGCGAAACCGAATCAGCACGTAAACGAAGAGCGCTCCCCAGATGAGGAAGAGGGCGAGCATCAATCCGTGGACCAGCAGGGTCGCATGATCGAGACGCGCGCCATGCTCTGAGGCAACTTCCGGCAGTCCCAGGAATCGACCCATGTCCGAGCTCTGCGTCAGCAGGATCGAGCGTCGCGTTGCGACGCGGTTTGCAGCTCGGCCAGCCGCTGGGCTCGCCGCCGCAGCAGAAGGAACGCGACGACTCCGCCGACGAGCAGCAGGTACGTCAACGCGACCAGGAACGCTACCGAGGCTTCGAGTCCCCTGGCGATCGGCGCATCCGAGGCGCCGAAACACACCGTGCAGGCAGCGGCCTGCGGCGCCCACAGCAGCAGGACGAGGCTAGGTCCCAAGAAGACGGGTCCGAAGAAGATACGACGTGCCGGGCTCATACGTACCCCACGTCTCGGGTCCCGTTGAGAAACCTCATGCCGTAGACCGGCAGAGCGAGTGCCGCAGAGCAAGCCGAGATAGCGACCATCCAGTCTATGGCGCTGCCGCTAGCGAGGGCTTGCTGCATCAGCCAGGCGCCCGAGCTCGCGATGACGATCGTCGCCACGACAACGAGAACGATGTGGACGGCTTTGAGCGACATGTTGGTCACTCTCTCACAGCAGATAGAGCATGGGGAACAACAAGATCCACACCAGGGCGACCAAGTGCCAGAACAGCCCGGAAGCCTCCACGCGCTGGGTGAATTGCTCGGGTGCTGTCTCCCACATCCTGGATCCAGGACCCCAAAGATAGGCGTTGTATCCCATGCCTGCGATCAGGTGGAGGCCGTGCAGGGCGGTGAGCGTGAAGTACAGTGCCAGGAAGATGTGAGTCGAAGGATACTGGTCCTGTCTGAGCCTGCCAGCGAATTCAAACCCTGTGAGCACCAAGAAGATCAGACCGCAGAGCAGCGTCGAGCCCATGTAGCGGCGATACTGCGAGAATCGCTTGCGGAGCAGCGAGATCCAAGCCGCGACCATCGTGATCGAGGAGATGGTGAGCACCAGGGTATTGGCGAAGGCCAAGGGCACGGAAAGGCCGAAGGCGGAGCCGGGCAGCCAGTCGGTGGAGCCGACCCGCAGGATGATGTAGCCGGCGAACAGGCCCCCGAAGAGCATCACTTCCGAAGCCAGGAACAGCCAGACGCCGATCTTGACGTTGCTGAGACCGGTATCGGGTCGCGGCTCGACGGTGTAGGGAATCACGGTGCGGGGAATCATGGCATCAGGCATCGCTGTGGGCATCTTGCGAGGCTCTCAGAGCCGTGTGCTGGCTTCCGGCTGCGCCGCGGGTTCGGGTTGGAATTGCGGCAAGAAATCCTTGTCGTGAGCAGGCGGGCTGTATTCGTAGGCTGCGCGGTAGACCTTCGGGCGCTGCAAGAAGTTACCGGGGGGTGGCGGCGATGGCGCGGCCCACTCGAGGGTGGTGGCGTCCCACGGGTTGTCGCTGGCGGTCTTCGGCTTCCTCAGGCTGGCGAAGACGTTGATGATGAATGGGATTTGCGCTATCGCCAGACCCCAGGCGGAGATCGAGATCACCTTGTGCCAGTGCAGCACGCTTTGGGTGTGCGCGTAGATCTCGCCGCCGTCATAGAGTCGGCGCTGCATACCGGCCAGACCCTGAACCAGCATCGGTAGGAAGATACCGTTCATGAAGATCAGGCTGGGCCAGAAGTGGAGCTTGCCCAGCCAAGTACTCATCTCGCGTCCCGTGACTTTGGGGTACCAGAAGTAGACGCCGGCAAACAATGCGAACAGTGTGCCCGGAGCCACTACGTAGTGGAAGTGCCCGACGACGTAGTAGGTGTCGTGCAAATGTATGTTGGACGAAGCGAGTCCCAGCGGTAGGCCGGTGAGACCGCCGATGCCGAACATGGGCAAGAAGGCGAGGGCGAAGAGCATCGGCACCGTGAAGCGGATCGAGCCGCCCCACAGCGACAGGATCAGGGCCGTCAGGATGATCACCGACGGGATCGAAATGATCATCGTCGTCGTTTGAAAGAACGCCGACATCGACGAGGTCATGCCGGTCAGAAACATGTGATGAGCCCACACGAGGAACGACATGAAGCCGAGAAAAATCAGCGCGAAGACCATCGAGCGGTAGCCCCAGATCGGCCGCCGGGAGTTGTTGGCGATGACCTCGGCGACGATGCCGAGGGCCGGCAGGATCAGGACGTAGACCTCGGGGTGGGCCAGAAACCAGAACAGATGTTGCCACAGGATCGGGCTGCCACCGCCCGAGGCTTCCGACAGCTGGCCGCCGATGATCAGCCCTTCGGGCAGGAAGAAGCTGGTTTTGAACCAGCGATCCATCAGCTGAAAGACGGCGGCGGCCTGCAGTGGCGGGAAGGCCAGCAGCAGCAGGAACGAGGATACGAGCTGGGTCCACACGAAGAACGGGAAGCGGAAGAAGCTCATGCCCGGAGCCCGCAGCTGAATGATGGTGGTGATGAAGTTGATCGCGCCCAGCAGCGACGAGACGATCAGCGCCGTCAGGCCCAAGAGCCACCAGGTCTGACCCTGCGGAGCGAGATCGGACAGCGGCGGGTAGGAGGTCCAGCCGGACTGCGCGGCTCCGCCCGGTGCGAAGAAGCTGCCCAGCATGATCGCGCCGCCGATGAAGTAGCACCAGTAGCTCAGCATGCTGAGCCGCGGGAACGCCATGCATGGAGCGCCGATCTGCAGCGGCACCAGGTAGTTGCCGAAGCCGCCGACGGCGAGCGGTACGACGCCCAGAAACACCATGATCGTGCCGTGCATGGCGCCGAGCTGGTTGTAGAACTCGGGCAGCATGTAGCCGTCAGGCATGCGGTCGGCACCGAACAGCGCTCCCACCACCGGCAGGGCCCTGCCGGGAAATGCCAGCTGCCAGCGCATCAGCATGACCAGGCAGAAACCGAAGAAGAGGAAGCACAGCGCTGTCAGGCTGTACTGAATGCCGATCACTTTGTGATCGGTCGAGAAGACGTATCGACGCCAGAAGGAGAGCTCTGCGGGATGCTCGGGCTCGTGATCGCTCATGGCTTGGGTCGTCGCGGCTTGGCAACCGCGGAGAGCATCCCGACTCCACGGTGCAGTGCGTGAGGCGTCCTGGCTGGTGTGTGGCGCGGTCGCTAGTCGGGGCGGTCGAACGAGAAACGGGCTTGGGCGGAGCCCCCTGAGACGGTGACTTCGGTTCTTTGCGTACCGAGCTTCTCGTGCCAGGCTTCGATCGAGTAGGTGCCGTCTGGCACGTTGCGGATCTCGAACGTCCCGTCAGTCTCGGAGACCGCGAAGTAGGGGTGGGTCATCACCGCGATGTAGGCATTCATCCAAGGGTGCACGTCGCATTTGACTTGGAAGACGGGCTCGGGTTTGTTGAAGACCTGTTCGCGCTCTTTCACCATCGGCGGCATACCGATGTTGAATTCGCGATTGCGCTTGGGGAAGCCATGGACGTTGTGAAGGATGCCGTCGGAGTTCTTGAACTTCACGGGCTGCCCCACCATCACCCCCGCCACGCGCGGCTCGTAGATGCAGCCCCGCTGATCCAGGACAAACGCCTGGGTCGGAGCCTTACCCGAGTACGCCGGGGCATTCTTGATGTGCACGAAGACGTTGCCGAGTCCGTTGCCGTCACCGAGCACCAGACTCTGCGGATAGACCGGACTGCGGTGTTTTTGGACACAGCTCGGATCGGCGTCCATTTTGATCGGGCGCAGCTTTGGTACTGAGCCGTCATAGGTGATCTTGCCGGTGATCGATCCCGCGAAGGCGGCGGTACTGAAGACGATAGTGCTGAGGAGGAGCCAGCCAAAGCTGGCAATGAATATCTCTCGACGCATGGCGACTCGAGCTCCTTGCGTTCTTAGTGGGAAAGGTCCTGAGATGTAAGGGTTTGGGGAGGCAATCGCGGACCTCATGGAGACGAGGACAGGATACTATCGTTGCTAGAAACCTAGCAAGTGACGCGCCTGCAGCTAGATACCGGTCAAGCGATTCAGGGCTTTCGGAACATGCACAGACCCGTTGACGACGATCCCCGCCGCTGGCGCATCCTGGCGCTGCTCACCTGCGCCGAGCTGCTCGGCGTCTCGCCATGGTTCACTGCCAGCGCCGTTTCGCCGCAGCTGCGCGAGCTGTGGGGCCTGTCGGTTGCGGAAGGGGCTCTGCTGGTCACCATGGTGCAGATCGGCTTCGTGGTGGGTACCGCACTGGCGGCGGTCCTCAACCTCGCCGACCTGGTGCCGGCCCGTCGCTATTTCGCCGTTTGCGCTCTGCTGGCGGCGGCCGTCAACGGGCTGCTCGTTGTCGCGCCGAGCTACGCTCAGGCTTTGATCCTGCGTTTCCTGACCGGTTTCTTCATCGCTGGGGTGTACCCGCCAGCGATGAAGATGATCGCCACGTGGTTTCGTAGATCACGCGGCCTGGCGATCGGCTCGATCGTCGGTGCTTTGGTGGTCGGCAAGGCGACGCCCTACCTCATCCGCGCTCTCGGCGAGACCAGCTATCGGGCGGTGGTCTTGTCAGCTTCGGCAGCTGCTGTGGTCGCGTCGCTGCTGGTCGCCTGGTGCTATCGTGACGGCCCCCATCGTTTCGCCAGCAAGCCTTTCTCGTGGTCGCTCGTCGGCACGGTGGTGCGCCACCGCCCGACCCGACTCGCCACCTTTGGCTACCTTGGGCATATGTGGGAGCTGTACGCCATGTGGGCCTGGATTCCGGCCTTCCTGCTGGCCAGCGCACAATCTCGTGCCGGCAGCTCCGCGACCGACATTCGCTGGGTGGACGCGGCGGCCTTTGGCGCTATCGCAGCCGGCGGTCTGGGCTGCGTGTGGGGCGGCTGGGCCGCCGATCGCACGGGCCGCGAGCGCCTGGTCATTCAGGCAATGGCAGCTAGTGGACTCTGCTCATTGGGGATCGGCTTTTTCTTCGGCGCCAGTCCGTGGATCCTGGTGCCGATCGCCTGGGTTTGGGGCTTCTTTGTCGTCGCCGACTCGGCCCAGTTCTCGGCCTTGGTTACCGAGGTCGCACCGCAGCATGCGGTCGGTACCGCGCTGACGCTGCAAACCTCGCTCGGTTTTCTGCTCACTACCGTCACTATCCAGCTGGTGCCTGAGCTGGTCGCGGGGTTCGGCTGGCGCTGGGCCTTCCCGCTGCTGGCTCTGGGGCCGGCAGCGGGCATCGCGGCAATTCGACGTTTGCGCGCCTAGAACTCGAAGGGTGCTCCGGGCGTGTCCACCCGCAGCCGCATCAGGCTGGGGCGGAAAGTGGTAGTGAAGATGGGGAAGGCGGCGTTGGTGATGTAGAGGTTCTTGCGGTTGCCACCGCGGCGTCCGAACGCGACGGAGGTCGGGCCGTCGAGCAGATCATCGGCGGTGAGCAGGATGTCGCTCGAGCCGTCGCGATTGAGGCGTACAATGGTATTGAAAGGGTCGGTGGTGCAGTAGATGCGGCCTCGAATGTCGAAAGTGAATTCGTCGCAGCCCTGAGGGAATGGCAGGGTGGCTTTGACGAACGCCTGGCCGGCGCCGCCGCCTGGACGGATTGGAATGCCGACGATATCGCCGGTCGACGAGTTGGCGACGAAGATCTTGCCGCGGAAGTACTGTAGTCCGTTGGGGCCGGGGAACATCGACTCGGGTGGCCGCTTGAGCAACGGATCATCGGCCCAGATCTCCGGGCTGCCGCCGCGCAGCGGAATCCGCCACACCAGTCCGTCGAAGGTATCGGCAGCGTAGATGAAGCCGCGGTGGGCGTCGATGCCGTTCCACACCGTGGCGCTCGGAGCATTGGCGAGCAGCTCGATCGAGCCGTCTTCGGTGTCGACTTTCCAAATGCCGCTGTTGGCGGGATCACACGCGGTGATCGCGACGTAGAGGCGGTCGAAGAAGTCGATCGCCAGGCCGAGAGCGACGGTCGTAGCGTCGCCGCACGGTGCTCCGATCGGCAGAAATGCCAGCGAAGTCTGGGTCAGATCCGGCGCGACTCTACGAATTTCGCCGGTGAAGGCGAGGGTGATGTAGGCGTTGTCGTGGCGATCGAAAACGATACTCTCGGGGGTCTCCAAAGCATCGGGATCGAACAGGATGAGGGTTTCGGCATTTTGGGCGAGGCTCGCCTGGCTGCAGATCAGGGCGAAGAGAGTCGCCACCAGCGCGACCCGTTGGCATAGGGAACGGGGTGTGTCCATGGTGTTCTCCGTGAGGTTGAGGATTGCAGGGTTCGTTTTGACACGTGACAGCACATCTCAGTCGCTGGGACAGGCGCAGCCTTGAACCGACCTGAGAGCCGCGCTACGTCCCGCACCAAGAACGTACTGCAGCAAAGAAAAGTGACGGGATCGTCGTCAGATGGCTTCGATGCGCCGCCCGTCAACTAGATAAGGCGTGTTTGGGCCATGGATCAACTCATCAGGGCGTGAGCTGGCCAGCGCGAGGTGACTCGCACGAGCGACCCTCGGCGGCCATGGAGCGTCCGCCGAGGTGATTCTCTAGCTGCTCGAGTCGTCGTCGATCGCCGGCAGATCGTCGCCTGGACGCCAGTCGGCCTGCGCCAGCTGCTTGACGTAGTCCAGAACCCGAGCTCGCTCTTCGTGGGTGATCAGCAGCAGCAGGTCTCCCGGTTTGGCCCAGCGCAGTGCCTGCACGACGGCGGCGAGCTCGTTGGCTGCTCGCTCGAGGGTGCCTTCCGCGGCGCCGAGGCGAAGGAATTCATCAGCCATCAAGGCCGGCACCTCCCCCAGCTCGCGTCCCCGAAGGTTCTTCACCAGCTCTTTGAGGATCACGCGATCCGGGTGCGTCTTCCAGACCATCCGCGGCAGCTCGCGGATGGCTTCGTCCTCGCGATCACCGGCCTGACCGACCAGCACCAGGCGGCGCTTGGCGGGCAGTGCGCGGCCCATTTCGAGCAGGGCTTCGAGCCCGTGAGGGTTGTGCGCGAAATCGACGATCGCCTGCACGCCGCCGAGGTCGAAGCGGTTGAGGCGGCCAGGGTTCTCTTCGGCTGACGAGTCGAAGCTGGCCAGCCCTTCGCGGACGGCTGCAAGCGGTAGGCCGAGGCGGAGCGCGACGCAGATCGCGCCCAGAGCGTTGTAGACGTTGTGACGCGCGGCGCCGCCCAGGGTCATCGGCACCTGATCCAGACGGGCGACGACTTCCCGGCCCCCGTGGTCGTGCAGCACCAGCTCGTCGCCTTCGAGCACCGTCGTCATGTCGCCGGTTTCGACGTTGGCCTGCACCACCAGGGCATCGTGGTCACAGCCGAACCAAACGCGACGTAGGCCGCGCCGATCCGGTCGCGAGCTGAGCTTGGGGTCATCGGCGTTGAGCACCAGCCGGCGGGTTCCCTTCTCGACGATGAACTTGGTCTCGACCAGCTCGTCGAGATCGTGCACGCCCCACTCGCCGAGGTGATCCTCGGCGACGTTGGTGATGATCGCGACGTCGGCTCGCTCGACCCCTAGCCCACGACGCAGCATGCCACCGCGAGCGGTCTCGAGCAGAGCGATGTCGACCCTCGGGTCACGCAGCACCAGGCGCGCTCCGCCGGGGCCGGAGTAGTCGCCCTCACCGATCTCCTCGCCCGCTACCCAACAGCCGTCGGTCGACGAAACGCCCGGCTCGAGTCCAGCGGCTCGCGCCATGCTGGCGAGCAGCCGAACGGTGGTGGTCTTGCCGTTGGTGCCGGTGATCATGGCGACCGGGATGTCGTGGACATTGCGCCAGTCGACGCCTTGGGGATCGGGAATCGCGTCCGACGGCCAGCAGCGGGAGCCGCTACCCATGCCGACCGATATGGCATCATCGTCCCACAGGAAGGCGACGCGGTGTTCAGCGGCAGCAGCTTGCATGGCGAGCACCGCCGGATTGCGCTCTTTGGCAATCATCTGCCGGACGCGCTGGGCCGCCTCTTCGAGCGCCGGGTGCGGCTGGCCCTTCAGCTCGGCGACCGTGGCTTCGAAGGCCCATTCGTTGACCTCGGTGGCCGCGTAGAGGGCGTCGATCGGAGCCGAGATCGCCAGGCTGACGCCGCTGGCGAAGACGCGGTGTGCGAGCTCTTCGGTGCTCCAGTCGATCGCTTCCAGAATCGTCCTGGCGTGCCGCTGCCAGGCATCGATCAACGTCGTGGTCGGTTCGTCGGGCTCGAGCGCGACGTCGATCACCGCACTAGCTCGCTGCCAGAGAATGTTGGGGCCCGTCAGCCGACGCGAGTCGCGGAGTTTCATGATGGAATCCAGGGGTTCTCTAGGCTTGATGAGACCAGTCTAGTCTCCCTCTTCGCGCGCTAGGCGCACGCCGCGCTCGTCACGCACAAAGGTGCTGTTTGCGTCGAGCTCGAGATCATGGTCGATGAAGTCGCCGGGCTCGATCTGGAGCGCGGCGGTCGGCGTCTTCTGACGCTCCATCGCGCTGTCAGGCGAGAAGTGGATAATCTGCTTCCAGCTGCGCTGGATAGCGTCGGCGAAGACCAGTAGCAGATCGCCGGGACGGGCCAGTTTCAGACCACGCTGGACGGCTTCCTGCTCGTCTGGGACGAGCTCGATCTGCTCCTCGGAGACTCCCGACTCGAGCAGCGTGGCGCGCAGCATGCGAGGTACCTCTTCCGGCCCACGACCGCGCGTCGAGTCGTCGCGCCGGCAGAGGTAGTGGTCGAACTTGCCGGCGCACAGGCGTGCGATCTCGGCGATGTCTTCGTCGCGTCGATCACCGGGCGCAGCGAGCACCACCAACCGCCGTCCCTCAGTCTCGAAGTGCTCTACCACCTGCACCATGGCCTTGATCGCCGCCGGATTGTGTCCATAGTCGAGGATCACCTTGAACGGTAGCTCGTCGAAGACGTTCATCCGCCCCGGAGCCTGGAAGAAGGTGGTGTCGAAGGTCCTCAGGCCGTGGCGGATGTCCTCGAGCTTGACCTCCATGCTGTGGGCGATGGCGGCGGCGAACATGGCGTTCTGCACGTTGTGCATCGCCCGTCCCTCGAGCGTCGCCGGAATCAGGTGCGTCCACAGCAAAGGGATATGAGATCCGTTGTCATAGAACGTGATCATGTGGCCGTTGATGCCTTCTTCGAGCACCACCGCACGACCGCCAGAACGAATATGTTCGCGCACCAGCGGGTGCTTGGTGCTCATCGTGACGTAGCACAAGTGCTCGGCCTTGGTGTAGTCCGCCATCCGCAAGCAGAGGGGATCATCAGCGTTGAGCACGGCAGTATCCTGGGCCACCTCGACGACGATGCGCTTGACCTCGGCGAGATCTTCCAGCGTGTTGATGCCGCGCAGGCCGAGGTGGTCGGCGGCGATGTTGAGTACCGCGCCGACGTTGGCCCGACGGTATCCCATGCCGCGCTTCAGTAGGCCGCCGCGAGCGGTCTCCAACACGGCGATATCGACCGACGGATCGCGCAGCACCATGCGAGCTGAGGCCGGTCCTGTCATGTCGCCCTCGACGGTCAGGTGACCATCGATGTAGACGCCGTCGGACGTCGCGACTCCGACATGGTGCCCTGCCATCTTGAAGATGTGGGCCACCATGCGCGTGGTCGTGGTCTTGCCGTTGGTGCCGGTGATCGCTGCGATCGGGATGCGCGTCGGCGAGCCCGGGGGAAACAACATGTCGATCACCGGGCCGGCAGCGTCGCGCGACTGACCCTCAGAGGGGGCGACGTGCATGCGAAAGCCTGGGGCGGCGTTGACCTCGCAGATTGCACCGCCAGTCTCGTGATAGGACCTAGAGATGTCGGTGGTCAAGAAGTCCACTCCGGCGACGTCGAGGCCAATCGCCTTGGCGGCGCGCTGCGCCATCTCGCGGTTGTCGGGATGGACCAGATCCGTGACGTCGACCGCGGTACCACCGGTCGAGAGGTTGCCCGTCGACCTCAGGTAGACGACCTCGCCCTCGGGCGGCACACTCTCTACGGTATAGCCCTTCTGTTCCAGCAGGCGATTCGCCTGGTGATCGAACTTCAGGCGGGTGAGCACCTTCTCATGGCCGATGCCGCGTCGCGGATCGCTGTTGACCTCTTCTACCAGCGCTTCGATGGTCGACTTGCCGTCACCGACCACATGCCCCGGTACCCGTTTGGAAGCCGCGATCAGCTCGCCGTCGACCACCAGCAGGCGGTGATCGAGGCCCTCGATGAAGCGTTCCACCAAAATGCCCCGGCTGTGCTCGCGGGCCTGATTGAACGCCGTCTTGATCGCCTCGGATTCGTTGAGGTTGATCGAGACTCCGCGGCCATGATTGGCGTTGAGTGGCTTGACCACCACCGGGTAGCCCAAGCCTTCGGCGGCACGCACCGCCTCGCGCTCGCTATACACCAGCCGCTGGCCGGGTACCGGCAGACCGAGGTCCCCGAGCAGGGTGTGGGTCTCTTCCTTGTCGGAGGCGATCTCGACCGCGATGTTGCGCGTCTCGCTGGTCACCGTCGCCTGGATCCGTTTACCAAAGCGCCCATGGCCGAACTGCACCAGGCTGTAGCGGTTGAGACGCTGCCAGGGAACATCGCGTTCCTCGGCGGCGCGCACCAGCGAAGCCGTCGATGGCCCCAGCGCTCGCCTTTGAGCGTAGCGAATGAACGAGTCGCGAGACTCCTCGAAGTCGAAGGATGCATCGACGCGCTCAGGGCGCAGCTCCTCCGGCAAGAGGCTGTGCAGGAGCTGCAGGCCGAGCTTGCCGGCGGCCATGCCGACCTCGTCCTGCTCGTATTCATAGACCACGTCATATTGACCGACGGTGCCATTGCCGCGGGTCTTGCCGAACGTCACCTGGGCGCCGGCCACGTTCTGCAGCTCGATCGCCACGTGCTCGAAGATGTGGCCCATCCAGGTGCCTTCGTCTTCGTTCAGCCGACGGACAAAGCCGCCCGGCTCGCCGTAGGAGCAGCCGTGCTCATGTAGCCCGGGTAGCGCCGCCACCAATCCGTCGGTGAACTCCCGGCCGAGCTTCGCGGAAGGCCACTCCTCGAGCTCGCCGAGGTCTACGGTCAGCCGGATGACCGGAAAGAGGGCATAGAGATTGGGGCCGACGTAGACCGATTTCTCGAGGATCTTCACGGTGGCGAGCTCCTTTGTGCGAGTCTTTTGCCAGCTATTTTACGAATCTTTGTCGGCCGGTGGAGGGCTGGCGGTGCGGGTTTTGATGTTGAAGGTCGCGCCCTCGATCAGCACGTGCAGGCGAATGCCGATGACGCACACCGGATCGTGAGGTTTGACCGAGTCCATCGACGAATACTCCACCTCGGACGGGTCGACGACGGTGATGCCGCCAGAACCGACGACTTCCAGCGTGCCGCCGGGAGCGAGGAAAGCAGCGGTGTCCTCGTCTAGGCCGATGCCGATCGGGCGCGGGTTGTAGGCGAGGGCTGTGATCAAGCGGCCCAGCCGGTCGCGCTGGCGAAAGTGCTGATCGATCACGGCGAGCTGGGTCAGCCCGAGCCCCGGCACCAGCTGCACCATGTCGCTGCGAGGAGTCATGCCTTCTTTGCCGTAGGCGATCATGTGCTCCGACATGAACGACGCACCGGCCGATGTGCCGGCGACGTGCAGACCGTTCAGATTGCGCTCGCGCAGCAGATCGGCCACCGGAGTTCCGCCGATCGTGGTCGCCAGGCGCAGCTGGTTGCCACCGGTCATGAAGATACCGTCGACTTCCTTCAGCACTGCGATCCAATCCTCGCGCTTGCAGTCCTCGCGCTGTTGAAAGGGCAGAGTCGTAGTTTCAGCGGCCCCTAGATCTTCGAACGCCTCCTCGTAGCGGTCGCCGATGTCTTCGAGCTGGGAAGCGGTCGGAATGATCGCGATGCGGGCTTCCTCACCGCCGCAGATCTCGACGAAGCGACGCAGGATGGCACGGTTGTGGGTTTTGGCTTCGGCGCCGCCGATGGGAATGATGTAGCCGCGAGTCACGATCGACGAACCTCCGTTGAGTCTTCCAGAATTACTGCCGATCTCGACGCTGGGTCAGATCTGAGCAGCCGTAGCCAGCACGAGCAGCCGTGGTATATGAGCCTATATGGCGATTTGAGCCTATGTGACAGAGTCACGAGCGGTTCACTATATCGATTCGGGCATCGACTTCAGCGTTCGCGAGCCCACTCAAAACTGCGGGATCTGTTTCAGCATCTGCTGGGCTCGCTTCGCCCAGTCGCTGTTTTTCTTGCGCACGTATTGCGGAACGTGCTGCAGCTCGTCGAGACCCGCCTGCAGCTGCTCGCGCGCCTGCTCGTGGCGCCCACCCTCGATCAGATAGTGCGCGTGCAGTACGCGATGGGCCAAACGCGGGCTCTTGACGACCAGGCTGTCGAGCAGCTCATGGACCTCCTCCAACCGGTTGTTTTGGGCCAGCACATCAGCGAGATCGGAGTAGCCGTTGTAGTCGCGGTACGACGGCTCGAGCGCGATCAGCTCGCGATAGCGCTCGATGGCAGGCTCGTATTCCCCGAGGGCGCTGTGGCAGCGCGCCAGGCCGTAAAGGGCGTCCCTTGCATCTGCCTGTATGGCGAGGGCGTCGGTGAACAGCCCTGCGGCCTCGCGATAACTGCCCTGATCGGAGAGCGCCTGGGCGAGATCTGTCGTGTTGGTGAAGCTGGGAGACTCTTCGAACCGATGACGCAGCTCCCCGACGGAGGACTGGCGGGTGGTCAGCTTTCGGTAGAGCTCGCGCAGCCACTCGAATTCGGGATCATGAACCTTGATCGAGAAGAAGTAGATCCACTCACCGAACGGCAGCATGATGATCGGGTACCAGTAGTAGGCGGCGCGGCGACGGATCGCATCGACGACCAGCCACAGGCTGAAAGCGAGCTCGGCGAGTAACAGCATGCGGTGCATCAGCTCCCCTGTGGCTGCAGTAGGCGCATGACGCCCAGCAGGCTGCGCGGTGCGTGGGTCGAGACCTTCCACTTCTGGGTCGCGGCGGTGAGCTTGGCTGCTGTCTCCTGAGCGGCCTCGCTGCCGGCTACGACGATTCCCACTGCCGGCGCCTTGGAGTCCTCGAGGCGCTCGATGACGCGCTGGACGAGCTCTTCGTCTTCGATTTCGTCCAGCCACAGCAGCACGCCGGCACACACCGGCACGATCGCTTCCACCAGCTGCCGGGCGCCGCTCAACGGCTGCACGTGCAGCGACAGCTTCCCGAGCTCGCTCTGGAACGTAGCGCTGCCGCCGCGGCCCTGTTGGGTCTGCTCTACCAGGGAGCGCAGCGATTCGTGGTGATAGAAGCCCGGTACGCTCGCCGGCAGCTGCTGCAGGCTCTGCCAGACGCCTGGCTCGCCGAGCAGCAGGCAGGGCAGCGCCGCGGTGTCAAAGCCGGCCTTGCGCGCCGCGTTCAGCAATGAGTGGACCGCAACGTCCAGCACCACCGAAGACGAGATCTCGCTGGTCGACAGCGGCTGCTGCGCGAGACTTTCCTCGGCCGGAGCAATCGCGCCCTGCTCTGCCAGCCAGGCGACCGCGAGCCGCACGCTTTCCGGCGCTGCGGCACCTTCGGTCATCAGGTCATAGAGCCGCAAGCCGCGCTGCTCACCGAGGCGACGGAAGACGACCTCGATCGGCAGAAATTGGAAGGCTTCTTCGATCGCCGGCAAGCTCATGGCAGAGGGCTCGAGGGCGGCGCTGGTCGCCGGCAGATGGGAGCGTCGCTTGCCGAGCTGGTCCTCGATCCATGCAGCCTGCATCAGCACCTCGGTGATCTTGAAGCCCTGAGCCTCGCCAGCGCCGCTCACCGACTTCGGCTCCTCGGTGGTGAGCTGGAATCGCCCTTCTTTCATGGCGACGATCGCCAGCATGGCCTCACGGCCATGAAGCTTCTCCCAGCGTGCGGTGATCACGCGACCGTTCTGCAGCTGCACCTGCCCGGTGCTCTTATTGCCCGAGATCCGCAGATCTCCGCTCTTGTTCGCCTGCTGAATGTACTGCAGCAGCTCCCAGATCGGATGGCTTTCGAGATCGCCCCGCAAGACCGTCGGCAGGGTCGGTCGGCCGAGCAGTCGATCTAGCCGCAGCATCAGCTCCTCGGGATCACACGGGATCGTGAGGTAATCCTCTGCGCCGGCTCGCAATGCCTCGATGCGCGCCTCACTGTCGCTCGCGGTCGACAACGCGACGATCGGCAGAGAGCGGGTCTCGGCCTGTTGCCTGAGCTGCCGAATGAGCTCGAGTCCTGAAACGCCGGGCAGCTCCATCGCCATGACGAGCACATCGACACGGCCCTCAGTGGCCGCCGAAACGGCGACCGCGGGTTCTGTCAACACAGTCGACGCGTGGCCCGACACCAGCAGGCGGTCTTCGATGACCGCGGCAAACACCGGGTCGAGCGCCAGTAAGACGACTTTTGCCACCGGCGTTTCCGTTATCTGAAAGCCATCCAAACACGGCTGCGAGCCGATCGCGTTGGATGCATTGCGGCCTGGGAGGTCCCCTGGACGCTGAGTCGCAAGGTCGAAATCAAGATGGACGAACCTTTACTGATCAGTAGCTTGGATGGTCCACATATTGTAGACGATCCGGCAGGCTCGCCCGAGCGAATGAGGTTTTGTAGGCGTTGGATCGAACGGATCCGGTGTCCCATAAAGAGGATTTCGCATCCTCTCTCTGGCTCTTTTCGCTCCTGGCGGCGTTGGACTTCCTCGAGAGACGTCCAGGATTCCTGTGTCGGCCCGCCTTGCCAGGAACTGTCCGCATCAGAGCATCCGCAAGCCGATTACGAGTCTTGATCTCAGGAGTGGGCCCGACGTCGGCGTGGGGGCTGCGGCCCCTCAAGCCGACCTAGGCCGGGTACCCGTGAGGCCCCCAGGTGTCGAAACCTACGTTTCCTATCTACGTCTATACGATCATCATGTAGTAGCTGGCATAGCAGGAGGTGGAATGCCGTGGCGAACGTCGACGACATCGAGATCACAGATCTGCTCTTGGAATGGGGGCAAGGCGATCGAGCCGCGCTGGGGAGGCTTTCGGATCAGGTCTATGGGCACTTGCGAAGCATCGCTGCCGGTCATTTGCGGGGCGAACGGTCGGATTTGACGCTGCAGACCACGGACCTCGTTCATGAAGTCTTTTTGCGCTTGGTCGATCAAAGGCGTGTGACCTGGAAGAACCGCAACCAGTTCTTTGCGATCACATCGAAGATGATGCGACGTGTCCTGGTCGACCATGCCAGGAGTCGCGGGTATCAGAAGCGTGGTGGTGATGCCGTGAAGGAGACAATGGGGGTGCTCGAGCAGATACCGGTCGAGCGGTCCCCGGATTTCGTGGCTCTGGACGACGCGTTGGAGACTCTGGCGAGACTGGATCCCGAACAGGCGCAAGTCGTTGAGATGAAGTATTTCGGTGGCCTTTCCAAAACTCAGATCGCCGAAGTCACGGGACTCTCTACGGCAACCGTGACCCGCCGCTGGCGGCTGGCCCGGGTCTGGCTGTTCCGCGAGTTGTCGAGCGACGACGAAGAGCCCCGCGGTGTCCCAGACTGAGACAAGGCGCCCTTTTCCGAGCGATCAGGAGGCCCGCATGGACGCTGAGCGATGGCGCCAGATCACAGAGCTATTCGATCGCGTGGCTGACGTGTCGGAAGAGGACCGACGCGAGGCCCTGCAGCGCGTCGCGTCGAAGGATCCGACCCTGGCAGCGGAAGTCGTGTCTTTGTTCATCGACGAGGCGCAGCTCGGAGAGTTTCTGCAGGACTCTGGGACGTCGGTATCTGGCGCCGTGTGGCCAGGGCAGTTCGCGGCTCCGGAGCCGGGCGCATTGGTCGGGCGCTACCGTATCGAACGGCGCATCGGTGAGGGCGGTGCAGGGTTGGTTTTTCTCGCCCGGCGCGCGGATCGGGAGTTCGAGCAGGAAGTCGCGATCAAGGTACTCAAACCTGGCGTGACGGGTCCCCGATCGATCGCGCGATTGCGGACCGAGCGCCAGATCCTCGCACAGCTCAACCATCCTGCGATTGCCAAGCTGCATGACGGCGGCACGACCGAGAACCAGCTCCCATATGTCGTCATGGAGCTGGTGAAAGGGCAGCCGATCGACCGTCACTGCGATGACCGGCGCACCTCCTTGAAGCAACGAATCATCTTGATGCGGGAAGTGTGTGCCGCGGTGCATTACGCGCACCAGAATTTGGTAGTGCACCGTGATCTGAAGCCGAGCAACATTCTCGTCACGGAGGATGGGCGACCGAAGCTGCTCGATTTCGGCATCGCCAAGCTGCTCGATCCCGAGCGCAGCTCGCCTGCTAGGGAGCCGACCGTGCATTGGTTGCGCCCCATGACACCGAGCTATGCCAGTCCAGAGCAGATTCGCGGCCGGCCGGTGACCACGGCAACTGACGTCTATGCCCTCGGCGTCCTGCTCTACGAGCTGTTGACGGGTCGCTTGCCCTTCGATCTCTCGGGAAAGTCGCTGGCGGAAGTCGAGCGCATGATCTGTGATCAGGAGCCGGTCAGACCCAGCTTGGTGATGGCCGAGCTCATGCGAGAGGCAGCATCATCGGATACTGCGGCGACCTTGGACGTGCTTTGTCGCAATCGGTGCGCGAGCCCGAAGGAGCTCGTGACGAGCTTGCGGGGCGATCTCGACCGTATCGTGCTGTGTGCCCTGCACAAAGATCCAGGCCGACGCTACGCTTCCGTCGAACAGTTTTCCGACGATCTTCGGCGGCATGTGGCGGGGCTACCGGTCACGGTTCGTGGCGACTCGGTGGGGTATCGTTTCGGCAAGTTCGTGCGGCGCAACCGGCTGGCGGCGGGGCTGGCGGCAACGGGCATCGGTTTGACCTTGGCCTGGGCGATCAGTGCCACTGTCTTGCTGCAGCGAATCGCTGCGGAACGGGATTCCAAAGAGCAGATTCTCGGCTACGTGAAGGATGTGTTTCAGCTGGCCGATCCGGAAGAAGCGCCGGGTGAACAGTGGACTCTGCAAGAAGCGCTGGATCGCAAGAGCTCGACGCTGGTCGAGGAGCTGCCGGATCCCGCGGCGCGCGCCGAGCTGCTTGGCTTCTTCGGTCGCATCTACCTCAGCCAAGGGCAGCTCTTCAAATCCAAGGAGCTGCTGGACCAGGCGCGGGAGCTGTGGCAGCTCATGCCCGAGCCAGACGAAGCAGAGCTCATCGCGACACTGGTCGACTTCAGCGCTGTCTTGCGAGAGCTCGACGACACGGAGAGCGCCTTGCGCTGGAGTGAGGAGGCGGTCCGGCTGGCCCGCGGATTCGCCGCCCGCGCAGTCGCCGATCCAGGCCGACAGATCTTGATCACTCCGCTCAGCGAGCTGACGTCGGTGCTTTGCTACCTCGGTGAGTTCGAGCGAGCAGCCGAGGTCAACCGTGAGGTTCTGGGCTTGACCCAGCGGCTGTTGGCTCCTACGGATCGGCAGCACATCGCGGCGGTGACGACCCGCGCATATATCTCTCGCCGTCGCGGCGCGCTCACCGCCGCGATCCGTGATTATCGGGAGGCTTTGCGGCTCCACCAACTGGTATCGACCGGCGACCAGCCGCTGGTAGCTGATGTTCTCGCCAACCTCGCGGCTGCTCTGCATGTGGAGGGTAGCTATGACGAGGCTGAAGAGGTTGGGGCCGCTGCGCTCGCTATGCGCCGAAGAATTCTTCCCGCCAATCACACGGCCATCGCTCAGAGTCTCAGCAACCTTGCCAAAACGTTCGAAAAGCAGGGTGATCATGGTGATGCCGAAGCTGCTCTGGTCGAGACGTTGGACATCTTGCGCCATCATGCAAGCGGGAGTCATCCACGTCTGATCTCGACTCACACCAGTCTCGCCGCCGTGCAGCTGGCAGCGAATCAGCCGCAGCGGATTGTGGAATCTCTACCGGCAATGCTCGCTATGTGGCGTCGCGAACGCCCTCGAGACGTGGTCCGATTGGCGGTTGCTGAAAATCTTCTCGGCGCTGCCTACCTCCAGCTCGAACAGTGCAGCGAGGCCCGGAGTCTGATTCCTGAGAGCACCGCACGGCTCCAGGCCGAGCTGGGAGATCAGCACCAGCGCACCGCGCAAGCGAGCGAGCGTCTCACGGAGCTGAGGCGAGTCTGCGGCTGATCGGACGTCGAGCGCTTCCGCCGATCTCAGACCCGAAACGAGAATCTTCGGTTTGGGTGATCCATTTGGGATTCGGTTCGCGCGTGAGGGATCGGACCCAGAAAGGAGGTGAGCTATGTTGCGAAAGTACTCCGATAGTGTTCGACGTTTGCCGCTGGTAGCCCTGGCTATGGCCCTCGTCATCCTGCTCCCGACAACTTACACCGAAGGGGATGACTTCGTTCCGTCCGGGATATGGGTGGCCTCGCCCAGCGATATCTGTGTCGGCGAGGAGCGTGTCTGCGCGGACTGGATCGACTCCCAGTACGGGCGGATGGGGAGCTGCTGCATTCCAACCGAATATCTCGGTAAGGACGCCCCCAACGCATGCGTGGGCGTAGCAGGCTGGTACGGCTTGCGTTTGGCCGGGGTGGACTAGTGCCCCCGGCTCTCTGAACGCAGCTGCACCAACAGATGACCCCTCAAATCAAAAATGGAGAGCTCATGAAAAAGAAGTTGGCGGTCTCGAGTCTGTTGATCATGATCGGTGTTTTTGTCGGGCCGGGCGGCCCCTTTGCCGAGGAGCCGGTGCTCGCTGGCCCGGACGGTTCCGGCGAACCCGGCGGTTTGGGGCAGGTGGAAGTCATCGAAGAACAAGGAGGAGGGAGGTTGAAGTTCCGCAACGACGATTGCGGCCTCGATTTTCAATGCAGTGAAAACGGCTTCCAGCCTCAAGGGAATTTCTTCGGTACCTGCTCGGCGTCCCAGAGAAACGCCCTCGCGAACGTTGCCAGCCACATCTGCCAAAACCAATGAATCGATGAACCCAGTGATTAGCCATTTTCAAAGGAGATTGCGATGTCTATCAAATCGATCGTGAAAACGTTGATGTTCATGATGTCGCTGGCCGTGCTCTGGATGCTGCCGGCAACCGAAGCTCAGGCCGGCCGATGGCCGGATGAAGCCCAATACAGGTTCCAGGACGAATCCGGCCAGGAGTACGATGTCTACGTCTGCGAACGTAGGTTTTTGACGTTCCAGTGCAGGCCTGGTGAGATCAGAATGGTACCGGTCTAGTAAGAAGAGATCGGGTGGCCGGCGAAGCTTCCAATGAGGCGTTGCGTTCGGCCATCGAGTACTCGAGAGGTGCCCGAAGACATGCTCTTCGGGCACCGAACCTCGAGGACGACTTCGAATCGTTCAGTAAGTAATCTTCTCCGCCTGCACCTGCCAGCGGCCATCCACTACGGTCAGCAGGACGGATTCGTCGACCCCTTTGTGATCATCAGCGCCGAAGGTCATGCGGTAGCCGAAGGGGTCGACGTATTCGCCCATGGCCTCGATGGCGGCGATCACTTTTTCGGCGGTGGGCTCGGGGCCTGCGGCCTCTAAAGCTCGGACCACCACGTCGGCGTTGCGGTAGCCTTCCATGGCAACGTATTCGGGCTGGACGTCGAAGCGCCCTGCGTAGCGGTCCCACCACTCGGCGACCGTCTCGCTGATCTCACCGTCACGGTACGGCAGCGCCATGTGAGAGAACACCGAGTAGCCCTCGGACGCTCCGCTCTCCAAGCGGGCCACGCCCTCGTTGTAGGACGCATTGTTGCCTACCCACACCACGTCTTCCCAGCCGATTTTGCGGGCCGCTTCCAGGATCAAGATGGTGTCGCGGTAGACCGTGCCCATCAGCACCAGATCGCAGCCGCTTCCCGCATCTTGAGCACCGGCGCGGTGAACTCGAGGTCGGTCGTCTTGTGGGCGGAGGTGGCGGCGGCGCTCAGCCCCATGGCGGAGAGCTGGGCTTCGGCGCCCTCGAGAATCTCCTGGCCATAGTCGGTGTCCTGGTAGACGATGCACGGCGTCGTGGCGCCGCGCTCCTCGATGAAGTAGCGCGCGGCGGCGCGGATCTCGTCGTAGTAGATTCCGCGCCCCGTCACCTGTAGGGGCTTGAAGGGCTCCACCATGGAGCGCGCTCCGGAGATGGGAAACAGGTTGGGGATGCCGGCCTCGAACAGAGTCGGCATGATGGCATTGTTCATGGGTGTGCCCATGGCCATGATCATGGCGAAGACCTGGTCCCTGTTGATCAGCTTGTTGGCGGCCTGGATGGCCCGCGGTACCTGGTAGCCAGCGTCCTCCACCACGAAACGGATGGTGCGTCCATGGATGCCGCCGGCCTCATTGGCCTCCTCGAAGCGCATCCGCGCGCCGTTGACCCCTGAGACGCCGAGGATAGCGGTGGGACCGGAAAGGTCGTTGTGGCTGCCGAGAACGATCTCGGTATCCGTGATGCCCCGCACCGGCGGTGCCGCGCTCGAGTTCCCGGAGGTGCCGGCTTCGTCGGTTCCGCCGCAGGCTGCGACCAGGGTTGCGATCACGATGAGGATGATTCTCGGCAGCATCTTCGTCCCTTTTCTGGATATTTCGTGAGTCAAGGATAACCGTACATGGACTCGATGAGCTCCCGGTACTTCACGTTTACCACCTTGCGCTTGAGCTTCATGGTGGGGGTGAGCTCCTCGTCTTCTGGATCCAGCAGCTGATCGATCAGGCGGAATTTCTTGATCGTCTCCACCCGGGCGAAGCGTTCGTTGACCCTCTCGATCTCACTCCCGATGAGATCCTGCACTTCCCGCGTGTGACACAGGCTGGTGTAGTTGGTGAACGGCACGTCGTGCTCCTGGGCGAAGTTGGAGACGTTCTCATGGTCGATCATCACTAGGCAGGTGAGGTAGGGCCGGCGGTCTCCCACCACCACGGCGTCGGAGATGAACGGTGAGAACTTGAGCTGGTTTTCGATCTCGCTAGGGGTGACGTTCTTGCCGCCGGCGGTGATGATGATGTCCTTCAAGCGATCGCGGATGAAGACGTAGCCGTCGTCATCGATCGTGCCGACGTCGCCGGTGTGCAGCCAGCCGTCCCTGAGCGTTTCGGCGGTTTTCTCGGGCTGGTTCCAATAGCCCATGATCACCCCCGGTCCCTGGATCAGGATCTCGCCTTCTTCCGAGATCGCCACCTTGGATCCCTCGCCGACCCGGCCCACACTGCCGATCCGAGTGTGGCCCGGCGTGTTGACGGTGACCAGCGCCGTGCACTCGGTCTGGCCGTAGACCTCGTACATGGGCCGCCCCAGGGCCCAGTACCATTCGATCAGCTCTGGCGCGATGGGCGCGGCGGCGGTGGAGAGCCAGCGAGCCCGGTCGATGCCCAGCAGCCGGCGGACGTTGCGCAGCACGAGCCCACTGGTCAGCGCCTCGAGACAGCGCAGGCCGAGAGGCGGCTTCTCGCCTCGAATCCGGTAAGGTGCGGCCCGCCTGCCCACCGCAATGGCCTGGTCGTAGGCCCAGCGGCCAATCCAGGTCGCTTCCTTGAGCTTGATGGATATCGTAGCGTACTGCTTCTCCCACACCCGCGGCACCGCGAAGTGGCAGGTGGGGGAGACTTCCCGCAAATCGCGGTCGACGGTCTCGAGGCTCTCCACCAGGTTGATGCGACTGCGCGCCGCCAGCGTGCAGAACAGGTAAAACACGCGTCCCGCAATGTGGGCCAGGGGCAGAAACCCCAGCACCTCGTCCCCCTCGCGAAAGTCCAGGTCGCGCACTACTAGCTGGGCCTGGTACAGGCTGTTGCGGTGGTTGATCATCGAGCCCTTGGGCGGGCCGGTGGTGCCCGACGTGTAGGTCAGCACCATCAGGTCTTCGGGGTCCGCGGCGTCGATCCTTGCGTCCCAAACTTCGGGATGGTCGCGCTCATAGTCGCGGCCCAATGCCACGAGCTCCTCGAGGCTCAGGCACTGCGCATCGTCCAGGGCGCGCAGGCCTTCCATATCGAAGATGATGATCTTCTCGAGAGTCGGCGTGCGATCCCGCACTTCCAGGATCTTGTCTAGCTGCTCTTCGTCTTCAGCGAAGTAGAAGCGCGTGCGGGAGTCGTTGACCAGGTACTCCACCTGGTTGGGCGCGTCGGTGGGGTAGATGCCGTTGACCACGCCGCCCGTGCACAGGATCGCCATGTCGGCGAACACCCATTCCTTGTTGATCTCCGACGCTACCGAGCAGACGTCGCCGCGCTCGAGCCCCAGGGCCTCGAGACCGAGGCCGATCCAGCGAGCCTGCTCGCCGTAGTCGCGCCACGTGTACTCGTTCCAGATGCCGAGATCCTTCTCGCGCAGAGCGACGGACTCGGCTTCCTCCCGCACTCGCTTGCGGAACAGCGTCGTCAGCGTAGCGCAGCCGTCAATGGTGATCGGCTCGCTCATCGCCACGTCTTCCTACGTTTCCAGCGGCGGCGCCCACGCACGCCCTGATCCTTGAGCCCCAGGTAGAACTCCTGAATGTCGGGGGCCTGGGCCAGCCGCTCGGCGGCGTCCTCCATCACCACCCGGCCGGTCTCCATCACGTAGCCGTAGTCGGCGAGCTCGAGCGCCATGCGGGCGTTCTGCTCCACCAGCAGAATCGTCACCCCGCGCTCGCGGTTGATCCGGCGAATGATGGCGGCGATCTCTTGCACCAGTTTCGGCGCCAGCCCAAGGGACGGCTCATCCAGCAGGATGATGCGGGGATCCAGCATCAGCGCGCGGCCAATGGCGAGCATCTGCTGCTGGCCGCCGGAAAGGAACCCGGCCTGCTGGCGACGCTTGGCTGCGAGCGCCGGGAAATAGCCGTACATCGATTCCAAGTCGGCCTCGACACGGTCGTCGGAGCGCGAGAAGGCGCCGGTGCGCAGGTTGTCCTCTACGCTCAGGAAGGGAAACACCTCGCGGCCCTCGGGCACGTGGCCGACGCCGAGGCGAGCGATGACGTCAGGATCGCGCGCCTGGATCGGGTGAC
The DNA here is from genome assembly GCA_039030415.1 of Acidobacteriota bacterium. Taxonomy (GTDB): domain Bacteria; phylum Acidobacteriota; class Thermoanaerobaculia; order Multivoradales; family J023; genus JAAELT01. The sequence continues at coordinate 58,858 of JBCCEE010000003.1, forward strand.
CGTCGAGCCAAATGGAGCCTTTGTGGGGATCCATGGCTCCCGAGATCGTCTTGAGCACGGTGGTCTTGCCGGCGCCGTTGGCGCCGAGCAGGGTCACGATCTGGCCTGCCTGGACCTCGAGGCTGATGCCGCGGATCGCCATCACCGGACCGTAATAGGTCTCGACGTTCTTCAGCTCGAGTAGCGGCTGCTCAGACAGCCTCTTCTCAGACAGCGTCTCATCAGGCATCTCAGACACTGGCCGCCTCCACCTCGTCGCCCAGGTAGGCTCGCAGTACTTTGGGATGCTGCTGGACCTCGGCTGGCAGCCCGGTGGCCAAGACCTGGCCGTCCGCCATAGCCATCACCCGGTCTGAGACCTGGCTCACCAGATTCATGTCGTGCTCCACTAGGATGATCGCGGCGCCGAAATCTTCCTTGATGTCCTCGATCCAGAACGCAACGTCTTCCGTCTCCTCGGGATTCAGGCCCGAAGAAGGCTCGTCCAGCAGCAGCAGCCTGGGCTGCATGCACAAAGCCCGACCCACCTCCACCAGCTTGCGGATGCCGTAGGGCAGACCGGCGATAACCTGATCGCGATAGTGCTGCAGGTCCAGCAGGTCGATCACGTCTTCAGCCACGCGGCGAAACGCCAGCTCCTGGCGTCGCACCGCCGGAGTGAACAGCAGCTCCTGGAGCAGGTGAGTGCGGCGGTGTACGTGGCGGCCGATCAGCAGGTTCTCGAGCACGGTGTCGTGCTCGAATAGCTCGGTGTTCTGAAACGTGCGGGCGATGCCGGCCCGCGCCACGTCGTGGGGCGCGACGCTGGTGAGATCTCGGCCTTCGAACGTCAATCGTCCGCCGGGCTCGCTGTCGTACAGCCGGCTGATCATGTTGAGGACCGTGGTTTTGCCGGCGCCGTTGGGTCCAATGATCGAGAAGACCTCGCCCGGCTCGAGGGTAAGCGAGACGTCGCGCACGGCGTGCACGCCGCCGAAGCGCAAATTGAGGTTCTCGGCTTGGAACAGCGGAGCCATCAGCGTACCCGTTCCGTGCGCAGGAAGGCCTTCTGGCGTTTGTGGGTGGCGCGACGGTACAGCGGGAACTCTTCGAAGAACTGGCGAATCTTGCGCCAGCGACCGTAGATGCCGAGCGGCTCGTAGATCAGGAACAGAATCAGAATGAGGCCGAAGATCCCAGGCTCCAGGCCCGGCATTTGGGCCCACTTCGGCGGCAGCACGTCGCGGGCCATGGCGATGCCCTGGGGCAGCAGGCCGATGAAGATGGCGCCATAGATCACCCCGTGTAGGCTGCCCAGGCCACCCACCACCACCATCACCAGCAGTTGGATCGACAGCAGCAGCGTGAAGGCATCCGGCGCCAGGTAGCTCAGCTTGTGGGCGAACAGGCCGCCGGCCAGGCCGGTGAAGCCGGCCGACAGGGCAAACGACACCGTCTTGGTTCGCGCCAGGTCGATTCCCATGCCCTGGGCCGAGATCTCTGAATCGCGCACCGCGATGAAAGCTCGCCCGGTGGGGCTACGCAGCAGGTTCCGGACCGCCAGCAGAGACAGCAGCAGGACGATCAGGCAGGTGAAATAGAATGCTACCGGCGTGCCCAAATCCAGCCCCAGCCAGCGCGCTCGGGGCACCGCCATGCCGCGGTAGCCCCCGGTGACGGACTCCCAGTGGGCGATGACCTGTTCGACGATGACGGCGAAGGCCAGCGTCGCGATGGCCAGATAGATGCCGGTCATGCGTAGGGTGGGCCGACCCAGCGTCGCCCCGGCCGCCGCGCTCAGCAGGCTGCCGGCGATCAAGGCCAGCAGCCATGGCCAGCCCTCGGTGAGCAGATACGCGTGGGTGTAGGCCCCGGTGGCCAGGAACGCTGCGTGGCCCAGGCTGACCTGGCCCGTGTAGCCCACCAGCAGCATCAGGCCGAGCCCGGCGATGGCGTAGATGAATACGAAGCTCAGCTCGCCGAGGTAGAAGCTGGGAAGTACCGCCGGCGCGACCAGAAGGACCAGCCCCAGCAGGCCGTACCAGAAACGCTGGCCGTTGTGCTCGAAGAGGTCGAGGTCTTGACCGTAGGAGGTCTTGAACAGGAAGCGCATCAGACTTTCTTGGCCTGGATGGTGGCGAACAGCCCGTGGGGCCGGACCACCAGCATGATCAGCAGCAGGGCATAGGCGCTGGTGTCGGCGAAGCCGCTGGAGACCATGCCGACGAACTGCTCAACCACCCCAATCAGCAGCCCCCCCAGCATCGCCCCGCGCAGATTACCGAAGCCGCCCACGATCGCCGCTGCAAACGCCTTGATGCCGATGAATCCCATCATCGGATCGATCAATGAGATCGGCGCCACCAGCACACCCGCCACCGCTGCGATCGCAGCCGCCAGCGCCCACACCATGGATGTGATGCGCTTCACCGGGATGCCCACATAGTAGGCCGCTAGCTGGTTCTGGGAGGCGGCCTGCATGGCCACGCCCAGTCGAGTGCGCGCAAAGAACAGCGCCAGCGCCCCGCAAAGCAGCGCTGTACCCACAATGATGGCCACATTCTCATGACCCACCGCCAGCTCCCCGGCCCGGAACACGCCGCCCGACAGCGGCGAATCGATATTGCGCGGCTCCGGCCCCCAGATGGCGCTGGCCAGCGCCCGCAGCACGAACCCGAGCCCGATGGTGATCATCAGGACCGCGAAGGGCGGCTCACCGATCATCGGCCGCAGTACGACCCGTTCCAGCACCATGCCGAGCAGCGCCATCGACGCCACGGCCGCCAGGAAACCCCACCAGAAAGGCCAGCCCATCACATTGATGAACGTGTAGGCCAGAAATGCGCCGACCATCATCACATCGCCCTGGGCGAAGTTGACCATCTCGGTGGCCTTGTAGATCAGCACAAAGCCGAGCGCGATCAGTCCGTAGACGCAGCCTTGGGAGGTGCCGCTGATCAGCAGTTGCAGAAAGTCCATGAGGCGCGTTTGATTCCTGGGTACGCGGGGCATGGTACCCGAGATCGCTGGGGATCGCGAAGACTGCGCGACTCGACCGCCGCCCACTGCCACTCTCAGACGCGCTGAGCTGCTAGCGACGTAAGTCTCGAATTCACAGTTATTTAATCGTACCTGGCACCAGAAACAAAGGGGGCGTCAGAAGCGATAGGCCAACTGGAGCGCGATTTGGCGACCGGGGTCGACGAATTTGTAGTTCGGCGTCGGACCGATATCTCCCACTTGGCCGACCCCGGTGGTCGAGTCACCGAGGCTCGACGTCAGCTCGTCGGTCAAGTTCTTGCCGATCAGTGTCACCGTCAAACCGCTATCGAGCCAGTCGAGGTGGATCGCCGCGTTGACCTTGCCGTACGATTCCTGGGTGTCCAGTGGATCGTTGGTCAGCTTGAAGTGGACATCGTCGATCCAGTAGTAGAAGAGGTCGTAGCCCAGCTCCAGGCCCCGCATGATCGGTATCTCACCGCCGTTCAGCCGCGCGTTGAACTGCCACTTGGGAGCGTAAGCCAACGGTGTGCCGGCGAGGTCCTGGACTTGGGTCACCGTGCCGTCCGGGAACGTCGTGGCGACGCAGCCGAGGGCTTCGGTTTGGCCGGCGTAGCACGGTCCGTTGGGGAAGTCTTCATACTCGGCTTCCGTCCAGGCCATCGATGTCGAGAGGGTCGCGTGATCGTCGAGTCGCACGACCAGATCGACTTCGACGCCGGTGGAGTTGGCTTGCGCTGCGTTGTTGACGTTCTGGATCAGCGTGACCGCGTCGAAGCCAGAGACCTGGATGTCTTCGAAATCGGTCGACCAAACGGCCCAGTTCAGCTGGGCGCGATCGTCGGCGAGCGTCCGCTTACCGCCGAGCTCGAGATGGGTCGTACTCTCGGAGTCGTACTCGACCAGATCGCGGGTCAGCGCCGCCTGGGGTACGTAGTTCGGGAACTGGAAACCCCCGCTCTTGAAGCCCTCGGCGTACGTCGCGTAGAGCATGCCTCGGTCCGGCGCGAGCCAGCGCAGGGTGACGTTGGGGCTGAAGTCGTCCTCCGAGCGATCGAAGAAGCCGGAGCTGGTGAAACGCGCGGGTCCGCAGGGAAAATCGATCGGGATACCGACACCGTCGAGCTCGTCGGTGACGTTCGGGCAGTCGACCTGGTTGCCGGCGACTTCCAGAGCGTACGGTGTCAGCACCGTGGCATTGGAGTCGGTCGACCGCTCCTCTTCGGTGTAGCGTCCACCGACGGTCAGCGTCAGATTTTCGGAGAGGTACCAATCGATCTGCGCGAAGAACGCCAGGGATTCGGTGTCTAGGGTCGACCAGGCATGGCGCTGCAGGCCGCGAAAATCCGGATTCGTCGTGCCGCCGGTGCACAGGCCGAAGGGCCCGCGGCAGAACATGAACGACTGGATGAAGTCGTTGGTCTGATCTCCGTAGTAGAGGCCCGCGAGGTAGTCGACGCGTTCGCCGCCGAACGATGTGATCCGCAGCTCGTGTGATGTCTGCTGCCAGTCGTCGCGCACGAAGATGTGGGTCCACTCGAGGTCGCTGTGATCCGAGTCCCAGTCGTCGCGCGAATCGTATTGGGCGACGTTGCCGAGGTAGCTGAGGTAGGTGTTGCCGAAGAATTTGTTGAGGGTCAGGCCGACCATCGAGTATTCGGTGTCGTGGGGTTCGGGGCTGGGCTCGCCATTGATCCGAAAAACCACGTCTTTCACGCCGTTGAATAGGCAATCCTCGGAGGTGTCGCGGGGATTGGGCGACGTGGCGTCGCCCACGCAGTTGTAGATCTCCCGGCCACGGCCGTTGCGCTGCAGGTCGCCGACCTGGACCATCAGCTCGGCGCGCAATGTGTCGTCGATTTGCCAGTCGAAGAGGCCGCGCGCCGTGAAATCGTCATGCTCCTGGTCGTTACGGCCGGTGCCGAGGTTGCGCACAAACCCATCGCGGTCCTCGAAGCGTACGGCGAAGCGCGATTTGAACGTGTCGGAAAACGGCACGTCGACCGCCGACTCGACGGCGAAGCCCTCGCCGTCCTCGAAGTCGTATGTCGTGGTCAGGTGGCCGCCGAACGAGAGCCCCGGCTTGCGGGTGGTGATGTTGATCGCCCCGACACTGTTGTTCTTGCCGATCAGCGCGCCCTGGGGCCCTTTGAGAATCTCGACTTGCTCGACGTCGAGGAACATGGTCCGGCCGAAACGGCTACGGCCGAAGTAGTAGCCGTTGACCACTTGGCCGACGGCTTCTTCGAAGCCCAGGTTGGAGCCGGTCGTGCCGAGGCCGCGGACGATGAAGCGATCGAAGCTGTTGACGTCTTCGGCGTGGATGAAGTTAGTCGCGCTGAGAGACAGCTCGGAGAGACCGGAGATGTTGGATTCCTGCATCATCTCGCCGTCGAGGTAGGTGATGGCGATGGGAACCTCGGCGAGTGCCTCTTCCCGCTTGCGCGCGGTGACGGTGATCTCGTCGGTGACGACCTCCTCGTCGGCGAGGGCGGTCTCCTGCGGCTCACCCGCGTCGTCTTGCGCCACCGGTTCCGCGGCCGGCGATCGCGTTGGATCGTCCTGCGGGACCGCGGCGACCGGCGAGCCGGCCAGCAGGCCGAGGAGCGCGACGATCGAAGCGAAGCGGTTGGCGGAAAGGGTGGCTGTCGTTTCGTGCATTGAAGGCGCCCCTCGTCGTTTTGAGAAATGCTCTGCAGGGCCCACGATCTTCTCATTGATGGCAGTTCATTGCGCCACCCGTCTCGTTCCAGGCGCAGCCTACGGCACGGCCCGTGCCTAGAACGCTCTTTCTCGAAGAGCCTTGCACCTTCAAAGCCGCACCCTCTTGGTCAATCCTGTGAAACACCGCAGGAAATCCACGGGTCGCGGGTTCAACCCTAGATACACGAGGCATGAGCTGCAAGTGGCAGCCCATGGTTCCCCAATGACCTGGAGACTATCGATGTCATTGCGACTTCTTTGCATCGTACTTTGCCTGTTCGGGGTCCAACCTGCCGTGGCGGGCGAGACGACCCTGCCGACCGTAGATCCGTCGTTCGACGTCGCTGTCACAACCGGGCTCGTCTATGGAGTCGGCGAGGTCCAAGCGCCGATTCCCGGGCTGAAAGACCTCCTCCTGGATCTTTATGAGCCCACGGCCGCCGGAGCCCACGGCGAGCTGCTCCCGGCTCTCGTGATAATCCACGGTGGCGGCTTCTTCGGTGGCTCTCGGCAGCAAGAGCACCTGGTGCAGATCGCCAACGAAATGGCGACACGGGGCTACGTCGTCGTTTCGATCGACTATCGATTGGTGCCGGACGAGCCGGTCCCTTCGCCGCGCGTTGAGCCGATTCTGCAGGCCATGATCGACGGCCAAGGCGGGACGCCAACCGCCAACGGCGTGGCGGCGGTGGCCGCGATTGATGACGGGTTGACGGCCCTCGATTGGCTTCGAGAGGCTGCCGGCAGCCTCGGTGTCGATCCTGCTCGCATCGGTATTCTCGGCGGATCTGCCGGAGCGATCACCTCAGTGCACATGGCCTACGTGCTCGACAACTACGGGGTGCCGGCGCCGGCTCTCAGCTTCGTGGTCGACCTTTGGGGCGGCAGCCTGATTCCACCCGACGATCCTGCTGCTGCCGCAGCTCACCTAGAGGCCGGCGAACCGCCACTGTTCGTGATCCATGGAATCGAAGACAGATCGGTCCCCGTCGAGCTTTCTGAGCTCCTGGTCGCTCGGGCACTCGAGCAGGGAGTCGTCCACGAATATCACCCCATCGAGGGCGCCGGGCATGGCTTCGGATCCATCGACCTCTTCAACCGGGAGGTGACGCCAGGCGTGACGCTCTTCGATCGCGTTCTCATATGGTCGCGGGAAGTCCTCATGAGCTCGCCGATGTTCGTCGACAGTTTCGAGTCCGGGGATACCTCTGCCTGGTCTTCAACCAGTCCGTTGGCTGTCGCGCGACATGCGAGCGTCGAGAAGCGTGTGACGGCGAGTCGAAACGGATCGCCGCCCGGTGCGATTGGGATCTATACTCTGACGCGATGACACGCGAAACACCCAAAGACGATGGCTCGGCCGATTCCCGACGCCGCATCAACGAGGCGCGGCGCCAGGCGGCGGACGCCGGCAAGCGGGTAGCCGTAGTCTTTGGCGCCGACTGGTGTCCCGATCATCAGGCCCTCGAGCAGGCATTAGAGAGCCAGTACGTCGTGCCCTTCGTGGACGGTGTCTTCGAGGTCGTGGTGGTGGACGTCGGTCAGCGGGACCGTAGCCTGGAGCTGATGGGCGAGTACGGCATGCGGGTGGAGCGGGGTATTCCGGCGGTGGTTATTCTCGAGCCGGACGGAACGGTGGTGACGGCCCAGAAGGACGGCGAGTTCGCGACGGCGCGGTCACTGCCGGTGGTTGAGATTGCCAAGTTCTTCAAAGAGCACGGCTTCAAAGAGCACGGCTCTCACCGTCACGGCAACCCTAGTGCTTGAGCCCTAACGGAAGTTGTCGACCAGCATCAGGTCGCTGTTCGACTGCTCCTCCCGGTAGTAGACGAGCCACTTGCCGTCGGGCGACGCTGAGAGCCTGGGAAATGGCGTGAAGCCGAGACGCGCCACCTCTTCGGTTTCGCCCGAGCTCACGTCGAGCGCGAGGACCGGATAGGCCCCGCCTTGCGGTGGCGTGGTGAAGTAGAGGCGCTCGCCGACGATGGCGAAACCCCAGTCGTAGATCGGCGGTGCGTCGACCCGGGTTGCGCCCTCTCCGGTGACGGTGGCTCTCCAAAGCTCCAGCGAGCCGTAGATGCCGCGCGTGAAGTACAGCGTGCTGCCGTCCGGCGAGACGCGGGCGAATTCGCCGCCGTCGCGGGTCACCTGGACGGCCTCGCCACCCTCGGCGGGCATCCGCCAGATCTGCTTCGTACCGCTTCGACTGGACATGAAGTAGATCCACTCGCCATCTGTCGACCAGCTGGGTTGGAGCTCGTCCTCCGGGCTGTCGGTCAGGCGGCGCAGCTGGCCGCCAGCGGCGCTGACGGCGTAGAGATCGCTGCCGGTCTCGCCGGAGCTGTGAAAGACGATCCACCGCCCGTCCGGGGACCATTCCGGACCCACGGAAAACTGCCCCAGCGACGTCAGCTTTACCGAGGCGGAGCCGTCGGCGTCCGCCATCCAGACTTCGAGGCTTCCCGAGCGGTTCGAGCTGAACGCGATCTTCGTGCCGTCGGGTGAATAGGCGGGCCACGCGTCGCCGCGGGTCGAGGAGGTGATCTTCTCGGGGGCACGGTCGCCGGCATCGTCGCTGGCAATAGCCACCCGCCACAGGCTCGATCTCAGGGTCCTCTGTTCGTAGACGAGTCGCTGGCCGTCGCTCGAGATCGTCGGCGACCAGGCTCCGCTGCCGACGATTGGCAGGCGTCTGGCCTCGGAGGCTCCCGAGGCCGCGACGCGCCACAGCGCCTGGTCGGCTTCCGTTGCCGCCGAGAAGATGATCTCGCGCCCGTCCGGTGTCCAGACCGGGCTGTGGGCGAGGCGCATGCCGGACGTCAGCCGCTCGGGCTCTCCGTCCGCCTGGTTGTCTTCGGTGAGACGCAAGACGTACAGATCGGCGTCGACGCCTCCAGTCCGCCACGACACGAACGCCAGGCTACGTCCATCGGGAGAGAACGACGGGAAGGTCTCGGCGCCGCCCGCAACGTCGGCGATCGTCTGCATCTCGCCGCTGTCCCGCCGCGTCAACAGCAGCCCGGATTCGCCGGTACTGGCCGCCCAGGTGCCGTCACGGGACAGCGCGGGTCTGAGTACGAAGAGGAAGTCGTTGGGCATACCGGGGGGAAACGGATACTCCTGGATCGTCCGCTCCCTTCCTGGCAGGGAGGGCACGGCGATGACGGCGAACCTACCTTCCGGCCAGTAGCGGTAGAACAGGATCTCGCTGCCGTCCGGCGACCAGGTCGGGGCCCAGTCGAAGGCCGGATCGTCGGTCAGGCGCACGGTGCCCTCGGCGCCGACCACCCGGACGTAGATGTCGAAGTTGTCCTGACTCTCGCCGTTCCACGAGAAGGCCACCTGCTCCCCGCTCGGCGA
>JBCCEE010000004.1:0-65567 GCA_039030415.1 Acidobacteriota bacterium
ATGCCCGTCCAACGCGCGCGATTGTGGCAATACGCTGACCGCCCCCCGAGCCGCCACCCCATTGCTCCACTCTACCATGTTAAGGCGCAATCGACTCTAGAAGCAGGAACAGCTCTTCTCGCCTTTAGCGTTGGTGAAGCGAGCTCGATGTTGCTGGTGCTTTCTCGAGATTCTGAGCCGGTCGCCTTTCCGCTGGCTGTCAATGCGGGCGGCCTGCTTGTGAAGGTGCAGAATCTGGTAGAAGACTTGTACAATGGTCGCAGCGACCTTGGCGCCAGCGGCCTGCGCTTGCGCCGCGCCCAGAGTCGGGCCCGCCAACTCTACGACCTGCTTATCCGCCCTGCGGAAGCTCTCCTCCGCGACGCCGAGAGATGGGTCATCCTGCCGGATGCGGCGCTCCACAGCCTGCCTTTTGCCGCACTCGTCGAGACTCCCCCAGGAGTCAGGGTTCGATATCTCCTCGAGTCGAAGCCACTGTCTTTCGCGCAATCGACGACTCAGCTCCTAGTGCTTCGGCAACACGTCCGTGCTACTACAACCCGGCGGCTAGCAGCTTTTGGAGATCCTGCTTATGATCGGTCTGGGGCCGAGAATGAACTAGTACCAGCTTTCCGCTCTTTGCGCGATTTGGCCGCCTTACGCTCGCTACCTGGCTCTCGGCGCGAAGTGAACGCGATCGCTGAGTTGTTCGATGACAGTCGAACTTTTCTCGGTGAGCAGGCGAGTGAGCAAGCCTTAAGGAGCCTGGGGCCTATCGACTATCTGCATTTGGCCTGCCATGGTTTTGCCAATAGAGAATCTCCCTTCGACTCTTCGATCGCTCTCGCCGCCAATAGGAAGTCTCTTTCGGCTTCCGGAAACGGCTTTCTACACGCTTGGGAGATCATGCAGGATTTTGAGCTCGAATCCCAGTTGGTTGTGCTGTCCGCCTGCAACACGGCTGCAGGTCGGGCCATGGGTGGCGAGGGTGTTGTCGGCCTGGTCAGAGCGTTCCAGGCCGCTGGAGCCAAGTCTGTCTTGGCACCGCTTTGGACGATTCAGGACGATCGTGCTCCGGATCTCATGATCGACTTCTACACCCGGCTAAAGGAGGGCTTACCAAAAGCCGAAGCTCTACGCGAGGCCCAGCTAAGCATGCTCCGCCGTGACTCTCGCGAGGAGACACCACCATACTTCTGGGCGGGTTTCCAGCTCTTCGGAGATCATCGCTGACGTAGAGCGAGACCGGTTTGAAGGCTACTCCCAGCGTCGCCTCGATCGCAGGAAGAGGATCGACATGCCACCGAGGCCCACTACGAGTATCGCCTGGGCAGTCTGCTGATGGATGGAGCTGGCCCGTTGCCCCGGCGACACCAACGTCGTTTCCGGGTGACGACGGCGCCAGCTTCCCCAGCTGGTGATCTCGGAGGGTACGACTTCGAGCTCGGTGCCCGCGAGCGGGCCGGCCAGCGCTCGATGGGTGCGCTGGCTCCACAGCGTGCCCGTCTGTCGGTCGAAGGGAACCAGGGCCTCACGCCATAGGCGCCCTGAAACCCCGAAGCGTAGCGGCGCTTCCTCGAAGATGGGTCGGGCGTACACGACGCCCGCGCCGACCGCCGGTCACCAGGTGGCGGCGATCGAGCGGCCGGCGATCTCGTCATTGACGATCTCGCGCCAGTCCAGCAGATCCAGGGCGTAAGCGCGGGCTTTTCCGTCGACTACCACGCCGAGAACCCGGGAGTCTTCGGCCATACCCCGGGCTTTGTCGGCGGCGACGAACGTGGGGGAATCGATGGCCCGGATCGCGTCAGGCTCGAGGACGAAGCGGAATGGATGTCCCTGGAACGCTTCGAGCTCGGGGAGAGGAGGAGTCTCCGCTGCGGCGATGGCGGCGAAAACCAGCATGCCCACGATCATCAGCCCAATCGCTCTCACCATCTCGACCACTCCTTTCCGCTAGCTCTTCTCAGGCCGACTTACAGATTTTGGGAGGTGCTCGGTGAGCATAGCGCTCATTCGATCGGGGTAATCCGCGGGCTGACCCTCGAGCGCTCATTGGCTGGAGGCGCAATTCAGGCTACTATCCCTGGCCACGCTTCACGATCTCGCTCGAAACATGCTGCAGAGAGGAACGCAATGAAACTGTCGAACCTAGATATCAGAACGATTGCCGACGGGCTCGGTGTCTTTGGCGCGACGGCCTGCGCCCTACATTGCATCACTCTGCCGGCTCTGCTGGTTCTCGGAGCTACGGTTCCAAACGTTTTCTTCACCGACGAGTCGTTTCACAAGACGATGCTGTGGTTGGTCGTGCCTTCTGCCTTGCTCGCCTTTACGCTGGGCTGTAGGCGCCACAAGGATCGCCGGGTGCTTGTGCTCGGAGCGTTGGGTATTGTGGGCATGGTGGTCGCGGGTACGGTCCTGCATGACCTGCTGGGCGAGACGGCTGAGAAACTGGTGACCCTAGGTGCCGCCGCGCTTCTGATCGCTGCCCACTTCCGCAATTTCAAGCTCTGTCGCGCCGCTTCGTGTTGAGCATGAAGCAATTGTCCGAGCCTGGGAACTGAGCGCCAGGCCCTCGCCACCGAGCACACTTCGACTAGCTCGCGACCAGCTCGGTGGCGGCGCCGAATCTCAGTGGCTGAGCTTCAGCGTGCCTGTTGGCGTCGGCTTGCCTTGGCGAAAGCCCATGTGGGTGCCCTCGAAGGAGCCATCGGCCGACGTTCCTTCGAACTCGAACGGCTGGGGCTCGTCGCCGTCCGACATGACCTTGCCCTTGAGCGCTCCTTCGGTCAGGCTGCCCTCGGCGGTCCCGCTGTAGACGTGCTCCTTCTCTTCGAAAGTGAAGTAGAAGGATACGTTCCAAGCCGACTCACCGGTGGGTTCAAATACCGCTTTGAGATCGCCGGTGATGTCTCTGTCGCTGCGCTCCCAGATGAATTCCCCGGTCATGGTCTGAGATTTCTCGGCGAACGCTGGCGTCACGGTGAGAAGGAGGGCTGAAAGGACGAAGACTGCGGTTGCTGCCTTGCTCATAAAGTGCTCCATCGAGTTGGGCGTTTGCTATCGATCACGTCGAGAATACCTCATTTTACGCAGGCGCTCTGCCTGGGTTGCGGCCTGCACGTCACAGCCGAGCGAGAGGGCGAGTGATACACTTTAGCCACCTTCGATCATGACCCTCCGGATCACACAAACGGTCACCGGGCCGGAAGATGTAAGCTCCCTTGAGCGCCAGGCGCCTTGGGAGGAAGTTCTCTCTGCCCGCAGCACCTATGAGCTGATCGCTGCTGCGGCGACGGACCAGCCGGGGGCGACTGCGATCACGTTCCTGGCCACCGGCGATCCGGACGAGCAGCCGGTGGTGCTCAACTACCGCCAGCTGATCGGACGGATCAACCAAGCTGCAAACCTGTTCCACGCCCTCGGAGTTGGCCCTGGAGACGTCGTCTCCTTCCTGCTGCCGCACCTTCCCCAGACCCACTTCACGCTATGGGGCGCTGGGGCGGTAGGTATCGCCAATCCGATCAACTTCCTGCTGCAGCCGGATCAGATCGCTGATCTGCTGAACGCCTCGAGGACTCGTGTGCTAGTGGCACTAGGTCCTCATCCCCAGCTGGACATCTGGCCGAAAGTCGAAGCGATTCGCGAGCGGGTGCCCAGTCTCGAGGCGGTGCTGCAGGTCGGTCCTGGCGATCCCGCCGCCGGCGTGCCGAGCTTCGATCAAGCGATCTCGGAGTACCCGGCCGACGGATTGACCTTCGATCGCGAGGTCTCGCGCGACGATCCGGCCATCTTCTTCCACACGGGCGGCACCACCGGCTCTCCGAAGCTGGCGCCGCACACCCACGGCAACGATATCTACTGCGCGTGGGCCGCGACCCAGATGCTGAGGCTGGCGCCGGGTGCCAAGATCTTCCACGTCCTGCCGACGTTCCACGTCGCTGGCGCGGTCGTCACCGGCCTGGCTCCGTTGGCTGCTGGCGCCGAAGTGGTGATTCTGACCCCGGTCGGCCTGCGCCATCCCATAGCTTTGAACAGCTATTGGAAGCTGGTGGAGAAGTATCGACCCACCCACATCGGTGGCGTCCCGACCAACCTCTCGGCGCTGCTGGAGGTCCCTCCAGGCGACGCGGACCTGAGCTCGGTCAAAACGACCCTGACTGGCGGCTCTTCCCTGCCTCTGGAGGTCGAGCGCGAATGGAACCGGCGTTTCGACGCCAAGATTCTTCAGATCTACGGCATGACCGAAGCCGGCTCGAATCTGACGATGGCGCCGGTGGCCGGGCGCACCAAGATCGGTTCGGCGGGCATTCGTCTGCCCTACAGCCAGTGGAAGATTGCGACTCTCAGAGCCGACGGCCAGCCGGGTGAGGCTTGCGGGCCGAACGAACGTGGCGCGGTGCTGTTCAAGAGCCCCAGCGTATTCCCGGGCTACATGGATGCCAGCCAGAACGCCGGTACGCTGACGGATGATGGCTGGGTGATCACCGGGGATCTCGGCACCATCGATGATGATGGCTACCTCTTCCTCACCGGGCGCTCCAAAGACCTGATCATTCGCGGCGCTCACAACATTGATCCGGCGATCATCGAGGAGGCTCTGGCTGAGCATCCGGCTGTGGCCCTAGTGGCAGCGGTGGGTAAACCGGACGCCTATGCCGGTGAGCTGCCGGTGGCGTACGTCCAGCTCAAGGCCGGCAGCTCGGCGAGCGAAGCCGAGCTGCTGGAATTTGCCGCTGAACATATCGCCGAGCGGCCGGCCCTGCCGAAAGCAGTTCACATCCTCGAAGCTCTGCCGGTGACCGGAGTGGGCAAAATCTTCAAGCCCGTGCTGCGCTGGCGGCAGGCGGAGCGAGTTTTCGGTGAAGCTCTGGAGCCGCTGGTCGCGGAGGGCATGACTCTGACCGTTGCCGTCGGAGAGGACCCGCGGCTAGGTACCCTGGCCCGGGTCGAGATTGCAGGTCCGGCGGGGGATCGCGCTGGCGTCGAATCAAGAATCGCCAGGCTGTTGGATCGTTATACCTTGCCTCACGAGGTTCAGTGGCAGGACGCTAGCTCCTAGACACTTCTGGCGTGCGATCCAGAGCATTCGATAGGCCAGTGCGGCCGGCTTACGGTCGCATGGTTAGCAACGTGTTCGCGACCGAGCGCCAGGAGCCGGAAGGCTAATGACGACTTCGTCGGACAGCTGATCCGGCGGGCCTGTAGAATCCTGAGATCGATATGCTGGAGCTGGATGACGTCAGCAAGCGCTTCGAGACGGCAGGCTCCGTCTCGACCCTGGCGCTCGACGGAGTGAGCCTGAGCGTGCCTGCGGGTCGGACGCTGACGTTGCTCGGACCGAGCGGCTGTGGCAAGTCGACGCTGCTGCGAGTGATGATTGGGCTCATCGCGCCCGACACCGGGGTGGTACGCGTAGACGGCCAAGCGCTGACCACCGTCTCGGCTGCGAAACTGCGCCGTCGTATGGGCTATGTAATCCAAGACGGTGGCCTGTTCCCCCACCTTACGGCACACGGCAACCTAGCCCTACAAGCCCGACACTTCGGCTGGTCAGAAGCGCGGATCGATGCGCGGGTGGCGGAATTGTTGGAGCTCACGCGCTTCCCGGTCGACGGCCTGGAGCGTTATCCGACGCAGCTCTCCGGCGGCCAGCGCCAGCGGGTGAGCCTGATGCGGGCGCTGATGCTCGATCCCGACGTCCTACTGCTCGACGAACCGCTCGGAGCGCTCGATCCGATCATTCGTTCCGACCTTCAGCGAGACCTGGCGGCAATCTTTACCCGTTTGGAGAAGACGGTTGTGCTGGTGACTCACGACTTAGCCGAGGCGGCCTATCTCGGCCACTGCCTAGTGCTGATGCATCGCGGTCGGATCGTCCAGCAGGGGAGTTTCGAGGATTTAGACGAGAGCCCAGCAGAGCCGTTCGTGACGCGATTCCTCAGTGCTCAGCGCATGCTGCATGCCGTCTCGTCCGAGACTGCTGCGGGGGAGTCACCGTGAACGGGCTGGGCGCTCGGGGCCGGCCCGGCCTGTGGGGCGCTCTGCCGCTGGGTTTGCCAGCTGGCCTGCTGCTGGGTCTGTGCGCATCCTCCACGGTTGCTGGTGCTGCAGCCGACTCTGCCACGGCCAGCGCTGGCTCAGCCGAAGCAGTGACGATGGGATCGAAGAAGTTCACCGAGTCTGTGGTGCTGGGAGAGGCCCTGATGCAGCTGGCGCAGGACGCCGGTGCTGAGACGGTGCATCGTCGCGAGCTCGGCGGCACGCGGGTGCTGTGGAGCGCGCTCACGAGTGGTGAGATCGATGCCTACGTCGAATACACCGGCACATTGACCCACGAGATCTTCGCCGGGCGTGACGTCCAGGACGATGCCGAGCTGCGGCGGGCGCTGGCGGAGTCCGGCATCGCCGCCAGCCAGCCCTTGGGCTTCAACAACACCTACGCTATCGGCATGCGCGAGGAGGTCGCGGCAGAGCTCGGCATCGAAATGATCTCCCAGCTGCGCGAGCACCCAGAGCTGCGCTTCGGCTTCAACAACGAATTCATGGACCGCGGCGACGGCTGGCAAGGACTGCGCGACCACTACCGTCTGCCGCAGACCGAGGTGCGCGGGATCGACCACGATTTGGCCTACCGCGGCCTCGAGAGCGGCTCCATCCAGGCTACCGACCTTTACTCCACCGACGCCGAGATCGCCTACTATCGCCTGCGAACGCTGGTCGATGATGCTGACTACTTTCCGGAATACCGCGCGTTGATCCTCTACCGCCAGGATTTGGCTGAGCGGCAGCCGAGGGTGGTGGCGTCGCTCGAGCGCCTGGAAGGTCGGATCGACGACAGCGCCATGGTGAGGCTCAACGCCAGGGCACGGCTCGACCGCGTGCCGGAGGCTCAGGTGGCGGCGGAGTTTCTCGCTGCGACCCTGGGCGTCGCGCAAGAGGTCGATGTCGAAACGCGTGGGCAGCGGCTGCTGCGTCATACCGTCGAGCACGTCTTCCTGGTCGGCATATCTTTGCTTGCGGCGGTTCTGGTGGCGATTCCCGCCGGCATCGCGGCAGCCTGGTTCCCGCGGCTCGGGCAGGGCATCTTGGCCGCCGTCGGCCTGCTGCAGACGATTCCCTCGCTCGCCCTGCTGGTGTTCATGATCCCGCTGCTGGGCATCGGCGCTCCCCCGGCTTTGGCGGCGCTGTTTCTCTACAGCCTGCTGCCGATCGTTCGCAACACCCACGCCGGCCTCTCCGGCATCGCACCCGGAATTCGCGAATCCGCAGAGGCGCTCGGACTGCCGCCCGCGGTGCGCCTGCGCAGGGTCGAGCTGCCGCTGGCGTCGCCCGCTATCCTTGCCGGCATCAAGACCTCGGCGGTGATCAACGTCGGCACCGCCACCCTCGGCGCCTTGATCGGTGCCGGCGGCTACGGCCAGCCGATCCTCACCGGCATCCGTCTCGACGATCTCGGCTTGATCCTCGAGGGAGCGGTGCCCGCAGCCATGCTGGCGCTAGCGGCTCAGGGGTTGTTCGAGCTCGTCGAGCGCATCGTGGTGCCGAGAGGGCTGCGGCTGGCCAGCGACGGAGAGAGGTAGGGCGGGTGCGGATCGTTCACACCAGCGACTGGCATGCCGGCAAGGCCTGGAAGGGTAAGAAGCGGCTGCCGGAGCTGCAGGCGGTGCTCGATGGGTTGGTAACTTTCATCGAAGAGGAGGCCGTCGATCTGCTGGTGATGAGCGGCGATGTGTTCGATACCGGTGCACCCTCGGCGGAGGCCGAGCAGGTGGTGTTTCGCTTCTTCAAGCGCTTGGGAGGCATCGGAGTCCCCAGTGTCGTGATCGCCGGCAACCACGACAGCCCGCGGCGGTTCGACGCCTGGGGCATCCTCACCGAGCTGGTCGACTGCCACGTGGTTTCGACGCCGCAGCCGGCCGGCCAGGGCGGCACGTTGGATCTGAAGCTGGCTTCCGGTGAGCGCGTCATCGTAGCGGCGATTCCGTTCGCCAACGTCAGGTCGCTGGTGGCGGCCGAGGAGCTGGTGAGCGACGATCAGCGAGCGCGGGGGACCTACGGTGATCAGATGCTGCGTCTGTTCGAACAGGCCGCGGCGGCGTTTCGGCCCGATGCGGTCAACCTGCTGACCGCCCACACGTTTGTCGAGGGCTCCGTGGTGTCCGGCTCCGAGCGCAAGGTACACGTCGGCCGCGAGTGGGCGATGCGAGCCACGCTGTTGCCGCGAGCCCACTACGTGGCTCTCGGCCACGTGCACAAGCCGCAGGACGTGCGCGGGTTCGGCTGTCCGGCGACCTATGCCGGCTCGCCACTGCAGCTCGACTTCGGTGAAGTGGGGGAAGAGAAGAGCTTCGTCGTGATCGATGCCGAGGCCGGCGGTGAAGCGAGCGTTCGCCGAGTCGCCTATGAGGGCGGGCGTCCGCTGGTCGACATCCGGGCGACGTTCGAGGAGCTCGAGGCCGACGTCGAACGGCTGCGAGCGGCGGGGTGGCTGCGCGTCACGGTGCCGGCTGCGGAGCCAGCCAGCAGCCTCGACGCGGATGTCAACAGCAAAGTCCGGCGCCTGTTGCCCAACGCGGTGGTGGTCAAGGTGGAGATGCCGGTAATCGAGACCGCCACCGACAGTCCGGCACCCTCCCCGTACACCACGCCGTCCGAGCTCTACTTAGGTTATCTGGAGCGGCAGGACGAGCGCACCGCGGAGCCTGCGCTGCTCGAGCTGTTCCAGCGACTCTACGATCAGGTCGCCAGCGGCCGCGCCGAGAGCTGAGTATGCGACCCTTGCGCCTTAGCCTCGACGGCTTTACCTGCTTTAGCGAGCCCCAGCCGGCTCTGCAGCTCGCGGGGCTCGACCTGGTAGCCATCTCCGGCGCCACCGGAGCCGGCAAGTCGAGCCTGCTCGACGCCATGATCTTCGCGCTCTTCGGGCGCGTGCCGCGCTTGGGGCGGCACGGGGTCAGTGAGCTGATGTCGCTGGGGCGCGATCGCATGTCGGTGCATTTCGACTTCCAGCTCGGCGAGTCGGCCTACCGTGTGGTGCGCGTGGTGCACCGTAGCCGGGCGACCCAGGCCATCTTGGAGCAGCGTTTGCCGGCCAGCCGCAACGATGTGCCGAATACAGACCGGCAGCACGATTTTCAGCCGCTGGCCGAAGGCGTTAAGAACGTTCGCGCCAAGGTCGAAGAGCTGCTGGGCTTCGACTATGAGACGTTCGTTCGCGCGGTGATTTTGCCCCAGGGGGAATTTGCGGCCTTTCTCAAGAGTGAGCCCGGCAAGCGCCGGCAGATTCTGCGTGACCTGCTGAGACTGCATGTCTACGAAGAGATGCGACGTCTGGCGCTGGCTGAGCAGCGGGCTCTCGAATCGCGCATCGACAGTGACCGGAGGCGGCTGGACGAAGACTTCGCCGAGGCCACTTCGAACGAGCTCGAAGCGCGTCGTCAGCAGGTGGATGAGCTGCGGCAAGCGGTAGCGGCAGCAGAGCTCGAGCTCGAGGGCACGCGTCGACGCCTGCAGAACCGCAAGCGTCAGCAGGAGCAGAGTCAAGAGCTCGACAGCAAGCGTCGTCGTTTGGCCGACTTGGATCAGCGGCGCGAAGAGATCGAAGCGCTCGAGCATCGGCTCGCCGCGGCGCGCCGAGCGGCGCCCGTGCTTCCGCACTTCGAGACGCTGAATGATCGGATCGACGAAGCGCGAGAGCTGCGTGGCGTCGCCGAGCGGGAGTCGAGCAAGGCGCAGAGTGCCGCAACGGCTCTCGACGAGGCGCGCAGCAGCCTGGAGCGGGTGCGTCGAGACGGCGAAGACATACCGCGGCTGCGCCGTCGGCTCGAAGCGCTGAGTGGCGTCAGCGAGCTGCTGGCGCCCGTCGCCAGTGCTCAGGATCGTCAGCAGGATCTTGCAACCAAGCAAACCCAGCAAGAAGAGCGGCTACAGAGCCTCGATGCCCAGCGCAAACGCCTGACGCAAAGGCACGACGAGCTGAGTGAGCAGTTGGCGATGGCCCAGAGCAGGGCTGTCGACGTGGGCTACGATGCAGAGCGAGCCCGGCTCCTGAGCGAGGTTCGAGATCACGCCCTGCGACTGGTCGACCGACGGCAAGAAGCGGAGCGGGACGCTCGCGACGCCTCGGAAGCCGTGCAGCGTCGGCAGCGAGCCGAAAGCGTGCGAGGCGAGCAGCAGCAGGCTTTGGAGCGAGCGCGTCAAGACCTCGACGAAGCAGCGGCTCGGCTGCGACTTGACGACGCGGCGTGGCAGCGTGCCGAGCACCGCCAGCACGTCGCGCAGCTGCGCTCAGGCCTCGTCATCGGCGAGGCCTGCCCGGTCTGCGAACAAGCGATCGTCGAGCTGCCAGACGAGCCGGAAGCCGGTGATCTCGACGCGCTCGCGGCGGCGCTCGCCGAAGCCCGACGCGCTGAGAAGGCAGCACGATCGGCGTTCGAGGACGCTCAGCGTGAGCTTGCGGTGAGCGAGAGTGAGCTGAAGGCGGCGGCGGATCTGGCGGCCGCTGCCGAACGTCGCTCGAGCGCGACGCAGGCGAACATCGAAGCATCGCGGCGAGAGATCGAGCAGCGTCTCGATTTCTGGGAGGATGATCTCGACGAGAGCGAGGGCGACCTCTCTATCGAAGGGCGAACGCTGGCCGAGATCGAGCGCCTGCGGATCCTGGAGACGCGGCATGCGGCTGCCGTTGACGCGGCGGAACAGCTCGAGAAGCAGCTTCAGGAGGTCGCGCGGGACCTCACCCTCGCTGGTCGTGAAGGCGAGCAGGCTGAAGCCCAGCGCGACGCGCTGGCGACGGATCTGCGGTCGGTGTTGAAAGAGCTGGCGAGCTACCAGCAGCAGATTCGCGCGGTTGCCGAGACCGAGGACCCGGCTGCCGAGCGTCAGCAGGTCGAGCAGCAGCTGAGCCGTCTCGAAACGGCCGAGCAGACTGCGGCAGAGCTCGAACGGCGGCGGGCTGAAGCCTCGGAACGAACATCCGCGGCTGCTGAAAAAGCACGGCAGGCGCGGGACTCCGCAGCCGCCAAGGTCGAGACCCTGCGGCAGACCGCGCGCGAAGCTGCCGCCGCTTCCGGCTTCGACGCGGAGGCGTCGGTCCGGGCCGCGGCGTTGGACAGTGCGGAGCAGCACCGCATGGAGCAGCAGATCCAGGCATACCATCGCGAGCTGCATCCGCTACAGCAGCGTGCTCTCGAGCTTCAGGACGCACTCGGCGGAGCATGGGCCGATGCCGCCGATGTCGAAGCGCTGGAGGCGCGCGTGGGAGCGGCCGAAGCCGAAGAGCGCCAGGCCCGGGAAGAGCTGGCGGCCCTGGTCGGTTCGTTGGGGGATCTCGAACGGCGGGTGGCGCAACGGTCACAGCTCGAAGGCGGGCTGACCCTGTTGCGCAGCGAGCACCAGCACATGATGCAGTTGGCGCGCGACCTGCAGAGCGACCGTCTGCAGGCCTACCTCTTGGAGCGCACCTTCCAAGAGCTGGTACGCGGCGCGTCGGCACGCCTCATGGAGCTCAGTCAGCAGCGCTATGCCTTGCGCTTCGAGCGCGATAGCTTTCACGTGATCGATCACGACAACGCCAGCCAGCGGCGCAGCGCGGACACGCTGAGCGGCGGCGAGACCTTCCTGGCTTCGATCTCGCTCGCTCTCGAGCTCAGCGAGCAGATACAGCGCCAAGCCGGCGCCGTGACGCTCGACAGCATCTTCATCGACGAGGGCTTCGGCAGCCTCGACCCGGAGACCCTGGAAACCGTTGCCGAGGCCATCGAGAGCCTGCCGACCGGCGGCCGCATGGTGGGCCTCATCACCCATCTGCCAGAGCTCACCCGCCGCCTGCGTTATCGGATTCTGGTGGAAAAAGGAGCCGCCGGGTCACGGTATCGCGTAGAAGAAGGATAGATCGGCCCCAAGGTGCGGGCTGGGGGCTGTAGCTGGCCCAAGTAATACAATGAGGCATCGAGGTGGAGGTTTCTCATGAGGTCAGTACGGTGGTGCCAGGCGCGACGGCACCCGTTGTGGTGGTGCCTATTACGGTGCTGCCTGGTGATGGCAGTTTTTCTGGCGCCGGCAGGTCCGAAGGTCATGGCAGAGCCTGAACCGTTCTCTCACGCGGTCTGGACCGAGGTCCTGCAGCGTTTCGTCGACGACGAGGGGCTCGTCGACTATGCCGGCCTGGCGGCGGACCGTGGCGACTTCGATCAATATGTGGGCGCCGTCGAGGCGGTGAGTCCGAAGTCTCATCCCGAGCGATTCTCGGGCCGTGACGAGGCCCTCGCTTACTACATCAATGCCTACAACGCCCTGGTGTTCCAAGGCGTGCTCGAGCGCGGTCCCGAGACCAAGAGCGTGTGGCGCGGGCTGATCTCAGGCTACGCGTTTTTCGTCTCGATGAAGGTGACAGTCGGAGGCGAAAAGATCAGCCTCAAGGCGCTCGAAGATGACATTGTGCGCGCCGAGTTCCAGGACCCCAGAATTCATGCCGCTCTGAACTGCGCTTCGATCGGCTGTCCGCGCCTGCCGCAGGAGGCCTTCGACCCAGCTACGCTCGACGCCCAGCTCGATGCCACAATGCAAGAGTTCGTCAGCGATCCGCGTCACGTGGCGGTTGAAGCCAAGAGTCGCAGGGTGCGGCTGTCCAAGATCTTTGACTGGTTCACCGATGATTTTCTAGACGAGGAGAAGCGCCAGGGGCGGCCGAAGGCCAACCTGATCGACTACGTCAATCGCTATCGATCGCCGGATTCCCAAATCCCTCGCGACTACTCGATCCGATTCTTGCCCTATGACAAGGGCATCAATCAGCAGTAAGAGCGTATGGCCGACCGCAAGCGGACCGATTTTCGTCTCGATCACCTGCGCGAGAAGCTCGGGGATCTTTATGACTTCGAGGCGCTGCTCGGTCGCGGTGCGTTTGCGGCGGTTTACCTGGTGCGCAATCTGCGGCTCGACCGCTACGAAGCGCTCAAGGTGCTTTCCGAGGCCTATGACGAAGACGAGGCGTTCGTCAATCGCTTCATCCACGAGGCCAAACTGGTTGCCTCGCTCGACCATCCGAATATCGTCAAGGTCTACGACTACGGTGAAGTCGACGGCATCGTCTGGTTCTCGATGCAGTACGTCGACGGTCCCACGCTGCGCTCCGAGCTCAATGCCCAGGGGCGTCTGAGCCCGGCGTCCGTCGTAGGGCTGTGCATTCCGCTGCTCGACGCTTTGGATTACAGCCACGCTCGCGGCACCATCCATCGCGACATCAAGCCGAGCAACGTGCTGCTCGACACGCGCGGCAATCCCTTCCTGATGGACTTCGGCATCGCCAAGTCGAGTAGCCGAGCTTTGAAGACTCTGACCGGCCGGATCCTCGGCACCCCGGCGTACATCTCGCCCGAGCAGGTTCAGGGGCAGGCGGTCGATGGCCGCGCCGACATCTACTCCGTCGGGGCGGCGATGTACGAGATGCTGACCGGCAGCCCGCCGTTCGAGGGTGAAGATGCGCTGCAGGTCATCGTCCAGCGCATCCATGAAGATCCGCGGCCCATCTCGAGCCAACAGCCCGGTATCGACGAAGAGCTCGAGACCATCGTCATGCGAGCGCTCGAGCGCGAGGTCGACGACCGCTACGCCACTGCCGGCACGATGCGCCAGGCGCTGATCGACTATCTCGCGGAGGAGGGCAATCCAGACGGGTTCGTGCTGCGCGCCACGGCGCCAAAGCTGGTCCAGCTCGAAGAGCAGCCGACTACCACTGACCTCGATCTGCGCCGCAAGATCGCTAGCGCCGAGAAGACCAAGGTCATGGCGAGCGCCGAAACCGAGCCCTCTAGACGCCCCTGGCTGGTGGCAGCGGTGATGGCGGTTGCCGTGTCGACCCTGGCGCTGGTTGCCGTGCCGCGGTGGCTGGCGCCGTCCTCACCGGATTCTACGAGGGCGACCGTGCCGATTGCCGCCGATCCGTCCAAGGCTGCACTGTCCCCTGCTACGCCCTCTACTGCTGAGCCTTCCAGCAGCACAGCCGGCCCGGAGCCGTCTGAACCACAGGAAGCCTCTGCTGGCGAATCCGAGCGGGCTTCCCTACAGGCCGAAGCCGGTGACGATGACTCTGCTGCTGCGGACGCTGCCACCGCGCAGACGTTTGGCGCCGTTCCAGGCGAGTCGCAGGAGCGTCCGAGCTCGCCTGTGCTGTCGCCGAAGGCGCCGCAGGCGTCGCCTCCACCGCCACCGCGTATGGCGCCGCCGCCGCCGATCAGACGTGCGGTCGTCGTTCCCAAGATTCGACACCAGCCGCAGCCCAGACTGTCGCCAGCCCTAGCAGAGCGCTGCGCCGGAGAAACTGCCATCGTCTCACTGCAGGTCGACGCTTCCGGAGCGGTCACCAGGGCGCGGGTGCTGAGCTCGGCGCTCGACGATTGCGGCAAGGAAGCCGGCAGGCTGGCACAAGAATATCTTTTCGATCCCGCTGAGGATGCTGAGGGCCAGCCGATGGCGGCGACGGCGACCATCAACATAACTTTCGATGAGGCCACAGAATGACCCGAACCTACCGCCCGCTGGTGGCGTTGACCCTCTTGCTGTTTCTCCAGGGTTGTGCCTCGGCTCCAAGCGTGAAGCCCGCCAAGATCACTGCCGAGATCATCTCGTCTCCAGCCGGCGTCGAGATGAGCTATCGAGGTCGCGTTGTCGGCAACGCACCTTTGGAGCTCGAGATCGACAGTCTCGATGAGGCGGTAGAGCTAGCGACGACCCAGGATGAACCTCCGATCATCGAACGCCGGATCAAAGTCCTCGGCCCGGAGCGCATTCAGATCACGATCCGTCTCGGTAGCGAGCCGTCGCCGCTCGCCAGAGCTTTGGGGTTGAGCAAAGTCGTGGTCTTCGACTACGGCTCTCTGATCACGTTCGATTCCGACAGCTACGAGCTACGCGAGGATCTGCTGCCGGTGCTGCAGCGCCAGGCCGAGGTGCTCAAGTCGTATTTCAAGGGACTCGACGTCTATGTCTGCGGTCACACCGATGCCACCGGCGGCGAAGAGCACAATCAGATATTGTCGATCAACCGCGCCCAGGCGGTGGCGGACTATCTTATGACGCAGGGTTTGGAAAAAGGCCGGCTGCGGGTGCAGGGCTTCGGCAAGGACTATCCGGTCGCCAACAACGCAACCCGTGACGGACGCGCCGCGAATCGACGCACCGAGATTGTGCTGCCGGACTGAGCTGCTTCCGTCACCTGCGCGAGCCCGAATCTTGAAGCGCGGCATCCTCTTCGCGTTTCTGGCGCTGATCGTCTCCAAGTCGTGGATCGCGACTACGCTTGGCCCCTTCGGCGACGAGGCCTTCTACTGGCAGTGTAGCCAGCGGCTCGCCCTCGCCTACACGGACCATCCGCCGATGACTGCGCTGCTGGTGCGCCTCGGCTCAGAGGTGCTGGGCGACACTGCTCTCGGCATCCGCCTGCTGTTCTTGCTCTGCGGTGTGGCGTTTCCGGTAGCGGTTTTCTGGCTCGCTCAGCCGCTGGTCGGGCAGCGCGACGCTTGGCTGGCTGCTGGGACGACGCTGATTCTGCCGGCTGTGGCTCACCTCGGGCTGCTGGCGATCCCCGACGTACCGATGCTGCTGCTGACCGCGCTCTTCCTCGGGGCGTTCGAGCGCGCGACGTCGACCAGCCGTCTCCGCTGGTGGATGGCGAGCGGTTTGTTCGGTGGTCTCGGGCTCGTCACCCACTACCGGTTTGTCCTGGCGCCGCTCGCGGCACTGGTCTATCTGGTCGTGACGCGGCGAGGCCGGTCTCATTTCCGTGGCCCCAACGTTTGTTGGATGCTGGCAGGCTGGGCCTTCGGAACAATTCCAGCGATTCTCTACAACGTCCGCAACGCGTTCACGCCGCTGCGTTACTACTTGACGGACCGTCATGGAGCGCAAGTCGATGTCAACGCGCCGCTCGAGCACCTTGCCGGTCAGGCTCTGCTGGTGACGCCCTTACTCTATGTCGCGCTCCTCGCGACACTGGCCAGCTTGGTGCGCAGGTGGCGGGCCGGTGAGGATCGTGCCGCGCTATTGTCCCTATTCGCGGTGGTCCCGCTCACAGTGTTCCTGATCGCCAGTCCGTTCGAGCGGAGCGGAGTCGCCACCGTCCACTGGCCCGTGCCGGGCTACCTGGCGCTGCTTCCGATGCTGCCGGGCGTACTGCGCGAATTTGCGTCCGGAGGAGCTGCCTGGAGGCGCTGGGTGGCCTGTGCAGCGCCGGCTCTCGCTGCCGCCCTGATGACGCTGGTACTGGTGGAGCTCGGCACCGGCTGGCTGAGGCTGCCAGGGGTGCGCGAGCCCTTCCTCGGCTTCGAGGAAGTGGTGGAGCAGACGCAGCAGACGCTCGATGAGCTTTCCCCGGATCATGACGGTCGTTGGCTGGTGGTGGCCGACAACTACAAGCTGGGCGGGCTGCTCGAGCTCGCGCTGCATCGCTCAGCAGAAGTCTTTGTCCTCGACCACCGCAAGAACCGGCAGCACGGTCGCGCTCCCCAGCTGGCGATCTGGGGCGTCGACGAGACCGGCCTCCGGCGGCGCAACGAGCAAGAGGCCGTGGTCGTCATCGAAGTGAGCCAGATCCGCAGCAACCAGCACGACGCCTGGGTCGCCCACGCCGGCTCGTTTTTCTCGAGCTTCGAGCGAATCGGCGAGCTGCGGGTACGCAGCTCGGGGAAACGCAAGCCGGAGAAGGTCTATTGGTTCTACCGCGGCACCGCTACTGCAGCGCAAAGGTGACCGTCAGGTTGAAGTAGACGTCGACGGGCTTGCCGTGCAGGGTAGCGGGCTTGAACTTCCACTGCCTCATCGCCTTGACGGTCTCCTCGGTCAGGCCCATGGGCAGGCTCTTCAAGACCTGGGTGTCGACGACTTCGCCGTTGCGATCGATGATCGCCTGCACGATGACCGTCCCTTGTATCCGGGCTCGGCGAGCGATCTCGGTGTAGGCGGGCTGGGGAGCGTGGACCTTGACCGGGCGCCGAACCTCCCCGGTGACCAAGATCGGCCCATCGGGCTCGGGGGCTGGTGGCGCGTCGGGAATCGGCAGGAAGTCTTCGTCAAGCTCGGGCAGGTCGATCCTGGGCTCGGGGGTATCGAGTCGGATCGGTTCCGGATCGTCCGGATTCGGATCGGGCACCGGAATACGCTTGACGCGCTTCTGCCGCTGGATTTCTGGCTTGACGACGGGCGGCTTGAACTTGATGGGCTTGACGACGAAGACCGTCTCGTCGGGGGGTTTGGCCTCTACCGGCTCACTGATGAAGGTCGGAAAGTTGATCAGCAGTAGGAGGGCGTGGAAGCCGAAGGCTGCCCACAGAGAGGCCTTGAGGATCCTGTTGTCCTCAGCGTCTTCGAGCATGAACGTAGAAAACGTGCCGTCTTCGGGCTCGGCCGCTTCGGCCTTGGCTCGCGGTTGCGGCGCGCTACGAAATGACGTGTGTCGAGATGGCATGTGCGGGTCCTCCAAAGTGTGTGAGGGCCGCGAGTAAGAGCTCTTGACCACGCGGTGGGTCGTTACTGAGAGGTTGGACCAGGCACCCCTTGCGGGAGTTCCCACTCCCACGGTTTGAAGCCGAGATCGGCCGGCGTCAGCCGGTGGCGCTGATCGTTGATCACGCGATCTACCGCCTTGGGATCACTCCGCCGGGCGGCTTGCAGAATCTGCTCGGCTTCAGCGACTCGGCCACGACGTGCGAAGGCAAAGGCGCGGGCGCAGTCCAGCAGGACCGATTGATAGCCGGTGGCTACGGCGCGTGCGATCTTGTCCTCCGCCAGCTTCAGCTGGCCGGCGCGCAGGTCCAGGAGAGCAGCGTTGATCAGGGCCGGAGCATAGTTGTCGGCGACCTTCAGAGCGCTGGCGTAATAGTAGTAAGCCTTGTCGGGTTGGGTGCGGCGCTCGACGACGATGCCGAGGTTGTTGAGGATACGAGGCTCGTTGGGGGAGAGCGTGGCGGCTACCTGGTAGTGCCGGTAGGCCAGCACCTCGTCATCGAGCGCCAGCATCACATTGCCGAGGTGAAAGCGGGCCGCGGGCGACGTGGGATCGAGGCCAACGCTATTGATGGCGTCCGCTCGCGCTGGCTCGAGCTGCCCTTTCTGCAGATGAGCGAGGGAGCGGAAGAAGAAATCGCGGGCGAAGTCGGGTGGCTCGATGCGCAGCCAGTTGATCGAAGACAGGGCCGCCACGCTACCGGCGACGAGCGCGCATCCCAGCAGCTGGCGACCGTTGCGCTGCCGGACCGCCGCTGCCAAGGCGAGCAGACCCCCGGCGGCGAGCACGCAGGCGGCTGGCCACATCGGGATCCGGTAGCGGCTGTTGACGAAGAAGAGCACGACCCCGACGCTGTGCAGCGCGAGGAAGGCGCTCAACCAGAAGAGAGGCTGGCGTCGACCCTGCTGCCAGGCGTGCCGCCAGCCCAGAACGCCGAGGCTCAGCAGCAGCCACCAGCGAACCGGTAACAGGGCGATCAGCTGAGATTCGTGCTGAATGATGAAGTCGTAGCTCTTGTTGTTGGGAATCTCGTGGTTCCAAGTCAGGAAAAGCAGCTTGCGTCCCAACAAGCCGAGCCAGCGGCGCGGGTCTTCCGAGATGTCCTCGAGCGTCCTGCCCAGCCAGTAGTGCGAAATCTCGCTCGCCAAGGAAACGCTGGTGGGCTCGGACGTCGAAGTAGTGGCAGCGTCGCGCGGCGTGACGGCCTCCTGGGTCTCCTCTCGGTAGAGCTGCTCCGCGAAGACCTGCACCGAATCGCGGTACTCATCGCCATAGGTGACGCGGCGGTCCTGGCGGGGAATCATGCCGTCTGCCCCCGCCTTGTTGCCGAGGTAGAAGTTTACGCCGCCGGAGCCGCCGAGCAGCTGGAAGCTGCCGATGAGGCGGTACTGGACTGCGGCGAAGCCGAGCAAGACGACGGCAGCCGCCGCCAAGGCCGAGGCGGCCAACGCTAGGCGCTTGCGGCCATCGATCCGCCGGAAGAGCAGAGCGGCGGCGGGAAAGGCGGCCAAGAAGAGCAGGGCGTTGGGACGAGCCTGAGCGGCGAGAGCGGTCCAGGCTCCCGCCAACGCCCACCAGCCCAGGGCGTGAGGAGCGTGAGCCGCCGCATGGCTGGCGAGCCAGAGCAGCGAGGTGGTCAGGAACGTGAACAGCCCGGTGATCAGCAGCTCGCCCTCGAAGAACAGCGGCGGCCCCGCCAGCACATAGAGCGTTCCGGCGAGGGCGCCGGCACTGGCGCGCTCGAACAGGCGCATCGCCAAGTCGGCCACCAGCACCGCCGTCGCCACGCCCAGTAAGTGCTGGAGGGTGATCGTCACCACGTAGCCCCATTCTCCGGCCAGCTGCTCCCACAGGGCTACAAAGAGCGGGTAAAGCCAGGGACGAAACCCCGGGTTGAGCTGGGTCACGTCGCGGCCGGCGACCAGCGCTCGGGCCAGCTCCTGATAGAACTTCTCGTCCAGGATCGCCACGCTGAAGAACGCCGAGTTGGCGTGCTGGCTCATGTAGATCAGCCGAAGGATCAGCGCGCTCGTGGCGATCCAGAACAGCACTCGCGACCTGCCGCCGATAGCGGGAGGCGCGGACTTCGTGATAGATGCTGTGGTCACGGAAAGGTCAGCGTTCGACGACGTCACAGTGGTACGGTGGCAGACATTGGCACAGTGGCAGGCGGTGGCGGACGGTGCGGGCATTGGCAGGGAGAGGCGGAGATTATCAAAGCGCCGAAGTGTGGCGGTGCCGGAACGGTAGGCTAGACCCTGTCGATGTCCTAGACTGTGGCGATGTCTTGGCTACGATCGATCGCGGCCCATGCGCTGGCGACCGCCGTTTGGGTACCAGCGGCGTCGATAATGCTTACTGGGGCTTCAGAGGCGGCGGCTGCGCAGGGACACCAGGACCTCGAATCCGCTGCTCAGAGCGTTCGCTGGCTGCGTGAGTACCTGCAGATCGACACCACCAACCCGCCGGGCAACGAGCTCGAAGGCGTCCGCTATCTGGCTACGATCCTGGAATCGGC
The DNA here is from genome assembly GCA_039030415.1 of Acidobacteriota bacterium. Taxonomy (GTDB): domain Bacteria; phylum Acidobacteriota; class Thermoanaerobaculia; order Multivoradales; family J023; genus JAAELT01. The sequence continues at coordinate 20,004 of JBCCEE010000004.1, forward strand.
AGGGATCGAGAGCCGCATTCTGACCAGTCCCCAAGGGCGCGCCAGCCTTTATGCTCGCCTGCCGGCGACCGCCGAGTCGCGCGGCACTCTGGTGCTGATGCATCACATCGACGTCGTGCCGGCGCTCGACGGCTGGCAGGTCGAGCCGTTCTCGGGCCGTCCACTGAACGACAAGATCTGGGGGCGCGGTGCGCTCGACGTCAAGGGCCTCGGGATCGCCCAACTGGTGGCGACGCTCGCTCTCGAGCGCAGCGGTGCCGAGCGCCAGCGCGACGTGGTGCTGTTGGCGGTGGCCGATGAAGAGGTCGGTGGCGGTCAGGGTACGGGGTGGCTGGTCGAAGCTCACCCCGAGCTATTCGAGGGCGTGGACGCAGTGCTCAACGAAGGCGGCTCCAATCGCGTGCTCAACGACCGGGTGATCTGGTGGGGTATCGAAGTCACCCAGAAGCGCCCGCTGTGGCTCGAGGTCACCGCTCGGGGACGTGGCGGGCATGCCTCCGGCTTCCATCCAGCGAGCGCCACCCATCGCTTGATCAAAGGCCTGAGTCGACTGATCGAACGGTCGTCGCGGCCGCGGGCCAACGCCGCGGCCCGCACCTACTTGGGAGCGCTCGCCGAGCTCGAGGGCGGCCAGGACTCGGAGCTCATGCGAAGGCTCGATCGCGGAGGTGATCTCTCCGAGGTGCCGATGCCACCAGGGCTGTCGATCTACTTCATCGACAGCCTGCAGGTGACGGCGATCGACAACGGTGAGGGACCCAACGTGGTCTCGCCAGTGGCGCGAGCGTCGGTTGACGTGCGGCTGCTGCCGGATACCGATAGCGATGCCTTCCTCGCCGAGATCAAAGAGTTGTTGGGGCAGGATCTCGACGTGCAGGTGCTGCTCGACGCACCGCCGGCCGCGGCGTCACCGACCGATCACCCGGTGTTCGAGCTGCTGACCCAAGCCCTGTCCGTGCGCGCTCCCGTCGTGCCCAGCTTCCTCACCGGCACCACCGACTCGCGATACTTCCGCCAGCGCGGCATTCCCGCCTATGGCTTCTCGCCGTTCGCTATCAACCCCGAAGACCTGCGCGGCATCCACGCTCGCGACGAATCGATTCCCGTCGACGCGTTCCTGCGCGGTATCGAGACTCTGAGGCGCTTTCTGGAGCTCTACGTTGAGCGCTGACCCGGGGCTCAGCTGGCAGGCTTCGTCACCAGGTCGAGAAGGCCGTCACGCTCGAAGCAGGCGTAGAGCATGGCGGCGAGGTGGCGGTCGCCGTCGGCGGTGAGGTGGATGCCGTCGGCCGTGAAGGCAGTTTCGAGCTCGGCGCGAGGCAGTGCAGCGAACTGCGCCGCGGCGTCGCACAGCAGCGCTTGCTCCTGGCCCGCCACGCGACGGACAGCTTCGACATAGCTTTGGTGCAGCGGCACCAGCTCAGAAAGGTCGCGCAGCCACCTCGAGGCGAGCTCCTCAGGTTCCTGGCCTGGGGTGTGAGAGCTGCCGGCGGTCACCAGCATCGGCTGGATGCCGCGGGTTCTGGCCGTGCGCACCATGGTGCGTAGATTGTCCTCGAAGTCCTCGAGTGCCACCCGATTCGGATAGGCGGTCTGGCGTGCGCCCATTGCTACTGTCGCTTTAGTGACCAGCTGGGTAGTGCGCAAGCCGCTCCAGCGCGTCGAGAAAACCCGCCGCACGCGGGCGACGTTCTTGTCGGCGATGCCGAAGCCGATCCAATGATCGTTCCAGCCGTAGTAGATCGTCACCACCGCCGGCTCTAGCTCGAGCACGTCGCGCTCGAGCTGCCGGCGTCCCTGATAGCTCGACCACCCGGCGACACCGAGGTTGCCATAGCTGAGGACGCCGCCGCCACGGTTCGCAACCCGTGCTGCCAGCTCGCTATCGTAGTGGCCGAGCTGAGTGCAGGAATCACCCATGAAGATCAGCCTTGGACGTTCGGTACGCAGTCTCGCTAGCTTGTCGGGGTAGTCGGGGGTGACCCAGAAGAGATCGTCATCGGGTAGGAATCCGATCTTCATGAGCTGGGGATCAGGCATCCCGAACTCGATGTCTTCCGGATACAGGACGTAGGAGAAGCCGTTGAGCCTGAGGCCGATCTCGACGACCGCGAGAAAGACGCCGATGCTCAGCAGCGCTACCGCTAGATTGATCGCTGTGGCGCGAGCCCGTTGGCGCCAAGGTGTCGCGTTGCCGCCGGGAACGAGGGACATATTTCTATATCGAATCTTTGCGAAAATTTCTCGGGTATGGATCGCGCGCACAGATTGTCGTACAGTATCAGCCCATCAAAAGATCCTATGGGTTTCCGCCTGCCCGATCGAGGTGCCCAACTTCGAAAACCCTCACTCACGATCCTTGGAAGTCAGCTCCACTGACCCCTGGAAACTTCCCCTAGAAAAAATCTGTTCTGCCCCGAGCTCGCTCGAGCGCACAGGGGGCTTGTTGTTCGAAAAGTCTGCTCTTCTAACACCAGGTTGATTCAATCGGAGGTCGACATCATGGGTATCGAGCGCCCAACGCTCCATCGTCCGACAGCTCAGAAGCGGTATCTTGGCGGGGAGGTGTGGCGATGACCCTCGCCAAGACTAAGCCGAGGATCGACCCCATTCAGGCCGAAGTCCGCCAGTTCATGCGCGGACTGAAGAAGCGCAACCCCTATGAGCTCGAGTTTCAGCAGGCGGTGCAAGAGGTGGTCGAGTACCTCATCCCCTTCGTCAACGAGCATCCCGAGTACAAGAAAGCGCAGATCCTCGAGCGCATGACGGAGCCCGATCGCATCGTCATCTTTCGCGTCACCTGGGAAGACGACAAGGGCAACATTCGAGCCAACCGCGCCTGGCGCGTGCAGTTCAACAACTCGATCGGTCCCTACAAGGGCGGTATGCGGTTTCATCCGTCCGTCAACCTGAGCGTGCTCAAATTCCTTGGCTTCGAGCAGGTGTTCAAGAACAGCCTCACCGGCCTGCCTCTGGGCGGCGGCAAAGGCGGCTCGAACTTCAATCCCAAGGGTAAGAGCCCGCGCGAGGTGATGCGCTTCTGTCATTCGCTGATGATCGAGCTGCAGCGCCACATCGGCGAGGATACCGACGTGCCGGCGGGCGATATTGGCGTGGGGGCGCGAGAGATCAGCTACATGTTCGGGCAGTACAAGCGGATGGAGAATCGTTTCGCGGGCATCCTCACCGGCAAGGGTCTGTCGTTCGGCGGCAGCTTGATCCGTAAAGAGGCCACCGGCTACGGTAGCGTCTACTTCGCCGAGAACATGCTCGAGCGCACTGGCGACGGCATCGAAGGCAAGGTGTGCTCGATCTCGGGCTCCGGCAACGTCGCCCTCTACACCGCTGAGAAGCTGCTGCAGCGCGGCGCCAAGGTGGTCACCTTGTCCGACTCCGGTGGCTTCGTGCACGATCCGGACGGCCTCAACCAGGAAAAGCTGGAGTGGGTGATCGACCTCAAAGAGAACCGTCGTGGACGCATTTATGAGTACGCCGAGAAGTTCGCCTCGGTCGACTACTATCCTGGCAAGCGACCGTGGGGCGTCAAGGTCGACCTAGCGTTTCCATCCGCCACCCAGAACGAGCTCGACGGTGACGACGCGCGTACGTTGATCGGCAACGGTGTCCTCGGTGTCGCCGAGGGCGCCAACATGCCGAGCACCCTCGACGCGGTGCAGGCGCTGGTCGACGCCAAGGTGCTCTACGGACCCGCCAAGGCCGCCAATGCCGGTGGCGTCGCGGTCTCCGGATTGGAGCAGAGCCAGAACGCCCTGCGTATCTCGTGGGAGCGCGAAGAGGTCGACCAGAAACTTCAGGGCATCATGAAGAAGATCCACGACCGCTGTGTCGAGCAGGGGCGGGACGAAAACGGCTACGTCAACTATGTCAAGGGCGCCAACATCGCCGGCTTCCTCAAGGTCGCCGACGCCATGCTGGCCTACGGCGTCGTCTAGCTCGCCGAGATTGCAGCGTTGAATCCTTCGTCCGTTCGGCACGCCCCCTCGATCAGTCGAGGGGGTGGTGCCAAGATGTCACCCAGAATTTCTCGAGGAGCATCGAGCGTAGGATTGGCTACCCGGCGCCGGCATGCTTGCGAGCCCGGCGCCGACGCAGGATCTCCTGGCGGCGGTCCATACTCTGCCGGCGCTCGGCAAGTTTTTCAGCAAGCTCGGCAGTGGCTTCGGCTTCGTCCCGCCCAAGTAGCGTAGCGAGGGATCGAACCGTCAGATGCTGGTAGAGCTGGGCGACCGGCAACTCGGTCTCGAGCACGTCGTTGAGTCGCGCTGCCACCCGCACCGCGATGAAGGAATCACCTCCGAGATCAAAGAAGTTGTCGTCGATGCCGATATCCTCGAACCCGAGGTGCTCCTTCCAGACTTCGGCGATCTTCACTTCGAGCTTGCTCTCAGGCGGGACGAAGGGGGTCTGGAGCGGCGGCCTAGGGTGGCGCTCTCCTGACGCGACTGGTGCAAGGTGGTTCGCGATGCGATCGTGTCGGGCGTTGCGCCGCCGGTCGAGATCGCCGGTCGATACCAGTAGGTTGCCGACGTTGGCGGCAGCCAAGCGCAGGAAAGCGCCGGTTCCCTCCTCCGGGCTCATGGCGAGCTCGGCGAGATCGGCGCGCAGCTGGGTGATTTGATCGTTGTCGTCCTCGAACTCCCAGACATCCCAGGCCACGCTCTTCCAGGGAACGCTGGTCTCACCGAAGCGCCGGGCGAAGGCCTCCAGGAAATGGTTGGCGGCGGCATAGGCGCCGTAGGCAATGCCGCCCAGGACGGAAGCCAGAGACGATAAGAGCAGGACGACTTCGAGCTCAGGACGCTCCTTCTGAGCCAGCGCTTCCGCCAGAGCCAAGGTGCCGTGGATCTTGGGCCGGAAATGCCAATTGAGGTGCTCGCTGTCAATCTCGCCAAGTGCTCGGAAGGTGCCTTCGCCATCGGTGCCGGCGGCGTGAAGGATGCCGCGCAACGGCCCTAGATGGGTTTCAGCCGCGTCCAAAGCTCGTATCCAGGAGGCTGCGTCGGTGAGGTCGACGGTCTCGACTGCCACCTCAGCTCCGAGCTGCTTCAGGATAGCGATGCGCTCTGCGCGCACATTGGTGCTTGCAGGATCGTTCGGAGGCCTTGAGGGCTCCTCTTCGATCAGCACCAACTTTGCGCGCAGCCGCTGAGCGAGCACCCGAGCGAAGGCGAAGCCGTTTCCCTGGAGCCCGCCGGTGAGTGCATAGACGCCGCCCTCTACGAGGGGGGACGAGCCCTCGGGCAATGACAGCTGGACCGGCTCGAAAGCCTCCACCCAACGTTGGCGTCCGCGCACGGCCACGATCTCGTCGGGCACTTCTGGCGACTCCGCGTTTCGGCGGCTCGCGCTGACCTCAGCTAGCAAACGATCCGCTAGTAGGGTTTCCGCCGGTTTACTGTCCTGGTGGAAACCGGCGTCCACCGCACGGCACCGCACCCCTGGAACTTCTTGAGGCAAGACCCGCACCAAACCTAGGAGAGGCGCCTTCTCGGGGCGCAACGCTTCTGGTTCGATCGACGCTAAGCCGTCGGCGACGACCACGACGTCAACGCCGCCCTCGGGTAGGCTGTGTCCAGCGAGAGCCTGGCCGAGGGCCAAGAGACTGTCGAAGGCGGTACGCTGAGCGCGATCGAGCTCGGCAGGCTGTTGGATGGCCTGAGAGGCGTCTCCGCCGAGTGCCCAGGCGTGGATCACGGCACCCGGGAACGCACCTTCTTGGTCGAGCTGCGCCAAGAGCTCTTCGAAGGCCCGGCGGTCGGTCGGCTCGAGGTGCGACACGCCTCTATCGGCGGCCTGCCGGACACCCTTCTCGGAACCCTGGACATCCGGCTCGATCACTGTTGCGCGGCGCCCCGTCTTTGCGAGACGCTCGGCGAGCGCCGCGCCAGGGCCTCCCGGTAGGGCGAGAATCAGGCAGCTTGCTGGCAGGTCGTCGAGCTCGAGAGTCGAGGGCAGGGTCGGGCGCCACGACGGCAGGTAGAACCAGTCCGCGGGCTCCAGTCGTTTGCCCGCGCCGGGGTGCCGAGCTTTGGACGTAACTGTCTCATCAGCCTCGATCCAGTAGCGACGGCGCTCGAAGGGATAGGTCGGCAGCGCAACCTTGCGGCGCTCCTCATCGGTCGATAGGGCGCCCTCGTCGAGGGCGGCGCCGGCGATCCACAGGCGACCGAGAGTGCCCAGCATGGTGGCCTGGTCTTCGCCTGCACCCTCGGCTGCGTCACGTGGATGGCGCAGGCTCGAAAAAACTGGCTGCTCGGAGCGACGCGACGGGTGACGCGAGGCCAAGGTGGCGAGCGAGCGTCCCGGACCCACTTCGAGGAAGATTTGCTCACTATTGTCGGCCAGGGTCGCGACGCCATCGGCGAAGCGCACGGCCGAGCGTAAATGGCGGGCCCAGTAGGCCGGGTCAGTGGCCTCCTCAGGGGTGATCCAGGTGCCGGTGATGTTTGACAGAAAAGGGATCTCCGGCGGCGACAGACGGATCTTGCGGACCTCGCTGGTGAACGGTTCGAGGATCGGCTCCATCATGGCCGAATGGAAGGCATGGGATGTGTGTAGCCGACGCCCATCGGTCTCTGCGTTCCCGTCGCGCGCTAGCTCGTCGGCGAAGGCGTCGACGGCTTCGGCAGGTCCCGAGACCACGCAGCGCGCCGCCTCGTTCACCGCTGCCAGGGACAAGTCTGGGTGCCGTGATAGCCGTGACGTCACCTCGCCCTCGGGCAACGGCACGGCGAGCATGGCGCCGGACGGGAGCTCGTCCATCAGCCGGCCGCGTGTCGCCACTAGGGTGAGGGCGTCCTCGCGACCCATCACTCCTGCCAGGCAGGCAGCGGCGAGCTCGCCGATAGAGTGGCCGAGCATAGCGGTCGGTTGTACGCTCCAACTGCGCCAAAGATCAGCGAGGGCGAGCTCGACAGTCAGTAAGGCCGGCTGGGCGAAGCGGGTGCGTTCGAGTCTGGCGGCGGCTTCATCATCGGCGATACCGTCGGCCGGCCAGAGGATGTCGCGTAAATCCTCACCTAGCAACGGGCGCAGATGCTCGGCGGCTCGGTCGACAGCGGTCCTAAAGACCGGCTCGTCCTCATAGAGGCCGTGCGCCATACCAGGGTACTGGCTACCCTGCCCCGAGAATAGGAAGGCGATCGGACGTTCTCGCGGCTCGTCTTGGTCGGCGGCCGACCAAGATAGCTCCCGGCGTTCGCCGGTGAGGGCCAAGCGCGCCTCGCCGAGGTCTCGGCAGAGGACCGCGCGGCGGTGCCGGAAGACGCTACGGCCCGTACGCAGCGTGTGGGCTACATCGGCCAGCTGCGGGGTGTTGCCGTTGCGGTCGAGGGCCGACGCCAGCTGGTTGGTAGCGCGGTCGAGGGCGTCATCGCTGCGGGCCGATAGCTGGAGCAGCTGCCAGCGGCGGGACGGCGCAGGCGCGGGGGCCGCCGGCGCTTCTTCAACGATCACATGGGCATTGGTGCCGCCGACTCCGAATGAGCTGACGCCGGCACGGCGCGGCACGCCGTCTTCCGTCGGCCAGGCAGTGGACTGGCTCGGCACGTAGAAGGGGCTGGTTTCGAGCTCGAGCGCGGGGTTGGGTGTCTCGAAATGTGCCACCGGTGGAATGGTGCGGTGCTGGAGAGCAAGCACGGTCTTGATCAGCCCGGCAACACCGGCGGCCGCGTCGAGGTGACCGACATTCGACTTGATCGAACCGAGGGCGCAGAAACCGCGTCGTTCGGTAGCTTCGCGGAAGACTTTGGTTAGGGCCCGCACCTCGATCGGATCGCCGAGAGAGGTCGCGGTGCCGTGGCATTCGATGTAGCGTAGGCTCTCGACGTCAACCGCCGCCATCTCCTGGGCGGCGGCGATGACCTCGGCCTGACCCTCGACCGACGGTGCGGTGTAGCTCACTTTGACCGAGCCGTCGTTGTTGATCGCCGAACCGCGGATTACGGCCCGGATCGCGTCGCCGTCTTCGAGGGCGTCGGCCAAACGCTTGAGCGCCACCACCCCGACGCCGCTTCCGAAAACCGTTCCGGCGGCGCGTTTATCGAAGGTTCGGCAGTGGCCGTCCGGGGAAGCGAGGCCGCCCTCCTGATAAAAGTAACCGCTCTTCGTTGGCACCCGTACGGTGACGCCTCCCACGAGAGCCAGGTCGCACTCATAGTTCTGCAGACCGAGGCATGCTAGATGCGTGGCGACCAGCGAGGTCGAGCAGGACGTTTGGACGATCATCGCCGGACCCTTGAGGTCGAGCTTGTACGCCACTCGAGTCGGCATGAAGTCCTTGTCGTTGGTGATGAAGACCTGGAAACCACCGGCGCCGTCGAACAGCTCGCGATGCGACATCAGTTGGGTCAACAGGTAGGTGTTCCAGGCCACCCCGGCGTAGACGCCGATTAGCCCTTCGAAGCGGTCGGGACGAGTGCCGGCGTCCTCGAGGGCTGCCCAAGCGTGTTCGAGGAAGAGGCGCTGTTGAGGGTCCATTAGCTCGGCCTCGCTCGGGCTGTAGCCAAAGAAGTCGGCGTCGAAGTCTTCGACGCCTTCGATAGCGCTCGCGGCGCACACATAGTCGGCACGTTCGAATGTTGTGCGCGGTACGCCTGCTGCGAGTAGCTCGTCGTCGCTGACCGGTCGGATAGCCTCTTCGCCGGCAGCGATACGTCGCCACAGTCCATCCAGGTTATCGGCTCCCGGGAAGCGCCCGGCGAGGCCAACGACGGCGATGGCACGCTCGTCAGGCTCGAGATCTTCGTGCGGGTCGGGGATGTCGTCCGTGGTGTGATTACTCATCTCTTGGTGCGCGCTCGCCTGCGCGGCGGGCGTTTTCTCCTGCTGAGGGCGGCTTTCTTCTTGCTCGCCCGGTCACGGGTTCTCTGAAAGGCCGGCGCGGTTCCCTCGCGAGGCTCGAGAAGCTCGGCGAGGGCGGCGACCGTTGGAGCCTCGAAAAGGCTGACGGTCGAAATCTCGCGGTCGAGACGGCGTTTGAGCTCGCCGACCACCTGCACGCCGACCAGCGAGGTACCGCCGAGCTCGAAGAAGTTGTCGTGGATGCCGATGCTTTCGATGCCCAGGAATCGCTGCCAGACCTCGGCCACGACCTTTTCCATGCCTGCTTCGGGCGCAACGAAGGCGGTGCCCAGGTCGGGGCGATCTTGAGTCGCCGTCGGGGTCTCGAGCTCCGCCAGCTCGGTGAGTAGACGAGTCGGATCGAAGTCGGCGTAAGCAGCGCGAACAGCAGCCAGATCGCGCGGTGACACCACCAGATGCGGCGGCACGCGGCCGTTCAGGACACGGCGCACGACATCGATCGCTTCGGTGGGCTCGATGGTACCTTCGAGCACCGCATCTACGGGGCGTAGAGGACCTTCGGGTGCGTCCGCGTCGTCGCTAGCTGGCGAGACGGCGGCCCGCTCGAGCTCGGCAATCGTGGCGCTCGCCAGGCGCCGCATCGAGAAACCCTCGACCCGGGCGCGCAGCACACCGTCTTCGTCGACGAGCAGGGCGTCGCAGGTGACGGCGTCGTCGGATCCGTCGTGGAGGGTGAGATGACTGATCAGGCGTCCGGGTAGGGGGCCGTGGACTTCGAGCAGGTCGTAGGAGAAGGGAAGATAGTCTCCTTCACGGGCGAACTGGACACAACCCACCGCCACGTCGAGTAGTGCGGGGTGGAGGGGGTAGTCATCGAGGTCGCCGGCCAGCTCGCCATCGAGTACGATTTCGGCCATTAGCTCACCGTCGCCGGTCCGCACAGACTCGAGCCCCTGCCAGCGCCTGCCTGTGACCAAGAAGCCGCGTGACGAACGCGCCGCTACGTCATCGGCGGTGATCCGTCCGGCCGTTCGATTTCGCACCTCGCCGAGATCGAGAGCCGGGGTGGGACGCGGTGCTACGGCTGCCACACGGCCACGACAATGCTCGCTCCAGGGCGACTCTCCGCCACCAGCCGGCCGGCTCAGGACCCGGAAAGTGGCGGCGAGATTCGGTATTCCCGATGTGTCCGCGCCGTTGTTCTTGGAGGCCATGGACTCGAGGTCGAGCACGGTGAGCACCTCCCGGCTGGCGCCTAAATCGACTGCCAAGGGTTCGAGAAAGAGGACATCTCGGACCTCGATCATGCGGTCTTCGACCCGCTTTGCGAGGGCTGCGCGCGCCATCTCGAGATAGGTCGCTCCGGGTACCGTCGGGCGACCGGCGATGAGGTGCTCCGAAAGCACCCAATGCTCGTCGACGGTGTAGCGGGCACGGTAGATCTCGCGCTCCGCCGAGCTGAAAAAAGGGTGGCCGAGGAGAGGGTGTCCGCCGTTGTCTCCGTCGTGGCCTCCAGCGACCGATGCCGCCATGCCAACGCCTCGCCAGCGATCCCATCCGAGGGCCAGGATCCGCCGTCCGCGGCGATCGTCGGTTGCTGCCGCGGTGGCGTCGAGGAAGGCGTTAGCAGCGCAGTAGTCGGCCTGGCCGTAGCCGCCGGCCACTGCATTGATCGACGAGCATAGGAGGAGAAAATCGGGGGCCTTTACCTCCTCCAGCAGATGGCGGGTCCCGTCGATCTTGGGGCGCAGGACGGTTTCTGCTTCGGCTGGTCTCCTTAGCCGCAGGAGACCGCCACCGGCCACGCCAGCTGCGTGCAGGACACCGTGAATCTTCCCCCAACGGTTCTCGATCTCGGTAATCGCCGTCCGCAGCGCCTCGCGGTCGGCGACATCGGCTGCAAGAGTGACGACCTCGGCTCCAGCCGTCTCGAGCTCTCGGATCGCTTCGATCCGCTGCCGCGCCGCTGCGCTGAGGGGGGCCTCCGAAGTCGACTGCGGTGGCAAGCCGGTGCGGCCGAGCAGCGCCAGCCGGACGACCGGTGTCGGGTTCTGCGCATCAGGCTCACGAGCTATCGCGGGTTGCAGAGTTTCGACCAGGCCGCGTGCGAGAGCCAGACCAACCCCGCCGAGACCGCCCGTGATCAAGTAGGTGCCACCTGCCCGCAACCCGGACGGAGGCTCGTTCGACGGAGGTTCTGGCAGGCGCACAGGCTCGAAAGAGCGATGCCAGCGCAGGCCCTCGCGCCAAGCGGTCTCCGAGACATCTGTGGGTGATCCCAAGAGCTCGGCCGCCAGATCGTCGAGCGCGTGGTTGATCTCAAGTCCGGGTTCGAGATCAATAGACCGGCAACGCAGGCGAGGAAGCTCTTGTGGCACGGCTTGTAGGAAACCCCACAGTAGCGCAGCGTCAGGGTCGACGGCTTCACCGCCGCGCACCGACCAGGCACCACGAGTCACCAGTTCGAGGCTGACCGAGCTGTCTCCGGGCATCTTGTCGAGCGCCTGGACGAGTGGCAGCATGGTTGCCAGACGATCGTTGTCACCATCCGCCGGCCAGGCTGCCAACACCCTCGTCGGCGCGGTTTCGAGAGCGACTATTCTCTGATCGATCTCAGCACCCTTCGCAAGTGTCTCAACCCGCTGTCCAGCTTCCGTCAGGCGCTCTGCGAGACCTGCAGTCAGGGAGCCAGGGGCCGCGTCGCCGACCACCCACCAGATTTCCGCGCCACGTTCTGTCGTTGCTGTTGGGTCGCAGGGCTTCCAGACCGGAGCAAAGAACCAGTTTGCCACGTCGCGCTGCTTGCTCAGTGGATCGGAGGTCTGTGTTGGCGTGGTGGGTTGGCCGCGCTCGAGCCAGAAACGTCGACGCTCGAAGGGATAAGTTGGCAGGGTGACTCGGTGCCGCTTTTCATCGCGGCGGGCGTAGAAAGCTTGCCAGTCGATGTCGACGCCGACCTGCCACAGGCGGCCGGTTGAGCCGAGAAGAAAGCGTCGCGCATCCTCAGGATCTCGTGCGTGGGGGAGCGATGCGATCGACGGAGCACCGCCCGTCTGGGAGCGAGCCAGGTTGGCAAGAGTGTTGCCCGGACCAACCTCGAGCCAGGCTGCGGGAGCGCGCTCGGCGGCGACCCGAAGACCATCGGCGAACCGGACCGTCTCGGCCAGCTGGCGACCCCAGTAGGCCGGATCCGATGCCTGTTCGTCCGTGATCCAGGTGCCGGTGACGTTCGAGGTGAAGGGGATTTGAGGTGTCTGCGGACCGATTTCGGCGACGCGCTGGACAAAGGGCTCCACCGCCGGAGCCATCATCGAGGAATGGAAGGCATGGGACGTGTGGAGACGGCTCTGGCGGATCTCTTCGCCGCCCGCGGCGAGCCGCGCCTCGAGGGCCTCGATCGCTGCTTCTGGACCTGCGACCACCGCGTCGTTCGGGCCGTTGAGGACCGCCAGGGAGAGCTCGTCTCCGAGCCACGGCAGGACCTCGTCTTCGGGCAGTCCGACGGCCAGCATAGAGCCTGTCGGACGCTCCTGCATCAACCGGCCACGCTCTGCCACGAGTCCCATAGCGTCCTCGAAGCTGAAGACACCTGCTAGGTAGGCGGCTACGAATTCTCCAATCGAGTGGCCGATCATCGCCGTCGGCCGAACGCCCCAAGCCTCCCACAGGCGGGCCAAAGCAACCTCGACAGCGAATAGAGCGGGTTGCGTGACGCGCGTCTCGGTGAGCTGTCGCGCCGCGTCGGCGATCGCCGCCTCGTCGGTAGCGGGGGGAAAGAGCAGTCTACGGAGATCGGCCCCGAGATGGCTCTCGAGAATGTCGGCGGCGCGGTCGATGCTGTCGCGAAATACCGGTTCGCTGTCGTAGAGGGCCCGACCCATCTCAGGGTACTGAGAGCCCTGGCCAGAGAACAGGAAGACCAGCTCGCGCGTCGAGTCGGTGGCTCTACCCCGGCGATCGGTAGTGGCGGTGCGTACTCGTTCGGGATCGACTTGCCCCAGCACCTGGGCTGCGTCGGCGAGGTCGCGGACCACCGCGTAGCGGCGATGGTCGTGAGTCTGGCGGCCCGTGTGGAGGGTGAAGGCTACGTCGGCCAGCTCGACCGTTGGCGTCTCATCATCCTCTGCAGGGACGAGTGCTTCCAGGTGCTCAGCCAGCTGCTTTGTGATCTGGTCGAGGGCGGTTGGCGTCTTGGCGGAGAGGGTAACGAGCTGCCAGGGTGGCGCCTCGGCCCGCGATACCGCCTCGTCTTCCGGGGCCTCTTCGAGCACCATATGAACGTTGGTACCGCCGATTCCAAAGGAGCTCACGCCAGCTCGACGCGGCGTGCCGTTACGCGCCCAGGGCTTTCGCTCGGCGGCGACCTCGAACGAGCTGCCGTCGAAGGGCACTTTGGGGTTGGGACGGGAGAAATGCAGGCTCGGCGGAATCTCGCGGTGTTGCAGGGCGAGGACGGTCTTGATCAGTCCAGCGATGCCGGCGGCAGTGTCGAGGTGTCCGATGTTGGACTTGACAGCTCCCAGGTAGCGTGGTGCTGATCGCCTGCCGGCTGCCTCGTAGACTTGTCGCAGCGCGGTGACCTCGATCGGATCACCAAGGGCTGTACCGGTGCCGTGAGCCTCAATGTAATCGACCGTCTCGGGCGCGACGCCAGCTTGGGCGAGGGCGGTAGCCAGCACTTCGGCCTGGCCCTCGACCGACGGTGCCGTATAGCCCATCTTGAGAGCGCCGTCGTTGTTGATCGCCGAGCCTTTGATCAGGGCCAGCACCCGGTCGCCGTCGCGGCGTGCTGAGGCTAGGGGCTTGAGTACCACCACGCCGAGGCCATTACCGAGCACCGTGCCGCCGCCGCGTTCGTCGAAAGCCCGGCAGTGTCCGTCCGGCGAGAGAATGCCGCCGTCCTCGTGCAGGTAACCCTGTCGCTGAGGCAGATGTACCGTCACGCCGCCCGCCAGCGCCATGTCGGACTCGCCGGCGCGCAGGCTCTGGCAGGCCAGGTGGACCGCCACTAGGGAGCTCGAACAGGCCGTCTGGACGTTGACCGACGGACCGCGCAAGTCGAGCTTGTAGGACACCCGCGTCGGCACGAAGTCCTTGTCGTTGGCAATGAACGCTTGGTATCCGCCGGCCCGGGAGGTCAGTCGCTCTTTGCCAACGTGCATCAGATAGGTGTTCAAGCCGACGCCAGCGTAGAGGCCGATCCGCCCGCCATAGCGTCCTGGGTCATAGCCGGCATCCTCGAGGGCGTGGTGGGATACCTCGAGGAAGACCCGGTGTTGCGGATCCATGACCTCGGCTTCGCGCGGCGTGAAGCCGAAAAAGGCGGCGTCGAAATCCTCGCCATGGGCGAGCACGCCGCGCGCCGGTACGTAATTGGCTGCTGCGGCGGTGTTCTGGTCTACGTCCTCGAGCTCGCCGTCTCCGAAGAAGGTGATCGACTCGACGCCGTCGCGCAGGTTGCGCCAGAAGGTGTGCAGGTCGTGAGCCCCCGGAAAGCGCCCAGCCATGCCGATGACGGCGATATCGTCGTCGAAAGATCGGGAGCCAACGGCCAAGCTGGGACGGCGCGCGTCGCCAGCACCTGGCGAAAGAAATCCTGCCAGAGCGTTGAGGGTCGGGTATTGGAAGAGATGGACGACGGTTAGCTCGTCGTGTCCGAGGCGGTCGACGATCAGACGGTGGAGGCGAGCGGCGAGCAGAGAATGCCCGCCAACGTCGAAGAAGTTATCGTCCATCCCCACCGACTCGACGCCCAAGACTTCACACCACAGCTCGGCTAGCTGACGCTCGACTACGGAGCGCGGTAGGCGTTGCTCGGAGCCGGCTGCTCTTGGCAGAGGACGGCGGATCAGCGCCTTGCGGTCGATCTTGCCGTTCGGAGTCTGGGGAAACTCGTCGATCCAGACGAAGACTGCAGGCACCATGTAGTCGGGAAGGCCCTGACGCAGGGCGGTTCGCAGTTCGGTGTCCTGTGGGACGCTACCGGCCGCTGCTTGAAGGAATGCCACTAGCCTTGGGTCGGCTGGGTTGTCGGCGCGCACCACCACTACGCCCTGAGCCACCGCTGGTAGGGCGCCCAGAGCCGCCTCGATCTCGCCGAGCTCGATGCGGTAGCCACGCACTTTGACCTGTTGGTCGACCCGGCCAAGAAACTCGAACGTGCCGTCCGGTAGCCAACGCACGCGGTCGCCCACCTGGTAGAGGCGGTCGCCAGCCGCGCCGAGCTCAGCAGCGAAGGAATCCGGAACGAAACGCTCCGCCGTCAGCCGCGGGCGACCGCAGTAACCGCGCGCTAGGCCATCGCCGGCAATCCACATCTCACCCGGAACGCCGATCGGAACCGCTTCGAGGCCGTCGTCGAGGACATGCAGGCGCGTATTAGCGATGGGGCCACCTACCTTGACTGGCGCCTCGCCAGGCTCCACTCGGCGCACCGCCGACCAGATGGTGGTCTCGGTGGGCCCGTACATATTCCATAGGGTGCCCCCCTGGGTGAGCATCCCGGCGGCCAAATCAGCGGGTAGAGCCTCGCCACCGCACATACGGACGAGCTGGTTGGTAGGTCGCCAGCCGCTCTCGAGCAGCAGACGCCAGGTGGCGGGAGTGGCCTGCATGGCTGTGACGTCATGACGTTCGATCTCGGCCCCAAGCAGGGTGCCATCGGTAGGTGCTTGGGGGCTCGCCAAAACCAGTCTTGCGCCCACGGTCAGAGGCAGGAAGATCTCGAGTACGGCGATGTCGAATGCCAGAGTGGTGACCGCCAGCAGAGCGTCCTGCGGACCGAGGCCTGGGACGCCGCGCATCGAATCGAGAAAATTGACTACGGCCGCATGCGGAATGGCAACACCCTTTGGCCGGCCGGTGGAACCCGAAGTGTAAATGACGTAAGCGAGCTGGCCGGGGTGAGCGTTCGCAACGGCCTCGTCCACGGCAGCGTCGTTGGGTGCTGCTGCTTCGAGAGAGTCCTCGACAGTGAGGATCTCGCTGGCGAGATCGGCGAGGGCTCCGAGGCGCTCACGATCGGCCAGCCGGGTGAGCAGCAGACGCCGCTCGCGGCCAGTCGTGACGTCCTCGAACATGTAGGTCAGCCGATCCTGCGGGTAAGCAGGGTCGAGTGGGACGTAGCAGCCCCCAGCCGCGAGCACGCCGAGAAGGCCGATGATCATCTCCGGCGAGCGTTCGAGGCACACTCCGACCGGCTCCTCGGCGGCGACGCCCAGCTGCCGCAAGCGTTGGGCTACCCAACCGGCGCGGCGCAGGAGCTCGCCATATTCGAGTTCGAGATCGCCGTTCACAAGGGCCACAGCTCGGGGTGTCTGCGCGGCCTGAGCGGCGACCCGTTGGTAGAGGTTGAGCTTGGTTCCGATCGTGTGCCGAGGGGTGTTCCAATCCACCAGAATCTGGCGTCGCTCGACTTCCGTCAACAGCGGCAGGTCGGAGACACAGGTGATGGGAGTATCGACCGCAGCGACGACGAGTCGTTCGAGGTGCCCGAGAAGGCGTTCGACGGTCGTCGCTTCGAAAAGATCACGGTTGTAGGTCAGCTTCAGGACCAGACCAGCGGGAGCGATCGCCGCTGCCAAGGCTAGCTCGAATTGCGCGGCCCCGGTGTCGACGTCCAGCGGCTGCCATTCCAGGCCACCGAGCGATAGGCGAAACGAGCTCTCACCGTCGCCTTGTCCGAGAGTGAACGCGTCGAGGCCTTCCTCGCGCAAGCGCGGAGCCTGTTGGAGCGTGAAGAGCACTTGGAAGATCGGGTGGCGGTTCGAGCGCCGAATTGGCTGGAGCCGCTCGACCAGGAGGTCGAAGGGATAGGCCTGGTGTCGGAAGGCGTCGAGCACACCAAGTCGGGTACGCTCGAGAAAGGCTGCGAAGGTTGGCAGGCCGGCCAAGTCAGCGCGCATCACGACCGGATTGACGAAGTAGCCCACCAACCCTTCGAGCTCACGCCGACCGCGACCGGCCGTAGGGGAGCCGACCGCCAAGTCGACTTGCCCCGTGTAGCGGTGGAGCAACGCCTGGAAGCAGGCGAGTAGGGTCATGTAGAAGGTGGTGCCGTGGGATTCGGCCAGCCTGCTGGCGCGCTCGACGATTGCTGGCGGCAAACGCGTCGACGCCGAGGCGCCGTGCCAGGTCTGGACCGGCGGTCGCGGCCGATCGGTAGCGAGGTCCAGGGGTTCGAGGTCGCCGGCCAGACGCTCGCGCCAATAAGACTCGAGGCGTTGGCCGTCCTCACCGGCCAATTGCGAGCTCTGCCAGCGGGCGAAATCAGCGTAGGCGAGGGGTAGGGGTGGCAGCGCCGCGGCCGGTCCGCCGGTCTCCGCGCGGTAGATCTCGCCGATCTCTTCGAGGAGGATGGAGATCGACCAGAAGTCTGCCACCATGTGGTGGACGACCAGCAGTAGGAGATGCTCTTCGGTCGCACGCTGCAGAAGGTGAATACGCAGCAGAGCGTCGCAGGTCAGATCAAAGGGCCGACGAGCCTCCTCATCGAGCAGGCTCTGGACCCAGTCTTCGCGTTTCTCGGAGGCATCTACGAGCCGGAACGTGAGTCGGCCCGAGCTTTCCGGCAAGATCTCCTGCACGGGCTCACCTTCGGGGTCGCGGAAGCGGGCGCGCAGCATGGGATGGCGGGCAACCACGCGTTCGAAGGCGCGTTGCAGAGCATCGGTGTCGAGTGCACCGTGGATCCGGGCACCGGCGGCGATATTGTAGGCCGCGCTATCGGGGGCCAAGCGGTGGAGGAACCACAAAGCACGTTGGCCGAACGACAGGACATGCTTACCGAGAACCTCGCCAGTGACGGGAATCGTCTTGCCCCGCGCGTTCGCCAGCTGGTCGAGGAGCTCGCTAGTGAGGTCCTCGATGCTCGCTCCCTCGAGTAGGGCAGCGAGGTCCGGCGTCACGTTCAGCTCGCGTTCTAGGCGCCCCTGAAGCTCCATGGCATGAAGGGAGTCGAGGCCCAGAGAGGTGAGGGCTGTATCGGCGGGCACCTGCTCCAGGGGGACGCCGAGTCGACGTGCAACCACCCGCTGCAGGTGCTTGACGAAGACTGTGCGGCGCGGACCATCGGCGAGGGCCAAGAGAGTCGCTCGGTCGAGGGACGTGTCGGCAGTCTCGTCAAGCTGCTCCGCGAGGCTGGCGAGCGGGCTTTCGGTTACCGTCCGCAGCTCGCCGGCCAGGTACTGCTGACGGCAGGCGCGTCGTCGAACTTTGCCGCTCGAGGTCTTGGGGAGGGTGCCCGGGTAGATCAGTACCACGGTGCCAACGGCCGCCTCGTGCTCGGCTGCAATCGCTCGCCGCACAGCGGCCACAAGGCTCTCGCAAACCGCCGGGTCCTTCTCCCGGACCACGCGCCGCTCGACCTCGAGGACCAGCACTAGGCTCTCCTTGTCCTGGTCGTCGACGGCGAAGGCGATGGCGTTGCCCGGTCGTAGACTGGGATGGCTGGCGGAAGCGGTGAGCTCGAGATCATGCGGATAGAGGTTGCGGCCGCGCAGGATAATGAGATCCTTGAGGCGTCCGGTGACGAACAGCTCGCCGTCTCGCAAGAAGCCAAGGTCGCCGGTGCGCAGAAAGGGGCCGGCTTCCGGATCTCGATCGAGGCGCGCCTCGAAGTCTGCGTGGGTTCTTTCGGGGCGCTGCCAATAGCCACCGGCGACACTCGGACCTGCCACCCATATCTCGCCGATTCGGCCTTCGTCGAGGCGTTTCCGGTCGCTAACGATCGCCACGTCCTGGCCGAGCCACGCTCGCCCGCTACCAACCAGCTGGCGAGCGCCATCGTCTGACTCGTCTGACTTGGCGGCGCGATGGTTTTCGAGCTCGCCGGTGTCAAAGGCGTCCACCACGGCGCCTTGCCCTGGCTCGCCACCAGTGACGAAGAGAGTGGTCTCGGCCAAACCGTAGCATGGATAGAAGGCCTGGCGGTTGAACCCGCAAGGTGCGAAGGTGGTGGCGAAGCGATCGAGGGTGCTGGCACGCACGGGTTCGGCGCCGTTGAACGCTACCTTCCAGCATGACAGGTCGAGCTCCTCGAGCTCATGGGCGGAGACTCGGTCGGCGCACAGCTCGTAGGCGAAGTTTGGTCCACCGCTGGTCGTGCCTCGATAGCGGTCGATGGCCGTGAGCCAACGCAAAGGCTTCTGTAGAAAGGCCATCGGTGACATCAGCACGCAGCGCCCACCGGCATAGAGGGGCTGAAGCACGTTTCCGATCAGCCCCATGTCGTGGTAGAGAGGCAGCCAGCCAACCACCACTGATTCCGACGTCATACCAAAGGCCCGGTGGATCATCTCCTCGTTGTGGAGGAGGTTGGCGTGGCTCACGATCACCCCTTTGGGGTCGCCGGTGGAACCTGAGGTGTACTGCAGAAAGGCTGGAGTTACGGGCCCGGGGTCCGTTGGTGCCCAGTCCCCTGTGGTGGCCGCCTCAGGCAAGTGATCGGTTGCCAGCCAACGCGCGGCGGCCAGTGCTGTGCTTTGCTCACTCAAGACCGTGGCGCGTTCGGCGACGCTGCCAGTGGTCAGGCAGACTGTCGGTTGGCAGTCCTCGACAATCGAACGCAGACGCTGCTGAACCCGGTGCCGGCGCGGTGGGTACGCGGGCACCGCGATGACGTTGGCGTATAGGCAGCCGAAGAAAGCCGCGACAAAGTCGAGGCCCGCCGGATAGAGGAGCAAGGCGCGATCTCCGGGGGCGGTGAGCTCCTGCAGCCGGGCGGCAATCGCACGGGCAGCGCTGTCTAGGTCGCCATAGGTCCACAGCGCCGATTCGACTTCGCCATCGGCGAGGAATGTATATGCGTTTTGACTTGGCTGTTTTTCTGCCCGCAAGCGCAGCAGTTCGACCAAGCTACGGAATGATCGCGGTACGGCCATGACCACGTCCCCCTGCCGCGGCGCCCGTCGCGGATCTCTCTCCCGCGTTGGCGCCAACAGAACTCGACCTGGAAGAGTCGCTTGGATCGTCGATTCTTCCAGGCTCGGGCTATCCTTGTTGTACTTCAGGTCGACCGAAAATCGACGCTAGGTGTGTGAAAGCGAACGCTTCATGATCCTGCGAACTCAGGGATAATACAGGAAGTGCTCAATCCGGTACAGGTTTAAAGATCAGTCTTAGAGATCAGTTTCAACGGTCAGTCATTAAGGCAATAATTGGTCGCTGTTTCTCCCGTGTTCTGCTGAGATTCGTCACCTTTATGGCAACCACATCACCGGACCACCGGACCCTAGCCGTCTTCGCCCTGGTCTGTTTCGGCCAGGTGATCTCGCAGTTTGGCTCCCAGCTCACCCTGTTCGTTTTGGGGGTGTGGGTCTTCGAGACCACCGGCTCGGCGACGCAGTTCTCGCTGATCTCGTTCTTTGCCGTCCTGCCGCAGACCCTCGTCTTACCCTTTGCTGGTGCCCTGGTCGACCGCTTGGACCGGCGCTGGATCATGATCCTGGCCGATTTTGGTTCTGGCCTGACGACCCTAGTCCTGCTGTTTCTGATCGGTTCCGGGCGTCTCGAGATCTGGCACATCTATCCGATCGTCGGAGTTAGCGCTTGCTTCAATGCCCTGCAAGTCCCGGCCTTCTCGGCGTCGACGGTGATGCTGGTGCCCAAGCAGCATCTGATGCGGGCCAACGGCGCGGTGGAGATGGGCATCGCTCTGGCGCTGATGGCCGCACCCGTGTCGGCCGGGGCGCTCCTCGGCAAGATCGGTCTCGTCGGCGTAGTGGTGATCGACGTCGTCACCTTTCTGATCGCCGTCGTCACTCTGCTGCTGGTGCGCATCCCATCTCCCGAATCGGAGGAAGGTGGTGACCGGCGCTCTTTGCTACGCGACGCCGTCTTCGGCTGGACCTACGTACGCACACGTCACGGCCTGCTGGGGTTGCTGGGCCTGTTTGCCGCTGTCAACCTCACATTCGGCATGGTGCAGGTCGGCTTGACGCCGCTGATCCTCAGCTTTGCCTCATCTGCCCAACTCGGCATCGTGCTGTCGATCGCCACGACCGGCATGGTGGTAGGTGGGCTCGGCGTGGTCGTGTGGGGCGGACCGACCCATCATCGAATGCGGCTGATCCTCGCGATGCTGGCGGTGCAGGGGGGCATTCTCTTTTTCGGCGGCGTGCGACCGAGCGTGCCGCTGGTCGCCGGAGCTGCGTTCATCTTCACCTTTTGCCAGCCGGTGGTGCTGGCCTGCAGTCAGGCGATCTGGCAAACCAAGGTCCCGCCCAATCTCCAGGGGCGGGTGTTCGCTATCCGACGTTTGGTCGCCACTTCGACGACGCCGGTCGCGTTCCTGGCGGTCGGTCCCCTCGCCGACTACTTTCTCGAACCGTGGTTGGCGGCCGATGGCGCCTTGGCCGGCACCGTCGGGCGGCTGATCGGCGTCGGTCCTGGACGCGGACTCGGCTTCCTGTTCGTGATCCTCGGTGCTGTGACCCTAGTGGCCCTTCTCGTGGCTCTGGCCTACCGTCCTTTGCGCAACCTGGAAGACGAATTGCCTGATGCCGACGCCACGGTCTCGGGACAGGGAGCTTCCGATTGATGGTTCGCCGGGGCCTCCGGACGAAGCTCCGTTTCTTCGCTCGCAGCCGGCTAGCCCTGAGAATCTGGGCCGATTCCGGCGTGGGCGCTCTTACTCCTGGCGCAAGACCTCGGCCGGATTTACCCGCGTCGCCCTCAATGAGGGAATCAGGGCCGCCAAACCGGCCACACCGAGCAGTAACAGACCGACGGTGAAATAGGTGCCGAGGTCAGTAGTCTCGACCCCGAACAGCAGGCCCTGCATGAAGCGCGTCAGACCGAGGCTGGCGGCCAGGCCAGCGCTTAGTCCGAGAGCGGTCAAAATCAGGCCCCATCGCAACACCATAGTCAGGAGGGACGTCGGCGTTGCGCCGAGGGCTTGGCGCAAGGCCAGCTCCTGTGACCGCTGGCCGACCGCATAGGTCATCACACCGTAGAGGCCGATGGCCGTCAACAACAGACCTAGGCCTGCGAAGAAGCCAGTCAACAAGGCGCTAAAGCGCTGCGGCGTAAAGTACTCATCGAGGTGAGTGGGCAAGCGGACGACACTCGAGATTGGCTGGTTGGGGGCGATTTCTTGGAGGACCGCCCGCACCTCCTGGCTGAGGCGATTAGAGTCGCCTTGCGAATGGACAACCAAACTTACCGGCAGGGTGGTGGGACGCTGCGCGTACGGGATGTACCAGACCGGCCGGTCGATGCGGAAGTTCCAGCGGTCCTCTTTGACCTCTGACACCACGCCGACAACCGTACGCCAGTCGCGGGGGCCTCGCCGGGTGATCTGCCGAACGCGCTTACCGATGGCGCTCTCGTCGGGCCAGGCATCGGCGGCAAGATCGCGGCTGACCACAATGACCAGCTCGCTTTCCGGGGTATCTTGCTCGTTGAGCAACCGCCCCTCGATGAGCTCGGCGCCGATTGTCTCTAAGTAGCCCGGGCTGACCATGCGATGGGAGGTGACCGGCACGTCGGAGTCGTCGGTGTTGCGCCGCGACTCGATCTCGTAGGCGGCGTCCCAGCTCGCTAGGCTGAGTGGGATGTTGGTCGACGTGCCGGCCGCTATCACCTCCGGCAGGCTCGCAACCCGTTGACGCAGCTGGTCGACGAAGGCGGTGCGCTGGGCGTGCTCGGGGTAGACGGCCGACGACAGGTGCATCTCGAAGGACATGCGGTCTTCGGCCTCGAAGCCGAGGTCGGTCTGCTGATACTTCTGGAAAGAGCGCACCATCAAGCCGGCGCCGGTCAAGAGGACCGCCGAGACCGCCACCTCAGCGAGTACGATGGCGGTCAGCCAGCGCCGGCTCTGACCACCGCCAGCGCGTCGACCACCGGCTTTGAGGAACTGCACGAGATCCTTGGTCATCGACACGCGGATAGCCGGTACCAGGCCGAAGATCACGCCGGTGACGAGCGAAACCAGAAAAGTGAAGAGCAAGACCTGGCCGTCGATCGTCACGCGCGTCAGGAAATCGCCGAGGGCCAGGATGTTGAACGGGATGATGTTGCCCAGCCAAGGTTTGACGGCGAACGCCAGACCCAGGCCGGCGGCGCCTCCGAGCAGAGCCAGAAGGATACTCTCCGTCATCAGCTGGCCTACCAGACGATGGCGGGCAGCACCCAGGGCGGTCTGGATGGCGGCCTCGTGGCTGCGGTCCATTGCGCGGACCAGGATCAGGCTGGCGACGTTAGCGCAGGCGATTAGCAGTAGGAAGGCCACCACGCCCGAGATCAGGCTGAGCATCGCCGGAATCTTGCCTTCGAGGTCCAGCAGCAGCTGGTACCGCAGGGGAATGGCCCTGATTTGCCAGTCCTTGCGGGTGTCGGGGTAGGTTTCCTCCAGCCGCCGGCTGAGGGTGGCGACTTCCTGGCGGGCACTGTCGAGAGAGACGCCGTCTGCGAGGCGCGAGGCGAGGAAGTAATCGTGCTCCATCTGTTCGTCGAGGCTGAGGGCGCGGACGCTGGAAGCGAGAGGGATCCACAGCTCGGAGCCTTCGGGTAGATCGAAGCCCGGCGGCATGACGCCGATGATGGTGTAGGTGCGGTCGTCGAGTGGCAGAGCCGAGCCGAGGATCGAAGTGTCGCCACCAAAGCGCCGTTGCCAAAGAGCGTGGCCGAGCACCGCCACCTCTTCGCCGTTCTGCTGCTCTTCGGCGTTGATCAAACGACCATGGGCCGCTTCTACCTGCAGCGTGCTGAAGTAGTCGTGGGTGACGATGGCCGAACGGATGCGCTCCGGACGGTCGCCACCCATGAGGTTGAAGCTGGTGCGTCGCGCGAGTCCATTGGACGCGAAAGACGTAGCCTCGTCCTCGAAGGTCAGGTAATTGATGGGCGCCGCCTCGTAGGGATCGTTGCCGTTGCGCATGTCGAGGATCGTCAGTACTCGATCGATCTCTGGGATCGGCAGAGGCTTGAGCCACACGGTATTGATGACGCTGAAGATGGTGGTGTTGGCGCCGATGCCGAGGGCCAAGCAGAGCAAGATCAGGATTGTGTACTGTGGCGCCTTGAGCAGGCGCCGGACGGCGAGGCGAAGATTGAAGAGGAGGCTATCCATGAACGGTCCTCGAGTTGGCTTCGGTCGGTGAGGGCATTGAATCTATCGCTCAGGAGGAGCTTTCAAGAGCTCGCCGAGAGCGGCGGCGAGGGCGGTCACGGCCGGCGGCCGTAGGATGGAGTGGTGGTCGCCGGATACCGGCTGGACCTCGACCGGCACGCCGGTCGCGAGCCAAGTCTGCGAGCGTGTTCTCGCGTCCTCGTCGCCAGCAGCGAAGAGCACGCGCGGCGCCACGATGCTGGCTAGCTCGTGATCAGTCCACGCGGCGAGGTGGGCTTCGTAGACCGCCAGCCGACGCTGGAGATCGACGGAGTCAACGCCCCTCGGCAATCGTCCCGCAGCGCTGGCGCGCATTGCGAGCTCGGAGAGTAGATCCGCTTCGTCTAGAGACGCTAGGCCGCTCGCCAGGGAGCGTAGTGCCGGGCCATCGAGGCCGAGGGCCGAGCCGAAAGCGGCGAGCTGTTGTAGAGGTCCTTCGAGCCCAGCTAGCTCGGGGTCTTCTACGGGATGAGGCACGGAGTCGAGAAGCGCGACAAAGTCGACGTGCCGGCCGGCGGTTTCCAACTGGCGTGCCATCTCGAGAGCGATCACGCCGCCCATCGACCAGCCACCGAGGCGGTATGGACCTTGCGGCTGAGCTCGACAGATCTCGTCGACGTAATGGGAAGCCAGGTCGGAAAGAGTCTTGTGTGGCACTTCGGACCCCGCGTCGGCTAAGCCCGGCGCCTGCAGGCCATAGACGGGTTGGTCTTCGTCCAGGGCGGAAACTAGGGGTAGGAAGGCTGTAGCGTCACCATCCGCCGCGTGGACCAGGAACAGCGGACTCCTCTTGCCATGGGCGCGTAGGGGTACGAGGCAAGAGCTCGCCTCGACCATCGGCTGGTCGGACGCCGAGGCGCTGGATGCTGCGGCACGGAAGGTCGTGAGCTGCTCGGCGAGGCTAGAAACGGTCGGGGCGGGCATGAAGTCGGCGAGCGCGATCTCGGCTCGGAGCTCTGTTCGCACGCGGGAGATCATGCGGGTGAGGAGCAGAGAGTGGCCGCCAAGGGCGAAGAAACTATCCTGGGCTCCGACCCGCGCCACGCCCAGGACATCAGACCACAGCTTGGCGAGCTTCTCCTCGACCGCGCCGTGCGGCGCCACATAGGGCGTCCCGGTCGCGGCTTCCTCCCAGGCCGGGTTGGGCAGAGCGTTGCGGTCTACCTTGCCGTGAGTGGTCAGCGGTAGCTCCTCGAGCACGACCCAGGCGGACGGCAGCATGGCCTCGGGCAGAAGCCCGGCCAGGTGGCGATGTAGTGCGTCTGGTTCGGGAGCAGCGGTGCTAGTAACCGGTACCAGGTAGCCGACGAGGCGCGCGTCGCCGTCTAGGGGGCGGACTGCTGCTGCGGCGGCGCGCAGGTCGGGATGGCTGGCGAGAGCGGCCTCGACCTCGCCGAGCTCGACCCGGTGACCACGTACCTTGACCTGGTAATCGAGGCGGCCGAGGAAGTCGAGCCGACCGTCTTTGAGGTGCCGCACCCGGTCTCCGGTTCGGTACAGGCGGGCTCCGGCATAGCGTCCTTCCGGGTAACCTCTATCAGGATGTGGCACGAAGGTTTCGGCGGTGCGCCGCGGCGCACCGAGGTAGCCCTGGGCTAAACCGTCCCCGCCAAGGCAGAGCTCGGCCGGGACGCCGGCCGCCACCGGCCGCAGCTCCGGGTCTAGGACGTGCGCTTCAGCGTGGCTGATCGGCCGGCCGAGGGACGGCGTCGAGCCGGCGATACGGCTGCAGGTGGCGTCGACCGTGCACTCGGTTGGGCCATAGAGGTTGAAGAAGCGCCCCTCGGTGGCTGCCAATTGTCTCCACAGGGCTGGCGTCACCGCCTCGCCGCCGAGCAGCACGGTGCCAGGACGACGCGACGCCGGCTGGTCGAGGAGGCCAGCGGCGATTAGGGTCTGCAGCTGCGACGGGGTGGCGTCGAGCACATCGACGCTATGCGTTTCGAGGAAGGCGATGAACGCATCAGCGTCGAGGCGCACGTCCTGAGGCACGATCTCGAGGGTGTGGCCCTCGAAGAGCTGCACGAGCTGTTTGACCGAAGTGTCGAAGGCCAGAGGACCATTGACGCTCACCACCTGGGGTCGGTCCTCGTAGATCTCGCGCTGCAGCCAACGTGCGAGCCGGACGACAGCTCCGTGCCGGACCATGACGCCTTTGGGCTGGCCGGTGGAGCCGGAGGTATAGATTACGTAGGCGAGATCGTGGCCGCTGATGCGGCGGATTGGGGGCTCTATTTCGCTGCTCGTGGCTTCGGGCTCGACGAGGACGAGGCGACATCCGGCGTTCGCCGTCTCGAGGCGCTCCGACGTTGCCTGGTCGCTGACGAGGATCGCGACCTTGGCGTCGGTGAGCAGGTACTCGCGCCGTGCCGTCGGATAGGCTGGGTCGATGGGTACGACGGCCGCGCCGGCGCCGAGGATCCCGAGCCAGCCGACGATCTGCTCGGGACTGCGCTCGACGCATAGTGCGACCCGGTCGCCACGCCTGACGCCGAGCTCCACGAGCTGGCGAGCCAGTTGGGTCGAAACGCTGGCAAGCTGTTCGTAAGTCAGACAGCTCCCGCCGCAGCGCACGGCATCGCGCCCGCTGAAGCGGTCGGCCTGGGCGAGGAAGAGCGCGAAGAGATCAGCCTCGCGGTCGGCCGCATCGTCGCCAGGCTCGATCGCTGGCTCGTTCCACTCGGTGGTCAGCTGGTGGCGTGCTGCTCGGTCGAGAAGCGGGACGTCGGCCAAGCGACTTTCTGGCTCATCGACCATCGCACGCAGCAGGAGCTGGTAAGAGTCGAGAAAGCGAGCGATGGTGGTGCGATCGAAGAGGTCGGCGTCGTATTCGATGTCGCCGTAGAAACCGTCCGCCAGCTCGCGGAAAGCGATCGACATCTCGAACTTGGCCGTGTCGTTGTGCAGCTGATAGGGCACCACCTGCAGGCCGGCCAGCTCCGTGTACATCGACGGATAGTTCAGCATGTAGAGGAACATCATGTCGAAGAGAGGCTGCTGGCTGCCGCCGGACTGCTGGCCCTGGCCGCGACCGAGGGCCTCCACCAGGGCAGTGAAGGGCAGGTTGGGACGGGCGTAGGCGGCGAGGGCGACGTCGCGCACCTCGGCTAGGAGCTGGCGTAGGGTATCGTGGCGCGAGAAGCGCACGCGTAGGACAATGACATTGTCGAAGAAGCCCACCACCCGCTCGAGCTCGGGGCGGTTGCGATTGGTGATCGAGGTGGCGAGAGCGAGGTCACTGACGCCCGAGGTGCGGCATAGTACGGCGTCGAAAGCCGCCTTGAGGACCATGAAGAGGGTTGCCTTCTCGCGTCGTGCGAAGTCCTTGACCCGATCGGTGAAGGCGCGGGACATGCGCGGGTAGGCGTCGCCTCCGCGACCGGAGCTCGGCCGACCGCGCGGACGATCACTCGGCAGGCGAGCGGGCATCGATCCGGTGAGCTGCTCGCGCCAGTACTCGAGCTCGCGCTCGAGGACCTCGCCCGCCACCCAGCCGCGTTGCCAGGCGGCGAAGTCGACGTAGCGTACCGGCAAGGGGGGTAAGTCAGGCTCGCGACGTTCGTGGAATGCGGAGTAGAGCTCTTCGATTTCGCCCAGCACCAGCCCGCCCGAACCGAGATCGAAAGCGATGTGGTGGATGCTGAGCACGAAGACGTGGTCCTCCTCCGCCAGCCGGATCAGGAAAGCGAACAGCAGGGGCGAACGCTCCAAGTCGAAGACCCGCTGACCTTCGGCGTTGCCGAGCTCCAGGACGGTAAGCTGGCGCAGGTCGTCGGGCAGGCGAGAGAGGTCGACGATCGGCAGCTCCATAGCTGGCGGTGGGTCGATGACCTGCACCGCCTCGCCGTCCACGGTGGTGTAGCGAGTGCGGAATGCTTCGTGACGCGCCACCAGAGCGTTGAGGGTGCGGTGGGCGGCGGGCACGTCGAAGGGGCCGTGTACCCGCCCAGCACGGTATGTGTTGTAGGCGGCAGTGCCGGGGTGGAGCTGCTCGAAGAGCCACAGTCGCTCCTGAGCGAAGGAGAGTGGCTGTGGGGCTGTGGGATCGACTGGCTCGAGAGGCGACAGAGCTGTCTGGCCGGTCGCGAAGGCTGCCTCGACCCGATGCGCCAGGCCAGCGAGGTTGGGAGCGTCGAAGAGCGCACGCAGAGGTAAATCGACCCGCAGGTCCTTGGCGATGCGGGCGACCACCCGCGTGGCGAGCAGGGAGTGGCCGCCAAGATCGAAGAAGTCGTCCTCGACCCCGACCTCGTCGAGCTCGAGAATGTCGCGCCAGATCTCGACCAGGGCTTCTTCGACCGGGGTGCGCGGTGCCGTTGCCGGCCGGCTGCGGCGGGTGCCGGCCGCCGGTAGGAGCTCGCGCAGGGCGCGCCGATCGATCTTGCCGTTGGACGTCAAGGGGAATGCGTCGAGCGTTGTGAAGACGGTCGGTACCATGTAGCCTGGCAGCTCGTCCCGCAGGGCGCGGCTCAGCTGGTCGGCAGACGGGGCTGCCTCGCCGTCACCTGAGATCCAGGCGACCAGGCGCTTGGCGTGCCCTTCGCCGTCCACCGCCACCACACTCTCGGCGACCTCGGGCAGAGCGTTGAGAGCGGTCTCGATCTCGCCGAGCTCGATGCGAAAGCCGCGCAGCTTGACCTGGTGGTCCGAGCGGCCGGCAAAGTCGAGACGCCCATCGGCGAGCCAGCGCGCCATGTCACCGGTGCGGTACAGGCGCCTGCCGGGGCGTCCCGAGAATGGGTCTGGCGCGAAGCGTTCAGCGGTTAGGCGGGGCCGGCCGACGTAGCCTCGCGCTAGCCCCTGGCCGGACGCCAGAAGCTCGCCCGCCACGCCTATCGGCTGAAGCTCGCCCGCCTGGCTCACCACCATTGCTCGGGTGCCAGCGATCGCCCGTCCGACCGGTACCGGCCGATCAGCGCGCGCGTCTCTCAGGCTTTCGGTGCTAATTATGCAGGTGAGCTCGGTTGGGCCGTAGCCGTTGACCAGGCGGAGATCCGGAAGCTCGGCCATGACCCGTACCGCATGGGCTGGTGACAGCACGTCACCACCGGGCAGCATTTGGCGGACGGCTCTCAGGGCGCCAAGGCCCTGTTCGACCAGCTGGTGGAAAAGACCGGTGGTCATGAACAGACTGTGCACCCGCTGCTCGGCGAGCTCGCGTGAGATCTCGTGGAGAGACAGAGCTCCCGGCGGCAGGATACTGAGACGGGAACCGTGCAGGAGTGCGCTCCAGATCTCGAAGGTCGAGCCATCGAAGGCCAGAGAGGCGTAATGACTCCAGGTGATGTTGGGGCCGAACTCCAGGTAGTCGGTTTCGAAGAGTAAGCGCGCCACGCCACGGTTCCGGATGCCGACACCCTTGGGTTGGCCGGTCGAGCCCGAGGTGTACATCACGCACACCAGCTGGTCGGGTGACCGATCGGGCCGCGCTCGGCCCGGGTGCGGGCTCCGCTTGCCAACAGAGGCCAACTGCTCCGGGTCGACGCCGGTCGCGATACCGTTCGAACCCAGACTGAGAATCTGCCGGCTTTCGCCGCCAGGCAGGGCGGCCAACCGCTCGCGCTGGGCGGGCTGGCAGATAGCGAGCTCTACCTCGAGATCTTCGAGGATGTAGGCCAGTCGGGTGTCCGGGTGGCTGACGTCGAGGGGGACGTAGAAGCCCCCGGCCTCGAGCACTCCGAGGATCGCCGCCACCGTCTCGCTCGAGCGCTCGCACAGCAGGGCCACCGGCTGTTCTGGGGTTAGACCGCAGGCGTGGAGGGTCCCTGCGATCCGCTGTGCCCGCCGCGCCAGCTCACCGTAGGTCAGGTTGCCGAGCGGGTCGGTGAGGGCAATGGCGTCTGGCCGGCGTTCGACCTGCCGGGCGAAGAGCTGAGAAACTACCATCTCGTCGAGGCCCGGCTGGTCGGTGTCGTTCCAGTCGGCCAGAAGCTGGTGGCGCTGGCTGGCGTCGAGGAGCGGCAGGTGCTCGATCGCTGCGTCTGGGCTGCTGGTGGCCGCGTCGAGGAGATGCACGAAGAGGCGCGCCAGTCGGACGGTGGTCGTAGCGTCGAAGAGGTCGGTGTTGTATTCGAGCTCAGCGGCTAGCTCGACCGGGCCACTCGGCTGGTCGGTAACGTTCAGGGTCAGGTCGAACTTGGCGGTGCTGTGCTCGAACTGCACCGGTTCGAGGGTCAAGCCGGGTGCCTCGAGGGCTGCGGCAGGCGCGTTCTGGAGGGCGAAGACTACCTGGAAGAGAGGTGGACGGCTCGGGTCGCGGGTCGGTCGCAATTCCTCGACGAGCTTCTCGAAGGGAACGTCCTGGTTGGCAAAGGCGTCGAGCGCGGTGGCGCGAGACCATTCGACGAGCTGCCGGAAAGGAGTGCCGGGCGCTAGACGCTGGCGCAGGGTGACGACGTTGACGAAGAAGCCGATGAGGCTCTCGAGCTCGGTCCGCCCACGGTTGGCGGTGGGCGATCCGATGCTCACGTCTTTCGCCCCCGTTACACGGTGAAGGAGGGCTGAGAAGGCCGCTAGCAAAACCATGAAGCGGGTGACGCCGCCTGCCGCCAGGCGATCACAGGCGGCCATCGTGCCGGCCGGCAGACGGAAACGGTGGAGCGCGCCACGGAAGGTCTGAACCGGCGGCCGCGGTCTGTCCGTGGGCAGGTCGAGGGCTCCGTGGCTGCCGGCCAGCTGCTCTTTCCAGTAGTCGAGCTGGCGTTCCATCACCTGACCTTCGAGCCACTGCCGCTGCCAAGCCGCATAGTCGGCATACTGGATCGGCAGGGTTGGTAAAGCTTCGACCGCTGCACCGTTGCCGGCTCGCGGCCCAGTGGCCTGCGAGTGCTTCGCAGTGGCCCGAGTCTCGGCCGCCCGAGTCTCGACCGCCCTTGTCTCGGCTGCATACAGTGCCGACAGCTCGTAGATCAGAAGGCCTGTGGACCAACCGTCGCTGATGATGTGATGCAGCACAAAAACCAGCACGTGCTCGTCGGCCGCCACCCGCAGTAGACAGGCGCGCATCAGGGGGCCGCGCTCGAGGTCGAAAGGCTGATCGGCGAGCATCGCACTCAGTTTCTCGACCGCGGCGGCGCCGTTCGTGGTGGCGGACAGGTCGACAATCGACAGATCGGGGCGCCAGCCCTCGGCGATCACCTGGTAGGGCTCGCCATCTCGCGCCGCGAACGTGGTGCGTAGGCTCTCATGGCGGCGGGCAATCTCGGCCAGGCTGCGCCGCGCCGCAGCTACGTCGAGTCGGCCGCGCAGGCGGACCGCGTCGGCGATGTTGTAGGTCGCCTGACCCGGCTGCCAGCGGTCGATGAACCACAGTCGCTCCTGGGCGAAGGAGAGGGCGAGGCGACCGTCGCGCGCAGTCCGTTCGATCGGCGGGGTGCCGTTGCCCGACGGGGCCTGCACGACCCGTAGAAAGTCGAGGATCTCGGCCTTGCGCGCCCTTAGCTGAGCTTTGAGGGGATCGACGAGAGCCCCTTTGGGGGCTTTGAATCGCAGCAGTTCGCCGTCGGCCCATAGCCGCACGCCGCGACTCTCGAGCTGCGACATGAGCTGGACGACGTTCAAAGAGCGCCCTCCTCCAGGTCGTCCTCGTCGAGCTCGTCGAAGCCTTCGGTCGACTCGAGGTCTGTGGCCTCGCCGGCCCAACGCACCACCCGCACCGCTTCGGCCATGCCAGCAACGGTCGAGTTTTCAAACAGCACCCGCAGCGGGGCGTCGACACCAAAACGATCGCGCACCCGAGCGACCACCTGCAGGCCGAGCAAAGAGTGGCCTCCGAGGTCGAAGAAGTCGTCATGGACGCCAACCCGCTCGATACCGAGAATCTCGGAGAAGATCTCGGTCAGGATGCGCTCGTCGTCGTCCCGCGGCTCGACGTAGGTGCGCGCGTCGAGCTGCTGGCCCGTCGGCGCGGGCAGGGCCTTGCGGTCGATCTTGCCGGCGGCGGTGACCGGGAATTGCGGCAGAGTGACCACGAAGGACGGCACCATGTAGTCGGGCAGAGTGTCCTTGAGGACGGTGCGCAGAGTGGCGGCATCGAGCAGCTCCTCTTCGACATCGACCGGCCGCACGTAGGCCACTAGGCGTTTGTCGGCACTGCCTTCCTCGCCGCGTGCTAGGACCACGGCTTCGGCGACCTGCGGTAGGCGTCCCAGGGCGGATTCGATCTCGCCAAGCTCGATGCGGTAACCCCGCACTTTGACCTGGTGGTCGATACGGCCCAGGAAATGAATCGTGCCGTCTGCGGTCAGACGCACCCGGTCACCAGTGCGGTAGAGGCGCGCTCCACCATGCCCCTCAGTATCCTCCTGGCTGGTCGGCAGGAAAGTCGTGGCAGTGCGGCGCGGATCGCCGAGGTAGCCGCGACCGACGCCGATACCTCCCACCACGAGCTCGCCGTGCACGCCGATGGGCACTGGTTCGAGGCGGGAGTCGACCACATCGAGCCGCAGGTTCTCGAGCGGTCGGCCGATCGGCATCGTGGCGACATCCTCGCCGGGAGGCTGACGGATGACGGCACAGCTGACGTCGTCCGAGCATTCCGTCGGACCGTAGGCATTGACTAGCGGCACAGAGGGGTAGCGTTCGAGCCAGCGTGCCGCCAGGGCCGGTGGCAGGGCCTCGCCGGTGGGCATGAGCCAGCGCAGGGCGAGGTCGTCAGGTGCCAGCTCGGCGCCTTCAGCGGCGGCGACCATCGCCTGCATCATAGACGGCACGGTTTCGAGAATGGTGATGCCGTCCTCCGCCACCCGGCGTACCAGCGCCGCCGGATCGTGGCTGATCTCATCGCGGTAGACGTGGACTTCGGCACCGGTCATGAGCGGCAGGAGAAACTGCCAAACCGAGATGTCGAAGGTCTGAGAGGCAGTCTGGGCGACCCGGTCGCCGGGTGCCAAGTCCAGCAGGAACTGCTTGGTGTAGAGGTGGTTGAGCATGCCGCGATGCTCGAGCAGCACGCCCTTGGGTAAACCGGTGGAGCCCGACGTGTAGATCACGTAGGCGAGGTTCTCGGGGCGCGGTGGTCGAATCCTGAGCTCATGGCCCTCGGCGGCGTCGGCCCGGGCTAGAAGCGCCGGCAGAGAGTCGATCTTCGCGGTTGCGTCTTCGCGGTTGGGCTCGGCCCGGGCGAGCGCCGGCGCGAGGCGGTCGCCGAAACCCGGGCCGGCCAGCACGCGCACGGCGCCGCTCGCCCGCACGACGGTGGCGAGGCGGGCTGGAGGATGGTCGGGGTTGAGCGGAAGGTAGGCGGCGCCAACCTTCATGACCGCCAGCACGGCGGTTAGGAAGTCGAGGTCGCGCTCGGCGAGCAGGGCAACGATGTGCTCATGGCCGATGCCGCGGGCGTTCAACTCTGCAGCTAGGGCGTCGGAGCGCTGGGCCAGCTGACGGTAATCGAGGCGCTGGCCATCGCACACCGCAGCGGTGGCGTTGGGCGTGTGGTCCACCCAGGCGTCGAAGCGCTCGAGGAAGCCGGCGTCGAGGGGAAGATCGGCCGCGGCGGTGGTCGTGGGCAGAGCCGTCCGGGAGTCGTTCCAATCATGCCGCAGCTGGTGACGCTCCGCCGCTGAGAGCAGGTGGAGCTCGTCGAGCTGGCGCTCGGGGTGAGCGACGAGATCATGGAGAAGATTCTCGAAGTGGACGGCCAGGCGAGTGATCGTGGTGTGGTGGAACAGGTCGGTGCAGTATTCGACGACCCCGGCGAAGCCTTCCTCCGTTTCCCACATGTCGATATTGATCTCGAACATGGCGGCGCCGCTGTGCATGCGGTCGAGCTCTAGGGTGAGCTCATCGAGATCGACCGACGGCGCGGAGTAGCTCTGCATGTAGTTGAACATCACCTGGAAAAGCGGTGATCGGCTCATATCGCGTTCGGGCTGGAGCTCGTGCACGAGCAGCTCGAAGGGGACATCCTGGTGCGCGTAGGCACCGAGAGCGCTCTCTCGCACCCGGCCGAGAAGCGTCAGGAAGTCGGGACGACCGCCAAGGTCGGTGTAGAGCACGAGGGTGTTGGCCAGGAAGCCGATCAGGCCTTCGACTTCGACCCGATTGCGGTTAGCGATCGGCGAGCCGACGGCCAGGCCGGTCTGGTGGCTGTAGCGGTAGAGCAGGGCCTTGAAGGCCGCCATCAGCGTGATGTAGGTCG
This sequence comes from Acidobacteriota bacterium, assembly GCA_039030415.1. Taxonomy (GTDB): domain Bacteria; phylum Acidobacteriota; class Thermoanaerobaculia; order Multivoradales; family J023; genus JAAELT01. The sequence continues at coordinate 54,077 of JBCCEE010000004.1, forward strand.
TGGCCTCGCAGCGCCGGCTGAGAGCGTCGACGCCGCGCGCCACTTCCTTGGGCAGGCGTAGGTATTGGCGGGCTCCGCGGTAACTCTGGACGGCGGGTCGCGGTAGGTCGATCGGTAGCTCGAGCTGCCCTGGGGCGCCGGCGAGCTGATCGCGCCAGTAGCCGAGCTCGGCGGCCAGCACCTCGCCTTGCATGTAACCGCGCTGCCAGGCGGCGTAGTCGACGAACTGGATCTCAGGCTCGGGCAGGGGGGAGGGCTGCCGGTGGGTGAAGGCGCGGTAGAGGGTGCCGAGCTCGAAGATAAAGATCTCTCGTGCCCACATGTCGTAGGCGATGTGGTGGGTGGTCATGGCCAGCAGGTGGCGTTCGTCCGCCAGACGAACCAGCCGGGCGCGCAGCACCGGTCCATTCTGAAGATCGAAGGGGGCCCGGGCATTGGCTCGGGCGAAGGCCATGGCGAGCGCTTCGCGTTCGCCTTCCGGCAAGTGCTCGAGATCGACGATCGGTAAGAGAAAGGGCTCGGGCTGATGGAGGCGGGCAGTGGCTCGACTATCGATCACCTCGTAAGTGGTTCGAAAGATCTCGTGGCGACGCACGATCTCGGTGTAGGCGGCCTGCAGCGCCGGCACATCGAGTGGGCCGTGCATGTGGACGGCGCCCGGCACGTTGTAGGCGCTCAGACCCGGCTCGAGCTGGTCGAGAAAGAACATCCGCTCCTGGGTGAAGGACAGCGGTAGGTGCGTCAGGGTGTCGCGGTCAACCCGCACGATCGGCGGCTCGCCAGGGCGCTCGCCCTGATCCTGCAGACGCTCGACGGCACGCGCCAGATGCTCGACGTTCGGCCCCTCGAAGAAGGTGCGCAGCGACAGCTCGACGTCGAGGCGCTCGCGCATCCGCGACACCACCTGGGTGAGGAGCAGAGAGTGGGCGCCGAGCTCGAAGAGGTTGTCGGTGACGCCGACCTCGGTTTCGAGCACCTCTCGCCAGATGTCGCACAGGACCTCTTCGACCGGAGTGCGTGGAGCGACCTTGGGTCGCTCGTCGTCGAAGAAGTTGTCGGGGGCCGGCAGAGCGCGGCGGTTGATCTTGCCGTTGGGTAACACGGGTAGGCGCGCGAGAACGATCCACACCGACGGCACCATGTAGTCGGGCAGGGTTGCGCCGACATGGCGTTCGAAGTCGCGTGCCTGGTCGCTATCGGCCGCCTTCGTATCGAAGCCTTCCTCGGTGCCGTCGAGCTCGAGATAGGCCACCAGCTGGGGATCGGCGGCGCCCTTACGGTGCGTCGCGACCACTGCCGCGTTGATAGCTGCGTGCTGGCCGAGGGTGGATTCGATCTCGCCGAGCTCGATGCGGTAGCCGCGGATCTTGATCTGGTGGTCGAGACGGCCAAGGAAGTGGACGTCGCCGCTGGCCAGGAAGCGCGCTCGATCCTGAGTGCGGTAGAGGCGCTCACCGGCGTTGATGGCATAGGGATCGGGCAGAAACTTCTCGGCGTTCTGGCGCGCCTGGTGGAGGTAGCCACGAGACACGCCGTAGCCGGCAATGTAGAGCTCGCCGGCCATGCCGATAGGGGCTGGCGACAGGCCCTCGTCGAGGATGATCAGGCGGTTGTTGCCGAACGGGCGGCCGATCGGCACCAGGCCGGGGCGCAGCCTTCCACCGTCCGGTGTGTCCTCGAAGAAGGAGCTGTCGATCGTCGCCTCGCTGACCCCGTAGGAGTTGATCAGCCGGGTCTCCGGGCCGCACAGATCGTGTACGCGGCGATACTCGTCGGCGAACCAGGCGTCCGAGCCAGCGACCATCAGGCGCATGAAGTCGAGGCGTTGGCTGCTGTCTTCGAGATACTGCACCAGAGCGCGCACCACCGCCGGCACGAACTCGGCCGCGTCGATCTCTTCTCTGCGCATCAGGTCGTAGAGCTTGTCGGGCAGCAGTAGAGTTTCACGCGGGCACAGCACGAGCTTGGCGCCCGAGCACAGGGCGCGCACTAAGTCGCCGGAGAAGACGTCAAAGGAGAAGCTCGCCATCTGGAGGTGAGCTTTAGCAGCGGCCCGCAGGCCATAGCTGTCTTCCCACGCCTGATAGGCGTTGATCAGGTTACCGTGCGTGACCTGGATGCCCTTGGGGCGGCCGGTGGAGCCCGAAGTATGGATGACGTAGGCCAAGTGGCCGCGGCGGACGGGCTGCGGGACCTCAGAGGCAGGTGGCGCGTCCGGCCAAGCGCCGTCGAGGGCCAGACCACGGACGCCAGTCGTATCTTCAGACGGCAGGCTGGGGAGCAGGGCGCGCGTAGTGAGAACCCAGTGCGGCCGGGCGTCGTCGAGCACGGTGGCCAGCCGCTCGGCTGGATAAGCCGGGTCCATGGGCATGTAGGCGCCGCCAGCTTCCAGGGTGGCGACCATGGCCACCAGAGCCTCGACGCAGCGCTCCATGTAGATACCCACCGGCTGGTCAGGCGCGACGCCGAGAGCGCGCAGCCGTCGGGCGAGCTCGGCAGACCGGGCGGCGAGCTCGCCATAGGTGAGGCGGGTCCAGGGTCCGTCGGCGGTGAGGCTGGGGCCAGCCAGGGCCGGCGCTTCGGGGGTCGCTCGCGCTTGGTCGGCGATCAACTCATGGATGCTCTCAGCGTGTGCGTAGCGCCGAGCGGTGTCGTTCCACTCCCGCAGCAGCTGTTGACTCTCGGCCGGTGTCAGCCAGCTCAGGTCGTCGATCGAGCGGTCGGGCTCGCCAGTCACCGCTGCGAGCACGCCAGAGTAGTGGCGGGCGATGCGCCGCACGGTGGTGGCGTCGAAGAGATCGACGTCGTATTCGATCCAGCCGCCGATGCCTTCGCCCTCTTCCCAAAGGTCTAGGGTCATGTCGAGCTGGGCGGTGTTGTTGCGCGCCGGCAGGGCCTTGAACTCCAGGCCTTCGAGCTCGTAGGCGGAGCGTGGCGAATTCTGGAGGATGAAATCCACCTGGTAGAGGGCGTTGCGACTCATGTCGCGCTCGGGCTGGAGAATCTCCACCAGCTTCTCGAACGGGAACTGCTGGTGGCTGAAGGCGGTGAGCACGACGTCGCGCTGCTGGGCGAGGAGCTCGCGGAAGGTCGGGCGACCGCCGAGCTGGGTGCGCAGCACCAGAGAGTTGACGAAGAAGCCGATCAGGCCTTCGAGCTCGGAGCGGTTGCGGTTGGCGACCGGGGCTCCGACCACCACGTCGTCCTGGCCGGTGTAGCGGTAGAGGAGGACGTTCCAAACCGCCAGCAGGCTCATGAATAGGGAAGTGCCGGCCTGTTGACCGAGGGTGCGCATGGTGTCGACCAAAGGTTGGGGCAGGCTCAGGAAATGCTTGGCGCCCCGCGAGGTCTGGATCGGCGGTCGCGGTCGGTCGTAGGGCAGCTCGAGGGCGTCGGGTCGGTCGCCGAGATGCTCTTTCCAGAAGCGGGTCTCGGCCTCCAGCACTTCGCCGCTCAACCAGTCGTTCTGCCACACGGCGTAGTCGGCGTATTGGATAGGCAGACGCGGCAGCGGATCGGCCGCGTCCACGTCACGGCGAAGGGTGTCGTAGAGAGCGACGAGCTCCTTCATCAGCACCCGTACCGACCACACGTCGCCGACGCTGTGGTGCAGGATCATGATCAACACGTGGGTGCTGGCGTCGACCTTCAGTAGGGTCATGCGCAGCAGAGGGCAGGTGGCGAGGTCGAAGGCGTTGAGGCATTCGCCGGTGATACGGCGGTCGATCTCGTACGCCCGCATGGAAGCGTCGAGATAGCGCAGGTCTACGAGCGGCAGCGCCAGCTCCGCGCTCGTTTCGATGATCTGAAGCGGTTGCCCGTTCTCGGACCCAAAGCGGGTGCGCAAGGTCTCGTGGCGAGCCACGATGCGTTGCAGACAGCGGTGCATGAGTGCAACGTCGAGCTCGCCGTTGATCTCAATCGCCGCCGGAATATTGAAAGACGGGTTGCCGGGGTCGAGCTGGTCGATGAACCACAAGCGCTGCTGAGCGAAAGACAGCGGTGCCGGACCGTCGCTAGTGCGCCGGGCGATGCGGTCGGGCTCTTTGGCAGGGGTCGGCTGAGCGGCTGGCCTACGCCGTGCGGCCTGGCGCTCGGCGAGCAGCATATGAAGCAGCGCTCGCTGTTTTGCGGAGAGCTGCTCGGCGGCCTGGAGGGTATCTGGAGATGACGGCATGATCGACTCCTGGGGCGAGCGCCATCGATTCAGGCCGACACGATGTGCCGGATAGGTTTCGGCGTCGCCCAGCGTAGGGTTCTCGAGCGGCGTACTCTCGGTGTCACGGTCCCTCTGGGACGAGATTCAACGTGTTCTTGGACGCTGCTTCCACCGCTTTGCGGCTGAACGGTAGCGGGTGGTACTTCCCCTGTTGCCACAGCTCGAGCTGATCCTCTCGGTGGCGATGGAAGAGGTGCTCGGACTGTCCGGTGCTGTTGATCGCCAGCGAGCTGTCCCAGTCGCCCACATCGATCAGAATGCGCTGGGCGGCACCGGCTTCGGCGTCGAAGGGCGATTCCGGCTCGGTGGAGAACCAGGCGGCGTTGACCGTGAAGCGGTCACCGCCCGGCGCCGGCACCGGGCCACCGTTTGCCAAGCCGCTCAGGATCGGGATGTCGGCCATGCCGAGCGGACGGTGGGTGAGGGTCAGGGGGTGCATACGTCCCCAGCGCCAGTCCGTGGGCTCGTCGCCGTAATGCTCGCGCAGCCAGGCTACGGTCTCGCGGAAGGCACGCTGGGCGATATCGTCTCGTCCCTCGATCTCCGAGGTGGTGGAGTCATCGAACAGCGGGTGGTCGACCTGATCGATTAGAGCGCGCATGGCGGGGCCGTGGACCCAGTAGTACTCGCCGTACTCTTCGAGCAGTTTGTCGCCGAGCTCGTCACCCGCTACCGCCCGGAAGAAGTGCCAGTACCAAGCCTGGTAGACGGCGGCGCCGATCTCACCCGGGTCGAGCCGCAGGTTCCAGTTGGTTAGGGCATCGAGAGCGGCGCGCTCGTGTTCGTCCTCGGCTTCGAGTAGCTCGAGGAGATGCGGGCGCAGCTCGCGTGCCGGCCAGTGCATGGTGTCGTTCTGGAGTGAGCCATGATCGTCGAGATCGGTCTGGTCGGACTCGGCCAAGACCTCGGTAATGCGGAGAGCGCGGTAAGGATCCGCCCACTCGTAACCCATCGGAAAAGGGTAGTCATCGTCGATCGCTTTGTGGTTGGCGGCGACCACGAAGCCCTCCGGTGGATTGGCGCTGTGCGGCATGAGCTCGTAAGGGATGGCCGGTCCCCACTCGTATTCACCGGTCCAGCCAGGCACCGGTACCGAGCCCGGGTGGTTCGGGTTGCGGATCGGTACCCGACCGGCGGCCTGGAAGCCGATGTTGCCGGACGCATCGGCGTAGATGAAGCTCATGTGCGGCCCATCCCAGGTCGACAGAGCCTGGCGGAAGGACGGCCAGTCGGTGGCGCGTGCGAGATCGAAGAGCGACTGAAAGACCGTGGTGCCGCGCTCGCCCGACCACTGCAGGGCCATCGGTGGCGCGTCGCGCAGCCGGCCGATGATCGAGTTGAGGATCGCCCCGTGGTGCGTGCGGTGCACCACCCACTCCTCGTCGGGCGCGTCCTTCACTCTGATGGTGTGCTTTTCGATGGTGAGGTCCCGCCACTCCTCGCCGAAGCGGTAGCGAGTCGGGTTGTCCGAGTCGTCGAGCTCCTCCAGGTAGTAGTCCTGGATGTCCGGCACCAGATCGGCGATGCCCCAGGCGATGGTGCCGTTGTGCCCGAGGACCACGCCGGGTGCACCGATCAGGGAAAAGCCGACGACCTCGAAGCCGTCACCGTGGAGCCCGTTGGCGTACCATGCGGAGGGCATGAAGAGATCGAGGTGGGTGTCGTTGGCGAGCATCGGGCGACCGGTGGTGGTCCGCTCGCCGGTCACCGCCCAGCTGTTGCTGCCCTGGTGCGGACCGGGATTGCCAAACACCGGCGCCAGCTCCTTGAAGCCTTCGAGCTCGGCGTCTTTGAGCCACGAGTAGCCGTCGGCCTCGGACGGCACGATCACCGGTGCGCCGTCGCTGTAGGGCGGCAGCAGAGCCGCTACCGCCGCCTCGTCGACCCTAGCCAGGAAGCGGGCGCGCGAGACCTCGAAAGAGGCGTTCTCCGCCAGGATCCAGTACATCAGCTTGACCAGCACCACCGAGTCGACAGCGGTCCACGGCTCGGGGTCGACCCCCACCAGCTGGAACTCGAGGGCTAGGCGCCCGCGGTGGCTGTCGAGATAGGCGTTGACGCCCGCGGCATAGGCCTCGAGGAGAGAACGTGCCTCGGCGGGCATGGCATCGACCTCGCGCTGAGCCGCGGCACCTAGGCCGAGGGTGATGCTGGCGCGATCGTAGCGCAGGGTTCCAGGGCCAAGGACGGCGCTGAGTGTGCCGTGGCCGCCGCGACGGTTGAACTCCATCTGCCACATGCGGTCCTGAGCGTGGACGAAGCCCTGGGCAAAGAACAAATCGGCGGCGCTGTTGGCGTAGATCTGCGGCACGCCGAGCTCGTCGCGTAGCACTTCCACCGGGGCCTCTAGGCCGGCGAGAGTCAGCTCGCCGCTGACCTGTGGCCAGGGCCGGCGGAGCCACCAGAAAGCCACTAGCGCGGCGATGATCATCACGGTCAGCAGACCGCCTGCAAGGAGCTTGAGCCAACGCTTCATCGGTCTTCCTCCACAGCTGTCACCAGCTCGCCTGCCTGGCGGCGGGCGAGCTCGGCATCGAGCTCTTCCTCGGACATTTGTCCTACCAGGGCAAGGAGCTCTTGCAGGTCGTCTTGTTCGATCTCGCCGGGGTCGTCGACAGGATCCGGTGGCGGGCTCTGTTCGGCCTGCAGCTCGCGGATCGCCGTCGCCAGTTGATCGATGGTCGGGGCTTCGAAGAACAGGCGGATCGGCAGCTCGAAGCCCACCACTTCGCGCAGGCGCGAGATCATGCGAGTCGCGAGCAGTGAGTCGCCGCCGAGCTCGAGCAGGTTGTCGTTGATGCCGACCTGGGCGACGCCGAGCAGCTCACGCCAGATGACCGCGATCGATTCCTCGAGCTCATCGCGCGGGGCGACGTACTCGACTCGCAGATCGGGCCGGGCATAAGAACCGACGCCGACGTCGCCGGGGTCGGCGCTCGCCGCTTCCGAGGTCACCGGCGTCGACAGCCTGTGGTCGGCACGGGTCTCGATCCAGTAGCGCTGGCGGTCGAACGCGTAGGTCGGCAGCAGACGCCGGCGACGAGGTGCCTCGCCGTGCAGGAGGTGCCACTCGATCTCCGCGCCGGCGAGCCACAGCTTGCCGAGGGCAGACAGCAGGTAAGCGCTGTCCGATCCGCTCTCGAAAGCGTGCCGCAGAGACGAGACGACCGGCACCGCCGTGCCGCCTTCGCTGGCGGACGCTGCCGGATGCTGCAGGGCGAGGCTAGACAGAGCCTGCGGACCCACCTCGAGCAGCACCGGCGATCCCTTGGCGAGCGCTACTTCGAGACCGTCCGAAAACCGAACCGCCTGGCACATGTGGCGAGCCCAATAGGATGGGGCGGTGGCGTCCTCATCGCTGATCCAGGTGCCGGTGACGTTCGACACGAAGGGGATATCGGGAGCCGAGAGCTCGATCCGCGCGGCTCTCTCGGTGAGAGCCTCGGCAGCGGCGCTCAGCATGACCGAGTGAAAAGCGTGGGAGACCTGCAGTCGACGGCTGGAGACGCCTTCCGCCTCGAGACGCTCGGTCAGCCGGTCGAGCGCTTCGTCGGGGCCGGCGACCACCGTCTGCTGCGGAGTGTTGACCGCCGCGATCGACAGCTCGGGATGATCTTCGAGACGCGCCGCGACTTCGATCTCCTCGAGCGCCACCGCCAGCATGCCGCCGGCCGGCAGATCCTCGATCAGGCGGGCTCGGAAGGCCACCAGCTCCAGGGCATCCTCGAAGGACATGACGCCGGCCAGGCAGGCCGCCACGTACTCGCCGATCGAGTAGCCCAGCATGGAGTCGGGCTGGACGCCGCGCTCGAGCCACAGACGCGCGAGGGCGTACTCGACGACGAATAGGGCGGGCTGGGTGTAGAGAGTGCGGTCGAGACGTTGCTGAGCGGCCTCGGTGGCGTTCTCGCCTTGGCTCTGGCCACGTTTCAGCATGGCCCGCAGGTCGATCTTCGGTTGGCCGTTGTCGTTCGAGGAGCTCGGTGCTGCCGAGCCGTCCGCCGAGCTCGAGTCTGGTGCGGGATAGAGCACCTCCCGCAAGTCGACGCCGAGCTGCGGCTCGAGCAGGGTCGCGGCGCGATCGACGACGTCGCGGAATACCGGCTCCTGATCGTAGAGCCCGCGACCCATGGTGACGTACTGGCCGCCCAGCCCGGGGAAGAGGAAGACTCGGGTGCGACCACCGTCTTCGGCGTGGCCCGAGAATAAGGCCCGAGCCTTGTCGCGGCCGGCTAGCCCGGCCACGGCACCGGCGCCGTCTCGGCATACCAGCATGCGGCGGTAGCTCAGCTCTCGGCGACCCATCTGAAGGGTGTAGGCCACGTCGGCGAGCTCGGCGGCGTCGAGGCCGCCGGCTTTCTGCCGCGATTCCAGATGTTCGGCGAGGCGCTCGGTGGCGCGCTCGAGCGACCAAGGCGTAGCCGCCGACAGCGCCAACAGCTGCCTGCCATCCTCGCCAGCACCCTGCTGGCCGGTGCCCCCTTGGACCGCAGCTTCCTCGATCGGCACCTCGGGCGCTTCTTCGAGGATCACGTGGACGTTGGTGCCGCCCATGCCGAGGGAGTTGACGCCGGCACGCCGCGGATGGCCATTGCGCTCCCAGGAGGCGCGCTCGACCTGCACCTGGAACGGGCTCGACGCGAAGTCGATCTGAGGATTGGGGGTCTCGTAGTTGATGCTCGGCACCAGCTCGCGGCGCTCGAGCGACATCACCGTCTTGATCAGGCCGGCGACACCGGCCGCCCGGTCGAGGTGACCGAAATTCGACTTCACAGAACCGATGGCACATTTCGAGTTCGAGCCGTTGGCGCTGCCGTAGGCGCGCGTCAGCGCGGTGACCTCGATCGGGTCGCCGAGCTCGGTAGCGCTGCCGTGGGCCTCGACGTAGCTCACCGTTTCCGGATCGACCCGGGCGGCGGCGAGCGCGTCGCGCACCACCTGCACCTGGCCGTCGACGGACGGTGCCGTGTAGCCGGCTTTGCCGGCGCCGTCGTTGTTGATCGCCGAGCCCTTGATGACGGCGCGGATAGGATCGCCATCGGCAATCGCGTCTTCCAAGCGCTTGAGCACCACCACGCCGACGCCGTTGCCGAGCACCGCTCCGGTGGCGGACGCGTCGAACGAGCGGGTGTGACCGTCGCGCGGCGCGATGCCGCGCTCTTCATAGAGATAACCCTGTTCGGACGGCACGACGATGCGGATACCGCCAGCCAGGGCCGCGTCACAGTCGCCGTCGAGCAGGCTGCGAGCTGCCATGTGGACCGCCACCAGGGACGTCGAGCAGAAGGTCTGGACGGCGATGCTCGGGCCGGTCAGGTCGAGCTTGTAGGACACCCGGGTGGTCAGGGCGTCTTTGTCGTTGCCGAGGATCGCCTGCAGCATGTTGAGGGAAGCGGCAACCTCGGGATCCGCATGCAGCTTGAGCAGGTAGGTGCTGAGGTTCGAGCCGGCGAACGCGCCGATGCGTCCTGGGTAGCGCCGCGGATCGCAGGCCGCGGTCTCCAAGGCTTCCCAAGCGCACTCCAGGAAAAGGCGCTGCTGGGGATCCATGATCTCGGCTTCGCGCGGCGAGTAGCCGAACAAGCGAGCGTCGAAAAGGTCGATGCCATCGACCACCGAGCCGGCACGCACGTACAGTGGATCTTCGAGAAGCTCGGGCGCAACGCCGGCGGCCAGGAGCTCCTCGTCGCTGAAGAAGCGCACCGATTCGACCCCGTCGCGCAGGTTTTGCCACAGCTCGTCGACATCGGCGGCGCCCGGGAAGCGGCCGGCCATGCCGACGATGGCGACGTCCTGATCGCTGTCTTGCCGGCGGGCGCGCGGTGCGGTTTCCTGCACCGGCTCAGATTCCGGCTCGAGCAGCTGCCTCAAACCCCGTACGGTGGGTCTCTCGAATAGCTCGACGGGAGTCACCTGGCTGCCGAATTCACGGTTGACCTCACCGACGAGCTGGAGGCCGACCAGCGAGTTTCCACCGAGGTCGAAGAAGTTGTCTTGGACTTTGACCTCGACCCCCAGGACCTTCTCCCAGATCTCGGTGAGACGCTGCTCCATCGCCTGCGATCCGAGCTTGGAAATGGGCTTCGCCGCTTCGGGCGCCGGGCTGTCGGCCACCTCCGGCGCCAGCCCGAGCTCGTTCAGGAAGCGCTCGCCGGTGAAGCTCTTGCCGAGCTCGATGCGGCCGTGGAGATCCTGCGTAGAGACCACCAGCTGGGGTTGATCGGTGTCGTCGAGACCGGCGGTCAGCAGGCGTTCGAAGACTGCCAGGCCCTCGCTCGAGCGCAAGCCCTTGGCGAGCATCTCTTCGCGCCAGGCACGCAGGTGCCCGGGGACCTCGGTGTCGACCGCTAGGCCGACATCGCCCCACACGTCCCAGTTGACCGTCAGCACCGGTGGCCGTCGGCCGGCGCGAGCCGCCGCGAACGCGTCGAGGAAGGCGTTGGCGGCGCAGTAGTCGGCTTGGCCGAACTCGCCCAAGATCGAAGCCACCGACGAGTAAATGAACAGGAAGTCGAGCTCGTCGTCGCCGAGGAAAACCTCGGCGAGCGCCCGGACGCCGTCGACCTTGGGGCTCAAGATAGCGGTCGCCGCCTCGGCGGTCTTGAGCTGCAGGATGCCGCCGCCCGGAATGCCAGCAGCGTGAATCACGCCATCGATTCGGCCGAAGCGCTGGACGGCGGCGTCACGCACCGCCCGCAGAGCCTCGACGTCGGCGACGTCGGCGCTTTCCACCATCACCTCGCCGCCAGCCGACTGCATCGCCTGCAGGGCACGGATCTTGACGCTGGTGGCGTCGTCCTCGCCGTGCTCCTCGAGCCATGACGCCCAAGCCTCGGGTTCCGGTAGGGAAGAGCGACCGATCAGCACCAGGCGGGCGCGGTAGGTCTCGGCGAGATAGGCGGCCAGGGTTCGACCGAGGCCGCCGAGGCCACCGGTGACTAGGTAGACGCCTTCGTCGTGCAGGCGGGTCGTCGGGGTGTCTCCTGCTTGGGGGTGCAGGCGCTCGAAGTCCTGCTGACGGCGTTCACCGTTGCGGTAGGTCACCAGCTCGTGGGCGGTGGCGTCGGTTGCGGTGACGGCCAGCTCGTCCAGCATGGCTTCCACCAGAACCGTATCCCCCGCTGCGTCGACCGCATGCGGCAAATCGATCAGCCGGCAGGACACGTTTGGTTATTCCTTACCTCCATCGCTACCCTCATAGGCTATCGGCTGCTATATCCACCAGATCGCAAAAAGCGTTAAGCTTCCGATCGCTAAGACGATACTCATAAC